>CAZGKX010000063.1:0-14201 GCA_964525945.1 uncultured Legionellaceae bacterium
AGAGTTTGGTTCTGACAATGGGTCAGAGTTTGGTTCTGACAATGGGTCAGAGTTTGGTTCTGACAATGGGTCAGAGTTTGGTTCTGACAATGGGTCAGAGTTTAGTTTTGACAATGGAGCATACTCAACACTGACTTCGCGCAGCAATTCTCCAGGAGTATCGTCCGTGTCATCTCAACCCATAGCCCCTTTAGCTACGACTCGTAAGTTATCCACTGACAAAAAATTAGGTCAAAACTATTCAAATTCAATCGACAAAGAGATGGATAGAGACACAACTGCACAGATAGAATATCGATAAAAAATGACATAAAATGATAAATATGCTTTGCAACTTCTAACAATGAGAAAGAAACTCGACTATGGATAACATTAAAACATCTTTTATTCGTTTAGCGTTGCAATGCAAGGTGCTTAAATTTGGTGAATTTAAATTAAAATCAGGGCGACTCAGCCCTTATTTTTTTAATGCCGGTCTGTTTTACCAAGGCTCTGCATTGCAACAGCTCGGCCAATTTTATGCGCAAACGTTAATCCACCAACAAATACCGTTCCAACATCTTTTTGGGCCAGCCTACAAAGGTTTTTCTTTAGCAACAGCAACTGCGGTCGCTCTGGCAGAACATGGTGTAGATGTGAGCGTTACTTTTAACCGCAAAGAGGTAAAATCCCATGGTGAAGGTGGACAGTTGATCGGTTCACCATTATCAGGCAATACGGTGATCATTGATGATGTCATCACGGCCGGAACTGCTTTTCGAGAGGCGCAGCATTTTATTCAAGAACACGGTGGAAAATTAACAGCCATCATCATCGCGCTTGATCGTTGCGAACGCGGTTTGACGGATAAATCCGCTATTGAGGACATTCGAAACCAAGGCATCGAGGTCATGTCCATTATCACCTTGCATGATTTAATTGCGTACCTGCAAAATCAAAATGAAACCGAACTGGTCAATCGCTTGGTGACCTATCAGCAGCAATATGGCGTTGTTGATATATCATCAAAGCAGTAGATTTTTTGTTGGGCCAAGGCCCAACCTACAAATACAATGACTTCGTGGTAGGTTGGGCCTTGGCCCAACACCCTGTTTGAGTTAATTTTATTCACCAAATGTTTGAGCACTACAAGGCTCAAAATCTGCCCCATCATGCGGTAAAATACCTAAGCTAATAGAGCGATGAATGCTTGAATACGGCCATTCAGCAGGTGATTTCACATAGCCATGCTTAACGGGATTGTAGTGTATATAATCCATATGACGCGAGTAATCCAGCTCATCTCTGATCGTATGCTCCCAAAACCTGCGTTGCCAAATACCTCGTTCCCGTTTGCTTTTTTTCGATGCGCTAATCGGTTCTAATGATTCAATTTGCCGTGAAAAACTACTTTTGATAAACCCCACTCGTTGAGCATAGTTTGCGTCCCCTGGCGGCAAGGTCATCATGACATGAAGATGATCAGGCAACACCACGATACCATCAATGATAAAAGGATAACATTCAATAACCTGCTTAACAGCCTGACGTAACTTATTTATTTTTCGGATTAATAAGTCGCTTCGTCTATCCTGCAGCACGAGTGTGAAAAAATAGCTGCTGCCCGGAATAATCACTCTACGGTATTGCATGTGGATGGACTTGTAAATATTCCTTAAGTTCATAGGTTATTCGCAACATCCCTATGAATGCAAGTAGATTGTTGGGCCAAGGCCCAACAAAACTTCTAACCACAAAACAACCTGTTTGCCATGTTAGGTTTTATTTTTTGTTGAGTCGGAGGATTAATCGCTGTAATCTAGTCTTGCATTTATATTAGGATTTTTGTATGCCACGATTATTGACGTTAACAACAGCACTGTTATGTGCATTCACGACTTTTGCAAAACCGACAACACCACCACCGGACGTATTGGAAGCACTCCATTTAAATTGGATTGCCCCGAACACCCCGTTAGACCAAGATTTTTATGGTTACGCCAATGGTGCATGGCAACAACAAAATCCTATTCCAGCAGAATATTCAAGTTGGGGGGTCTTCACCATCCTGCATGAGCAAACTCAAAAGCGTATCCATCAATTGCTCATCCAGGCCGCCGATGATAAACAAGCAAAACACGGCAGTATTGAACAAAAAATAGGTGACTTTTATTACAGCGGCATGGATAAAAACAACATTAATAAATTGGGTATCTCACCCTTGCACAACGAATTTGCCCGCATCAACGCCATCACCAATTTAACGGACTTGCACACCGAAATTGTCCATTTGCACCAAATGGGCGTTGGCGCTTTTTTCAATTTCACAAACATGCAAGATTTTAAACAAAGCACACAAATGATAGGCGCGCTCCTGCAAGGAGGATTGAGTCTACCAGACCGCGATTACTATTTAAAAGAGGATAAACGCTTCCAACAAATTCGCGCTGACTTTGTACAACACATGGCTCGCATGTTTGAGTTACTCGGTGATGATCCAACCACAGCCAGCAAAGCAGCGCAGGTTGTGATGAACATCGAAACACGTTTTGCAAAAGCATCCATGTCACAAATTGCCATGCGCGATCCCCATGCCATTTACCACATGACTGACATTGCAACATTGGACACCATGACCCCCAATTTTTCATGGTCGAATTATTTACGGCAAATGGGCCAACCCGATATCCGCCATGTCAATTTAGCCACCCCTCCATTTTTTAAAATGTTGAATGACCAGCTCACCCAAGTTTCCATTCAAGATTGGAAAACTTACTTACGGTGGCATTTGCTCGATGAGTTAGCCGCCTACCTCTCAAAACCTTTTGTTGAACAAAACTTTAAAATGACCAAAGCGTTAACCGGCGCAGAGAAAATATTGCCACGCTGGAAACGCGTGGTGTCCACGGAAAGCTCCGCGTTAGGCTTTGCAATTGGCCAGTTGTACGTGGAAAAATATTTTTCCCCAACGTCAAAACAAGAAGTGTTAAGCATTGTTCAAAACATACGAGCAGCTTTGCACAATGATCTGCAAACCTTGCCCTGGATGACTCAAGCCACGCGTGATGCGGCGTTGAAGAAGCTCAGCCTCATCGAAGACCGGGTCGGTTACCCCAGCAAATGGTGGGATTATTCAAAATTAAACATCGATCGCGGCCCTTATGTATTAAATGTCTTGCGTGCCAGTGAGTTTCTTGTGCAAAGAGAACTCAATAAAATTGGCAAACCCATCGATCGCACCGAATGGGAAATGACACCTCAGACCATAAATGCTTATTATGATCCCTCCATGAACAGCATCAATTTACCGGCAGGCATCCTGCAACCCCCCTTTTTTGATCCTGCTGCTCCAGCGGCGGTGAATTATGGTGCCATTGGGTTTGTCATTGGCCATGAAATCACGCACGGTTTTGACGATCAAGGAGCAAAATTTGATGGCCATGGTAACTTGAACAATTGGTGGACTGCTGAAGACTTAAAAAAATTCCAAGCCGCCACCCAATGCATTGTCAATCAGTACTCCAATTACAAAGTCGAAGGTGATATGGCTGTGCAGGGGCCTTTGGTGGTTGGAGAAGCCACCGCTGATTTAGGGGGGCTCATGCTCGCTTACAATGCGTTTCATGCCTCCAAAGACTATAAAACAGCACCGACACTGAACGGTTTTACCCCTGACCAACAATTTTTCTTAGGCGCTGCTCACGTTTGGGCCAATAACATACGGCCAGAACAAGCTAAAAATTTGGTCACCACCGATCCACACCCTCCGAATATGTATAGAGTCAATGGCACATTGGCCAATATGCCCCCGTTTCATCAGGCGTTTGGCATCAAAACTGGGCCGATGATCAATCCGCAACCATGTATCATTTGGTAAATGGTTTATATCAATGAAATTTTAATCAAGGAGCTAATCATGAAAAAAACAATGGTAATAGGTCTATTAATGGCAATTTTTGGTTTTTCCACCATGCCTGCCATGGCAGCATGTTCCTGCAAGGAAAAGGGAGCGGAAAAGGTAGAGCCTGCTGGCGAGGGAAAGGCACTTGGTGAAAAACCAAGCCAAGAAACGCCTCAAGAATAAAAATGTGCGTATTAAAAAATAAATAGTTTATCTTGACCACGGATGCCTGCGTTTTGTTGCCGTGGTCAAAACCCAGATCAAATATTTTTAGGGGTGAATGCTGTGGCTCCAGGCCCTGTTTGGCCCCCTTTAATTCCTGCAAGCTTTTCTGCTAAAAAAGTAGCTGAATTTGGGTTGCAAGTCCCCATGGAACGCGTTGGGCAACCGAGTGAAATCGCTCCGGCTTATGTATTCCTAGCTTCGCAGGATTCATCTTATATGACAGGTCAAGTTTTGCATCCGAATGGGGGTGTTATTGTAAATGGTTAATCAATAGGAGAATCCATCAAGCATATGCACCAAAAGCTAAAAAAAAAGAGACTTAACGTTTACTCCCCACTTTATTTGGATGAGGACTATTGAGCTTCTCGACTTTCTTGTTAATTTTAGATTCATCGGCAGGATGCTTATCTTTTCGTTCCACTGCTTGTGGTTGAGGGCTGGTTGTCTGATGTTTCATATCGCGCTCCCTAAATGTTAAAGGCTACTACTTTTTAATAATTCTGTTATAAGTTGATATTAGGATAGATTTTACTAATTTGCCGTATTTGATTTTCAATGTACTCCAAATGAAAATTTAATATGGGTTCTTTATGACATATCCCTTGTATTCTGCATTTAAATTTAATTGTTTAATAATTTGACAAAAGAACAGGATTTACTATACTTATATTGTAGAACATCGATTTGCCTTGCGCAGAACGTGTTCACTGCAAGGCCACTCTCGAGTGGCCTTTGTCTTTAGCGCATATTAACATCCAAGGATAAGTCTTGGTGACCTTTGCTATTTTAACCCCACGACCAACTGCTCAGACTTGAGTGCATGGGTTAAATAATAACGAAGGACCTTATAAGCATCCAGATCGTGGGGTCCTTTGTATGATGTAATCGCCTCAAGCCCCTCTTTGCTCTCACATGTCCCAATCAACCGCCAGTGATCAAACACCATGTATTGGGTCATCTGATTAATTTCACACTGTTCTTTGATAACGATAGAGCCCGGATAAGGCCACTCTGCAATTTTAAGCGACGAAAAAGCATCTTGAACCCGTTGGTTATAGTCTAAGGCAGGTTCTTTTTGAAGGCACGCGCCCAAGCATCGTTTCAATTGATAAGAAAAACATGCTTTTTTGCTTTGCTCTAAACCACAGAGTTTGGAACACAATTGGTGTGTTTTTATTAGGTCCAACAACGCTTTTTGGGCCGCGGCCATGCTCTTGTATGCGCCAATCAATGAATTACAATCGGTGTCTTCACCCACCGCCCGAACCCTCTCCACATGCAAATAGCCCTCCCGCTCTTGCAATTGAAAACCCACCATTGTTTTTGTACGACGTAATTTCCTATTGTACAAAGGCATTTTTTCTTTCACCAAGGTCGATTCTAGCAATAAAGCACTTAATTCCCCTGCCGTTGGAATTATTTCGATGCGAACGACTTGTTGGGACAGCGCAAACTCTTTGGCATGCAGGTGATCCGATTGAAAATGAGACATAATGCGTTGACGCAATTGAATGCTTTTCCCGATGTATAAGGGTAAATTTTGGGTATTTCCATAAAATATATAAACGCCTGGACTATCAGGAATGGTTTTAATATCTGTTTTCAAATGAGACGGCAGAGACGACCTAGAATAACATTTCTTTGCGCTCAACATCACCGCTGGCAAACCTAAATGGTTTATTGCGTGCATTAGCAAAGCTTGTAATGTCTCAACATCACGCATAGCTCGATGTGCATGAGGAGAAACCAATCCAAACCGTTCAGCTAAATCGTTTAGGCCATAGCGGGTGAAGCCTGGATACAGCGATCGCAATAATTTTAACGTGCAAAGTACAGGGGTTCGAAAATCTAGGCCTACGTCTTTAAACGCATTTTTTATAAAACCATAATCAAATCGCGCATTATGAGCCACAAAGATAGCACATTCCAAACGCCCTTTTAATTCAACTGCTATTTCAGAAAAACTCGGCGCATCTTGGACCATGTCATTGGTGATAGCAGTTAATCGCATTATGGTTTCAGGAATGCTTCGTCCGGGATTAATCAAACTGGACCAGGAACTTTCTATTCCCCTCTCCGTCATTATGCATACCGCAATTTCGATGATTTTATCATACCGAACATTTAGACCCGTTGTTTCTACATCAACAATTACCCAACGAAACTGCATAGTCCGAATTTTCCTCACTGTAATTGATGGCACGCCCTAATAAGGTTTTACCACAACCATACAAACGATCCCCATCAGTAACAAAGTCGGGACTTCATTAAATACCCTATAAAAGCGAGTTGTATGGGTATTGCGGTCTGCGGCAAAAGCCTTTAAGTAACGGCCATTGACCAAATGGTAGAGCCACAGTAAAACAACCAAACTCAATTTCAGATGCATCCACCCTGCCATTAAGTAGTAATGGATGTTGTAGGACAACAACACCCCCCCTAAGAGCGTGGTCACAAGAGCTGCCGGCCATGTGATGCCATAATAAAGCCGGCGCTCCATGATTTTGAAGCGCTCGATGCTGACCTGATCCGTGGCATTGGCATGGTAAACATACAAGCGCGGTAAATAGAAAAGTCCTGCAAACCAAGCCACCATCCCAATGATATGAAATGCTTTGACCCACAACATCATTTATTCCTTTTTTATTTTGTTATTACGCTTGCGGCGGCGGCGCAATAAATTAAGCGATTCAACCACAAGGGAAAAGCTCATTGCGAAGTACAAATACCCTCGAGGAACATGCATCGAAAAACTATCCGCCACCAACAACGTACCAATCAGAATTAAAAAACTTAACGCCAACATTTTAATGGTGGGATGTTTTTCAATAAAAAGACTCACTGCCTCACTCGCGTACACCATGACCAAAATTGCACAGGTAATTGCAATGGCCATGACCGTGAAATGCTGCGTTAAACCGATCGCGGCCAATACACTGTCCAATGAAAAAACCACATCCATCAACGCCACTTGAATCACCACACGTTGAAACGTCACGCTTTTTAAAAGCACTTTTTTTTCTTCGATCTCTTCGCTCATTTCATAATGAATTTCTTGGGTTGCTTTTGCAATTAAAAAAGCGCCGCCCAAAAATAAAAAAATATCTCGCCCAGAAAAAGCTAAACCACCCATGGTAAACAAGGGTTGGGTGAATTTTACAATCCACACCGCCGAAGCCAGTAACATTAAACGGGTCATCCATGCAAATGTTAAGCCCCATCGACGGGCTCTTTTGCGCTGTTCTCGAGGTAATTTTTCCGTTAATATCGATAAAAACACCAGATTATCAATCCCAAGCACGATTTCCAAAACAATGAGTGCCAGCACACTTAACAGGATATCTAAAAATTCCACATTTACTCTTTACTCTTCAACATAACACCATTGTCTACAAAAACGAGGAAAAGGTAAACGGTTCACTTTCTGATTCAGCTTCGTTATACTGTGCATGGTCTTTAAATCCTTGATAGGTGAACACAATCATCAATTTAATTAAAAAATTGTTGCGCAAAGCAAAGCCAACAAAGCCTTCAATTGCTGCTGAACATACCATTCCTCGCAATCAGCATCATGTGTCCAAAACGGACATTAGCCCCAATGCGCTTAAAGTGTTGAATCGTCTCAATAGCGCAGGCTACCAAGCTTATTTGGTCGGTGGCAGCGTGCGTGACTTATTGGTGCGTAAAGCACCCAAAGATTTTGATGTTGCAACCAATGCAACGCCAAACCAAATCAAAGGCTTGTTTCGAAATGCCAGAATTATCGGTCGGCGTTTTAAACTGGCTCATATTCTCTATCATCGTGACATTATTGAAGTCGCTACGTTTCGCGGCCATGAATCCGTTGAAGAACTTCATCAAACCAATGACAAGGGCATGTTGATTCGTGACAATGTTTATGGAACGCTCGAAGAAGATGCTTGGCGCCGCGATTTTACCGTTAATTCCTTGTACTACGGCGTTAGTGATGGCGCCATTGTGGATTTTACAGGCGGTTTTAACGATATCAATCAACGGTTGATCCGTATGATTGGCGATCCTGTTACGCGCTATCAAGAAGATCCTGTGCGCATGTTACGAGCAATTCGCTTTAGCGCCAAACTCCACTTTGAATTGGCCGAAGAAACAGCAAAGCCTTTAACAGAATTATCCACACTCATTCGCCACGTTTCAGGTTCCCGTTTGTTCGACGAAATGACCAAACTCTATCAATGCGGTGAAGCAGAAACTGTGCAACGGTTGCTGGTAAAATATGGATTATTTGCGCAATTGTTTCCGCAAACCGAAAAATTATTCGGTGGCTCACATGCTGTGAATGCCTTACTCATCATCGCATTGGAAAGCACCGACCGGCGAATACGGGATGGCAAACCCGTTAACCCTGCTTTTCTTTATGCTGTGTTGCTTTGGTTTCCGATGCTGGAGCGCGCAGCCTTGTTAAAGGAGGAGGGCATGGATCCCCTGCCCGCCCTTGAAAAAGCAATGTCTCAAGTCATTAGTGAACAAAATCAAATCATCACTGTTCCCAAACGACACACGCAGGTGATGCGTGAAATTTGGCTTTTACAATACCGTTTTCCGAAGCGTTCCGGCATGCGGGCTTACCATGTGTTAGAACATCCACGGTTCCGTGCAGCTTATGACTTCCTTGCTTTAAGAGCATTAGCCGGCGATGAATCCATGGAGCTTGCCCAATGGTGGACAACCTTTCAAGATGCCGATGCCATCGTCCAAAAAGACATGATTACAAAGCTAAACGCATCGGCTCAAAAGAAAAAAAGTACAGAAAAAAAATAAGCGTATTGAACTGAGCATGGAGCAATATTGGCTAGATGTTATTTAGGGCTGGGAAGCAATTTAAAATCACCGCGCCGTCAATTAAGTCAAGCCATTGCAGCGTTGGGTAAATTACCACGTTCCAGTATTGTAAAAATATCCAGTGTTTACACCAGCAAACCGTTGGGCGTTCGTTTTCAACCCATGTATGTCAATATGGTCATTGCCTTGCAAACCACTTTATCACCGCAAATCTTATTGCAACACTGCCAGCGTATTGAACACCACCAAAAACGCGTTAAAAAAAAGCATTGGGGCATCAGAACAATTGATATCGATATTCTTTTATACGGGAACCTGACGCTCAATACAATCACATTAACGATCCCTCATCCCCAAATGCACAACCGCGATTTTGTGCTGGTACCTCTCCTAGAAATTGCACCGACTCTTTGCCTTCCGAACCATAAACGACTCTCTTCTTATTTAAAAAAATGCACACCTTATATTGTTAAGCATTAGTTTTTGTACCTATTCACCCCATTTTGAATGCTTGGGGAAAAGTCAAATATGGCTTTTCGGTGAACGTGGTGAATGGTTACTAGTTTTTAATCCTTAAAAAATAAAGTATGCTGTAATTGAATGACACCATCAGGAAGAGGATTTATGTACACACGTATTTTGCACGCCACGGATTTAAGTGAAAATCATTTTAACATGTGCCAACAAGCAGTGGAGGTTGCCAAGCGTTTTGATGCCGCCTTGTTCTTGCTGCATGTGATTGAACCGCCACCAAGTCTACAGCTGGCTCAGGGCCTTGGCTTTGCTGAATTTGATAAACCCTTGAAAGAAGATGCACAAACGGTCATGGGCGTCTTAGGTGAGGCCGTGAATATTCCGGCTAGCCAGCAATTTGTAGAAATTGGCTCGATTAAAATGCATGTTTTAGCAAAAGCCAAAGAGCTGGGTTGCGAATTGATTATCATTGGCAGCCATACACCACATAATTTACCCACTTTTTTAGGAAGCACCGCGCACGCGGTCATCCACCAAGCGAAATGTGATGTTCTCACACTGCGAGTGAAATAAGAAAATGAGGCGCAGCGATCGCCTCATTTACAAAGAAGGCGATCAATACCAAGCACTGTAAGTATAACTGGCATCATAACCACAAGTGTTGCAGCCTGTATTGCACGTGTTGGTTGCGCAGGTGTTGCATGTCGCACAACTGTTGGTTGAAACATAACTAACATTGGTGGCACCGCAAGAAAGATCATCGGTGCAACAACCGGTTAAAAATCCAGCCGAAACCAACAAAACGAGCGGTAGTAGGAATTGTTTCATAATGACATCCTTGTTACTGTTTGTAACTATAGTATACAACAAGGGTTTATTTTTTCCAGTTTTGTGTGAATTTTTAGGTGATTCTAGGCATTGCAGGTGCTCATTGATTTTAAGTAACCATTCAGAATAACCCTGATGGGAAGACCATGAATCAATTACCCGCTTTTAAATAGAAATGTACAGTGGATTTATTTTTAATGAGCGCCTATTTGTAGGTTGGGGCTTCGCCCAACCTACACGTCGTCGTTTAAAAATGGATGACGATTAAATCAAGCTCCTGCCACCAACAATTGGTTGATACGATTCACAAAATCAGCAGGGTTATCAAGCTGACCACCTTCCGCCAATAATGATTGCTCAAACAATACAATAACCCATTGTTCAAAACGCACATCGTCTTCAATTCCATGCAAGCGCTTGATCAAAGCATGCTCGGGATTGATTTCAAAGATAGGCTTGCTGGTCGGCATTTGTTGCCCTGCCGCTTGCAAAATACGTTGCATTTCCATGCCCATGTCATTTTCATCAGCCACAACGCAGGCAGGTGAGTCCGTTAATCGATTAGTGACTTGCACGTCTTTGACGCGATCGGCTAACACGGATTTTATTTGTTTAAGCATGGGCGCGAGTGATTCTTCTTGCGCTTTTACATCTTTTTCGTCATCGGCTAAATCGACTTTTCCTTTGCTGATGGATTGTAATTTTTTCCCTTCAAACTCACTCAGATAACCCACCAACCATTCATCAATACGGTCGCTAAGCAATATCACTTCAATGCCTTTTTTATTAAAAATCTCTAAATGAGGGCTGTGTTTCGCTGCGTTATAACTGGATGCAGTGATGTAATAAATTTTATCTTGGCCCTCTTGCATGCGAGCCACATAGTCCGTCAATGAAACCGTTTGCTTTTCATCAATGCTTTTTGTGGTGGCAAAACGCAATAGTTTGGCAATGACGTCTTTATTGGCAATGTCTTCCACCGGACCTTCTTTGAGCACTAAACCAAATTCGTTCCAAAATTTTTGATACGTTTCAGCATCTTGTGTGCTCATTTTCTCGATCATCGACAACACGCGCTTGGTGCAAGCTGCGCGAATGCTATCAATTTGCTTGTTGTCTTGTAAAATTTCCCGAGAAACGTTCAACGGTAAATCGCTGGCATCCACAATACCTTTCACGAAACGCAAATACCGCGGTAAAAACTGAGTAGCATCGTCCATGATAAAAACACGTTTGACGTAAAGTTTTAAACCATGTTTGGTTTCTTGTTGCCATAAATCATACGGAGCATGTCCTGGAACATACAATAAACTGATGTAGTCATGTTTGCCTTCCACATGGTTATGTGACCAGGCCAAAGGATCTTGAAAATCATGGGAAATATGTTTGTACAAGGCTTTGTATTCTTCATCAGAAATATCGGATTTAGGCATGGTCCACAATGCAGTGGCTTTGTTCACCGTTTCAAATTCAGTGGCTTCTTTTTTATCATCTTCTGCTGGCTTTTTCATAACAATTGGCCAAGAGATATGATCGGAATATTTGCTGATAATGGTGCGTAGTTTCCAATCGCTTAAAAACTCTTCAGCATCATCCTTTAAATGCAACGTAATTTGTGTACCGCGCTCTTTTTTCTTCGTAGCGCCGATAGTGAACTCCCCTTCACCCGCAGATTCCCAAACAATGCCTTCATCAACAGCCAATCCTGCACGTCGGCTCTTAACCACCACTTTGTCGGCCACAATAAATGCAGAATAAAAACCCACGCCAAATTGACCAATGAGTTGCGAGTCTTTTGCATTTTCACCAGATAGATGGCTAAGAAATTCTTTGGTGCCTGATTTAGCAATGGTCCCTAAATTTTCAACAGCTTCATCCCAACTTAAACCAATCCCATTATCGGAAATTGTTAAGGTTTTTAATTTTTCATTGAATTCAATGCTGATTTTTAAATCGGAATCGTTTTCATAAAGATCCGCATTGGCTAAAGACAGAAAACGCAATTTATCCAAAGCATCTGAAGCATTCGATATCAATTCACGTAAAAATATTTCTTTATTGCTGTAAAGCGAGTGCACCACAAGATGCAACATTTGCTTTACTTCTGTTTGAAACCCCATTGTTTGTTGCTTATTTGCCATAATTTAATCTCCGGACCTGATGAATAGATTGATAGCCTATATATGGGGGTCGGCAAATAAATTTCAAGGGAGAGAAGATTTATTTTGTAGATCCCCGCTGATGCGGGGACAAAAGATGCGAATTCAGTGAATAAAGATCCACAATCGAAGCGTTGCGAACTTCACCGTATCAAGCACTGTAATACAATTCAAACTCATACGGGTGAACCAAACTGCGAACTTGAAGAATGTCAGCGCGCCGCAATGCAATACAGCTCTTAATGAAATCTTTACTGAATACATCACCTTGCAACAAGAAGTCGTGATCGCGTTCTAAATGATCAACCGCTTGCTCCAATGATTCTGCTACAGTCGGTACATCCATTAATTCTTCTGGGGGTAGATCATATAAATCTTTATCAATCGGTTGCCCAGGATGAATTTTCTTTTGAATACCATCCAGACCCGCCATCATCATCGCTGTAAAAGCAAGGTATGGGTTTGCTGTTGGATCAGGGAAACGCACTTCAATACGGCGCGCTTTAGGGTTAGCGACATGAGGAATGCGAATTGCTGCTGAACGATTGCGGGCAGAATAGGCAAGCAATACAGGCGCTTCAAAACCTGGCACCAATCGTTTGTAGCTATTTGTTCCTGGGTTGGTGAACGCATTCAAAGCACGTGCATGCTTGATGATCCCACCAATGTAATACAAGGCAGTTTCCGATAATCCAGCGTATTGATCACCAGAAAATAAGTTCACACCATTTTTGACCAATGACTGATGGCAATGCATACCACTGCCATTATCCCCCACCAATGGTTTGGGCATGAAGGTGGCCGTTTTGCCATGATTATGCGCCACATTATGAACCACGTATTTTAAAATCTGCAATTCATCGGCTTTTTTAGTCAGCGTATTGAAACGTGTGGCAACCTCGCATTGATTGGCCGTTGCCACTTCATGATGATGCGCTTCGACAACCATGCCTAGCGATTCCAAGGTCAAACAAATTGCGGAGCGAATGTCTTGTGAAGAATCAACTGGAGGAACAGGGAAGTATCCACCTTTAACATTGGGCCGATGGCCTATGTTACCACCATCAATTTTTTTACCTGAGTTCCATTGCCCTTCATCGGCATCAATTCGATAAAAAGACTCATTCATGTTGGTTGACCAACGGACATCATCAAAAATAAAAAATTCAGGTTCTGGGCCAAACAATGCTTGATCAGCTATGCCTGTGGATTGCAAATACATTTCAGCACGTTGTGCCGCGGAACGTGGGTCTCTATCGTAGCCAAGCATGGTTTGGGGATCAACGACATTGCAACGAATAAATAAAGTGTTATCTTGGTAAAAAGGATCCGGTAAAATGGTGCTAAAATCAGGTTTCAAAGCCAGGTCAGATTGATGTATTTTTTGCCATCCTTTGAACGAGGAACCATCAATCATTTTGCCATTTTCAATAAAATCATCGTCCACAGCAGACACAGGAATAGTGATGTGTTGTTCTTTGCCTAAGGTGTCTGTAAATCGTAAATCGATAAATTTTGCATCGTATTCATTGATCATGTCCATTACAACGTTTTTGCTCATTTTAGTCTCCAACATTTGCCCGTGTTCAGTGTACCTTAAGTGACTTATTAAACCCAATAGATTAGACTAAGAAATTATCATAGGAATCTCTCATTATGGGCGCCTATCAATACCAAGCGCTAAAAAACACCGGCAGCCATTGCAAAGGCGTCATTGAAGCCGATTCTGAACGCCACGCGCGGCAATTGTTACGCGATCAAGGCTTGATTCCCACCCATGTTCAACGAGCAACAAACTACCAAACCAAACCTCGCGA
>CAZGKX010000064.1:0-13931 GCA_964525945.1 uncultured Legionellaceae bacterium
AATACCGGCCTGTCACGCCGGGGGTCGCGGGTTCGAGCCCCGTCCACTCCGCCAGTATAACGCGCCTTAAGGCGCGTTTTTTTTATCTTCGATGTGTATTATTTATACTAATGGAACTCTGATATGTTACAAAAACTAAACGAACGAATTCAAGGTGTTGTCGCTTGGATAGTTATTGTTCTGGTTGCGATAACATTCACGTTGTTCGGTATTGATTATTACATGCAATCGCGCCACGAATCCGTGGCACAAGTCGATGTCAACGGTGTTCCTATTTCTAAACAAGCGTTCGAGCTTAGCTATCGGCGTACGCGGCAATTGCGTGATCCTTCGCAAATGACGGCTGCTACCGAAAACCAATTAAAGCAGCAAGTTCTCAATGAGATGATCATGAACAGCGTTAGCGTACAGGCTGCGCGTGCCAAAGGTTTTGAAGTGGGGGCCGCCCAAGCAAATGCTGCTATTTTAAATATACCCCAATTTCAAGAAGACGGTCATTTCTCCACCGATCGCTATGCACAAGCGCTAAATGGCGCCTTTTTTACACCAGAGTCGTTCCACCAAGAAGTGCGCCAAGGAATGCTGCTCAATCAACAACGGTTTGCTTTGATCGGAACATCGTTTGCACTGCCCAACGAAATTAAGCAGTTCGTAAAATTGTACATGCAAACAAGGGATTATGATTATTTGCAAATCCCTGCGGTTCGTTTTTTAAAACCCGCCAACATCACAGACAATGAAATCAGCCATTATTACCAACAACACCAAAATGTTTTTCTTTCGCCAGAAATGGTAAGCATTGATTTCATTCGTTTATCCTTGCAAGAGGTAAAAAAGACGATCGAGATTTCCCCTGTTGAAGTAAAGCGTTACTACGATGAAAACCAAGCCAATTATCTAACACCAGCGCAATGGCAAGTCATGCACATTGCTTTTGCAATACCTGATAACGCTTCGGTTGACGCAGAAAACGCTATTAAACAACAAGCAGAACTCACTTATAAATTAGTGCAAAAAGATCCCGCTCAATTTGATACAAAAATGCACGAACTATCGGCTGATAAAACCTCGGTAAACGGTATTTTACCCTGGATTGTTGCGGGACAATCTGAGTTTGATAAAGCGCTTGTCAATTTAACCACCGCTGGTGAAATTTCTGCGCCTGTAAAATCGGATAAAAGTTATGAAATTTTCAAGTTGCTTGCCTACAAGCCGGTACAAATCAAACCATTTGCGGAGGTTCAAGCGAGTATTCATGAGCAGTTGATGACTGAGAAAGCGCAAGCAAAATATGCACAAGCTTTGGAGCAACTTTCCGATTTAAGCTATCAGACCCCTGATTCACTCACACCGGTTGCCGATGCTTTAAAATTGACAGTGGATCATTCCATGCCTTTCTCTCGCCATGGTGGTGATACGCCATTGACACAAAACAAACAAATTATTCAATCAGCCTTTAGCCACGACGTTTTAGAATTTGGCAACAACAGTGAGCCTGTGCAGTTGGACAATGACGCTGTTGTGGTGTTGCGTGTGAATAAACATATTCCTGCCGCTGCTAAAACGCTGGTGGATGTGAAGCTTTTAATTGCTAAAAAACTAGCCCAAAAGAAAGCCGAGGCCGAAGCAATGCAATTGGGACGTGAATTTTTAAATTTAAAACAGAATCAAGCCGAACAAGAAAAATTAACAGCCTTGAATCAATTGCAATGGCACGAAATTTTACAAGCAAGCCGTGACAGTGATAACCCCACCTCTGCTATCAATGAATTGGCTTTTAATGTGCCACGGGTTGGTGCCAACACTGGTTTAAGTTTGGTGGGTGGCGATTATGTTGTGGTTCATTTAAAGAACATCCATGATGGAAAATTAGAATTATTGGACAAAGAACAAGTGGCTAGCATTACCCAGCAAATTGAAGCGAATTATGGTTTGATGGATTATGATTTATACATCAATGGCTTGATGAAACAAGCAACCATCGTCCAACATTAATTTTATTTTCTCGTCTTTGCAGATGAAAAAAGCACTATCCCATGTAACCGTTCCGATCACTACGTCCCGCGACTTGTTCGCGGGATCCAGCACTTGGCACAGACTCTAGACTATGCAGACAAGCCGCGAGCGAGGGCAGGTCGGGATGGCAGTCAAAGTCGCTTATTTTGGGTTGAATTAAAAAATGCAACAAACCCATTTCCTATTTCATTTGCCCCCTGCACAGTCCCCCACTTATTACAATCTTCATCAGCGTTTGCTCCAAAAGGATTGGTGGTATAGCCATGATGCACGTGCCACTGATTTTAACACCCACCATTTTAGCTTTGATGAAAGGGTGGCAGAAACCCTAGAATATAAGCACCTCTTGGCGAAGTTGATCAATCAGCACTGCCCAGAAGTCGCACCTTTCACATGTCCTATCAACGATAGTAATTGGCACTCGGTGATTGCTCACATAAGACACAATCCTAAATTGCTGGCTTGTCCGTGGATATTAAAGCCAGCGTTGCTCAATAATGGACAAAATATTCAAATTTTTACACGATTAAGTGATATAGAAGACCATTATTCACACACCAATCGGTTGGGTGGAGAGCATGTTTTGCAGCAATACCTGGCCCATCCTCATTTATTAGCGGGTTATAAATACAGTATTCGCATGTTTGTGATTGTTACCAATTACAACGGTGTATACATTTACCCAGAGGGCTATCTAAATGTCGCGAAACATCGCTACGTAGCCAATCAATTTCACGATCTCCGTCCTCATTTAACAAATGAACATTTACTTGACACTGAGACCAATGTTGTTCAAGTGCCCACCAAGCCCATTGCTGGTTTTGCGCGTATTTATCAACAAATAAAAACAATTGTTTCCAAAATAATGGCCGGATTAAAAATCAGCTATCCCTCAGCAGAGGTTTCAACGCCAGAACGAACGTTGGGTATATTCGGTTTTGATTTTATGGTGGATGAGCAACTCCAAGTGTGGTTGCTCGAAGTTAATCACGGCCCATGTTTTCCATGCGATGATGCACATCCTCTGCAGAAACCTCTGTACGAGGGGTTTTGGCAGGCGATTATTGTCGATTTTGTGCTGCCGATTGCTCGTCGAATGGCTATTTCTGAAATGACTTACCAATGGTTTGAGTGCATTTGAAGAGCTGCACTGTGTTCCTGCAGGTCTACATGATGAATGACGCGATAAGGGTGCTTCTTTTGCTTTTTGGGGTATGCAGGTCAATAAAAAATTTATAAAGGATTTCCAAGTCGTGGTTTTCAAGAGCAAATCCAGAGATACATAGCAACGTTGTGTACGTTGATGTGTTAGCGCTGAACAGCGATGGTTGCCATTTTGTGCCAGATGGTGTTATCTGGCGACTCATTTGCTCAATAAAATCGTCAGCTCTGTTGACGGACGATATTTTTAGCGTATCAACATACCTTAGCATCGCATTGTATGCGTCTGCCAACTGCGTATTGTCTGATAATGCATTGAACAGTGGTTCTAAAGGTATTTTATTTTTTACAGCGGATCGCAACACAGTACTGTTATTACCACATTCTTGCAACAATACAGATAAACGTTGATTGGAAGGATACAAAGATAAGACTAGGAGCAACGATTCGAGGTTTGTTGTGGCATGGGCAATCACATTGCCAAATTGGCTCCGTACTTTGAGGGCTTTGTGTTTTTCTGCGAGCGTAGGAAATAAATCCAGAAGCATTTTTAAAGCGCGTGGATCTGGAGCGGCAAGATGAAGTGCTGTGCATTTGTTCTTATTTTTCTTCGTTGCTGCAGTCAGCGCCATCGTGGTCGTAGGCAATAAGTTAATCAGTGATTGCAATATATTGGCATTTTTAGCGGCAATTAACATGAGATTGAATTTTTCATTGTTGGTAAGGAAAAGGATATTTTGCAAATCATGATCAGTACAATGAAACAATAAAATACGTGCACACACCGCGTTTTTTGCTAAAGCGATATGCAAAGGAGTGTCTCCCCAGGCATCGGCTGTGAAAAAAGGGATTGGATGGTTTGTTTCCGCACATAAATTGATAAGATCAGTGAGGGCATCAGGATTGGATGCTGCGTAGTGAAATGTATTGCGCTTATAGTTATCAGCAACCATGATGCCTTGCATCAAACGTGTTGGCTCACTAAACTTTCTAAATGTCGATAAACAGCTGACGGACATCATGAGTGGGGTGCGACCATTTCTGTCTGGCTGCGTTATGGTTTCAAATACTTCACCCCTTGGGTATTGTTCAAGCAGTAGTTGTGTGCATCTAGCATCACCTTTCGTTAAATGCAGAAGGCTTCGTTGCCAATGATCTGGCTTTTCAATAGCAATCTGACGGGTGGCTGCATCGGGGTAGAGGGTTAGAATGGTTTGCAAAACCTCTGCGTTTTGAGCAGCGAGTTGCAGGGCATTTTTTTCATTCGATGTTGTATATTCAATCGCTGCAAGCAACGTATCTTTTTCAAAAAATGCTTGGGCTTGATCAAAAAAAACGGCATTGTTGCTGCGTGCACTGAATCGCACAATCTCGCTTAGCCCCCCCATTTTGTTTAAATTATGGATCAAGGCAAGGTTGAAGGCTTCAACTTGTTCTTTATTAAGCAATCCAACGGCTATCATGGAGGCCAATCCCTCTGGAAGGATGGGCTGATTATGCTTGGGCGTTAATGTTGCGTATTGAAAGATCAAAGGGTATTGTTCAGGCGTAAAATTTAGCAGCATAGTAAGATAATTTTCGGCTGTCTTTAATTGAATACGCTTTAATGATTTTTCCAATAAATACGTAGGAATGCGCATACAAGCATCATGGCCTTGCAGGCTTAGGCCCTGTTTTTTATTTTTTTTATAAAATTGCTTAAAAGATTGGATTGTTACGGCTGATACAGTTGGGTGAGTGTCCAATAATGTTTTATTTAAATCATTGCCAACCAGCATTAGTAAGTTTTGAGCGGCTGTTTCAACACAATTTCCAAGTTCCAAGTCTTTTAATACAGTCGCCAGGGTTTTGTTTTTATTTTGTGGCAAATCCAGCGCAAGTAAATCGTTTTTAAAAGGGACGGGTACGGCGTCCAAATACGTCAAAAATTGACTGCAAGCATGCATGGCCAATGGAGTGGCTTCTTTTTTTCCAGTTACACTTTCCCCGCTTAATTTCAGGGAAACAACCAATCGCTGAATCGCATTTCGTGGGGTCTCTACTTCAGAGAGCAAAGACAATTGGGCGTGTAAATTTCTAAAATCAGCGTTGTGTTGGTAAAGTTTTTGTGCAAGTTTAGGATGATTTTGCACAAGTGCTGTGTAAAATATTTGATGCAATTCAAAACTATAATGAGCAATTTCAGACACATTGAATAACAGGTTGTCCGATACCACATAATTTTTTAAAACAGCGCAATCAAGAGACGTTTCGTCAAGCGTTTCTATGGGTGATGAAACTAAATGAATTTGAATTTTTTTAGTTTGCGCATGCAACGAGAGCTCGGTGCTGATGACCGTTGTGATCCCAGGCAATAAAATGGCCAACATTTCCCTTAAATAGTGAGGGTTGTATGCTATTTTGGCAATTTTCCAATACAGTTGATTGCATTCCCCATCCTGAAGCGATGTAAAACTTAAACAGGTTTCGGTATTGAGTGTTGTTCGTGTCTTACAACGTTCTTTAAAACGTGTTTGAAACGCGACGGGATCGTTTTCTGAAAGTAAGGGTTTTAAAATGCTTAATTCGGAATCCAATTCGTTTATAATCGCTGCTTTTTTCAAACTAATGTAATCGTGGGGAGGTGGCGATCTCTTTAAATGTTTCGATGTTTCGGCAATAAATGCTTTTATTTCCTCAAGCATAAGAATCCTTCGCGATCATAATGTATATTAATTGCGCTATTATAGGTTTTTTTAATCGGTTTGTCACGCATTAATCGAGGAGCGAATTGATCTTAAAATGATCTCTTTTGTGAACGAGGCTCGGTTGTTTAGAGTTTAAAACCGAGCCAACGTAAGGACGCGGAAGCTAAGGAAGGTTAATGTATCCCATAAATCCAGATGCGCAACAGCGTATTATTCGCTAACCGCTAAATCCGTCATGGCAACGGCATGATAACCTGCATCAACATGAACAACTTCACCGGTTACCCCCGATGCGAGATCAGAGCATAAAAATGCGGCAGTGTTGCCCACTTCCTCAGCGGTTACATTTCGCTTTAAGGGGGTTGCGTTTGCGTAAGCATTCTGTATTTTACGAAAATCTTTAATTCCTGCTGCTGCCAAGGTTTTTATAGGGCCGGCGGAAATCGCATTGACGCGAAGGCCTCGAGGTCCTAAGCTGGCGGCAAGGTAACGCACGGCAGCTTCTAAACTGGCTTTAGCAATACCCATCACATTGTAATTCGGCACTGCTTTTTCTGCACCGTAATAACTGAGTGTTAGGATAGAGCCTTGCGTTTCTTGCATCATGGGCAAAGCGGCTTGTGCTAAAGCGACCAGACTGTAAGCACTGATGTCGTGCGCTATTTGAAAACCTGCGCGAGTTGCATTGTCAATGAAATCACCACTGATTTGGTCGGCAGGGGCAAAGGCCACGGAATGGATCAGAACATCGAGTTGGTTCCATTGTTGCCCAAGTGCGTTAAAAACTTGTTTTATTTCCAGGTCACTTGCAACATCACAGGGGAAAATCAGGTTGGAATTAAACTCAGCGGCCATTCTTTCAACACGTTCTTTCAATTTCTCATTTTGATACGTGAACGCAAGTTCTGCGCCTTGATCATGAAATGCTTTAGCGATGCCATAAGCAATGGAGCGGTTGCTGGCTAAACCAACAATTAATGCTTTTTTACCACTTAAAAAACCCATGTTTATCTCCTTTAAAACCCGTTTAATAGCTCACGCATTTTTGCTTTAATCATATCAATGGCAATACGGTTTTCGCCGCCTCGCGGCACAATTAAATCGGCATAACGACTGGATGGTTCAATAAATTGCAAATACATTGGGCGAACGGTAGTTTCGTATTGGTGTAACACAGACTCAAATGAACGGTGACGTTCCACAACATCGCGCATTAATCGCCGGCTTAAACAAACATCCAACGGCGCTGACATAAAAATACGAATGTCCATCAGTTCACGCAGTGCTTTGTCGCTAAACAGTAAAATACCTTCTAGAACAATAATGGTGTGTTGTCCAATACAGCGTGTTTCGGACATACGAATGTGTTTGGAATGTGAATAAATGGGAATTTCGACCGATTTACCTTCTTGCAAGAAGCGCAGATGCTCGCAGAGAAGTTCATGATCAAACGAATCTGGGTGATCATAATTAATTTTTTCGCGTTCTGAAAAAGATAAATCGCTATTGTCTTTGTAATACGCATCTTCTGAAATCACCACCACTTGATCCGAACCCAATTCATTAACAATGGTATTGGCTAATAAACTTTTACCGGAAGCTGAAGGGCCGGCAATCCCTATGATAATCGCTCGTTTAGTCATAGTCATCGGAATAAAAATTTTGTGCAAATAGTAAGCCTTTTTGGCGATCATTTCAATCAATCCACGCACTATTTATTAGGATGAGCTACGTGAACGTTTAAGCAATACATAAACAGCTCCTGGACCGCCGTCACGGGCTAACGCGCTGTGGAATGCTAAAATTTCAGGAAATTGTTTGAGCCATTGGTGGACCAAATTTTTTAAAACGGGGGGGTCTCCTCGTAAACCGCCTTTGCCATGAATGATCAACAAGCAGCGATGATGGTGAGTTGTTTGTTGATCAATGAAGCTGCATAAGACCGCGCGCGCGCGGTCAATTTTTAGGCCATGCAAATCAAGGCGCGCGTCGATATGAATTTTACCATTTTTTAGCTGTTTGAAACGTTTCAGGGGGAGTAGGGGGCTACCAAAAGATAAAACGGAATCAGCGTCTACGGTCTCAGTGCAATAATCTGACAGGGCTAAGGGTGGAGGCGAGGGGGGAGCGTATGTTGGTTTTTTTACAATTATGGGCGAAGAAATGGCCTGACGGGTCGTTAATGGAGCCGATTTTTTCATTTTATTCGGGTGCAAGGGTTTAACGGTACGCATTGCTTGACGAAACAGTTCTTTGTCTTCATCAGACACGTCATCAGCCATAAAAGAAGGTATTGCTGGAAAATTATCACCTTATGATACGGTTATAGGTTTCTTCCAGCAACTTATTCTTTAAACAAACGACCGCGCTACGCGGGTAGTGCCTGCATAAAGATTTTTTAACCTCCCTACGGGCTGATTTAAAAAAATCACGGGCTATCGCGGACGCCGCGCCTCAGCCTTCGGTTTTTCATGGTGCGCAACGCATGGAGGGTGAAAACAATTGACACTATCAAACTGTATTATCCCAATTTATTTATTACTGTCCTGAACTGTGTCGGTTTAAAGGAACTGCACCCAAATTTTATCCTCCAAGTGCTATACTACTGAATATATATAAGTCAATTTGATTATAATCTGATTTTAGAAGGGTGTTGAATAATGAAAATACACTTTAAGAACAACGACTATTCAAAAATAGAAGATTTAATTGAGCAATTATCCAATGAAGAACCTGCAAATGATCAATCCCATCCACTCATATTAGAATGTAAAGAGATTCAGCCCAGCGAGCTTGTTGATTTAATGGTTTCGTTGGCTAAAGAATCGAATCGATTTAACATTCGATTGTCGAGTAGGCTCCCTGAGGTAGAAGGTTACAATTCTTTGCTAGAAGATATGTATCTTGTACAAAAAAGACAAAAATTTTCAAAGAAATTTGAGGGTAAAATTAAGACTGAGGGTGTTGAATATAAACCGGCTGCATCCTTTCGAAAAGCGAAAGTGAATTTGGTTAATCGCGTCAGCGGCGGAAAATTAAATTTGCAAATGCAACAGCAGCAGCAACAGCAGCAACAACAGCAACAGCAGCAACAACAAAAAGCAAAGCACCGAAAACGACGAGATGCAGATCTGATAGAAGAATCCCCAACAACAACGACAACAGTTTCCACAACCGAACTTGGTATACTTATCACCAAAGACAATATAGTAGAACATTTTAAAATCGCTTTTGAACGTCTTCATCCCTCTTTGGCGGAGCATGCGGAAGCAATTTTAGAAAAAATATGGAATGAGCTAGTGGGTGAGGGAGCCGGATATATCACCGAATCGGATAGAACAATTAGACATATTCAATATACAGCAATGTTGAAAATTATTACGCATTATAAAGAATTTCGTGATGGCTTGGTTTTTGATAATTTGCCCGCAGGCTTTGAGTTCCAAACAACGGATGATGGCAAACATGTGCTTTGTTTTAATCATAATGCGTTAGCAAATAAAATCACACCTTTAACGCTTTCAATAGCCGATGAAACCCAATCTCCAATGGGTACTTTTCGACAGTTTGTGTTGAATCAGATCGATTCGCCCTCAACGTTGCAAGCTGCTCTTGGGGTGAATAGCGAAGCTGAAAAACAATTCACACGATTAACCACGGCTTCAACCCCCTTACTTAAACGGCAAAATGCCTTTTACTTTTTTTTAAAACCTCCTCATGCTGAGGCGATTAAGCGATTACTATCGTCTGAGGTATTTAAATTCGAAACACATCATTATCAAGGCCTTGGACAAATTCTCATTCAAACAGGGGAAACGGGGGTTCTTCTTTTTTTACAACAGTTGCAGGCTTTAAAAAAGAAAGGTCGTTATGAAGCCGTTGAGAAAATTTTTCTGAAAAACACTGATGATTATATGCAATTAATGACCGATGACGGTATTGAAAACCTTGAGCGACTCACTCAATTAAGTGATGCTGAATGGGAGTGGTGGCAATCCCTCGTTACCCAACATCAAGTGGCAGGTGCACGGGTTAACTTTAATGAATTATTTAATGCCTATCGTTATTTCCTGGATGAATTAAACACTTTAGGGTTAAAAGATAAACTCCCTCTTCGCAGTCCTTTTGAAGGTATTAAAAATATGAAAGTAGCGCTTGATCGCGCCTTGTATATTTTACAAAAATCGCCAGCTCCAGAGGAGCAACTCATTTATTTATCAGGCTTAGATTTTGGGCCGAATGGAGCTTACTACGCCTGTCGTTATGAACATTTTAAAATGGTCTCAAAAACCATGGGATTGACGCCAAAAAGTGGCGTTTTGTCCTATAATACTTTTATCTCTCCGCGGTTAAATAAGTTAAATTATTCAATCAGTGACAATGGTGACAATGGTGACAATAGCGACAATGATTTGTTAAATGTCGGTGATTTTAGTCCGTACGTCAAAAGATTTTATAAGTTAGTCTCAGGCGGTGTAGACAGTTTGCAAAGGTTAATTGATGATGAATTGATTGGTGCTGATCTAGACGCAACCATCCAGTTTTTTTATCGGTATGCTGGTGAACAAGATGAGGCATTTTCCCTCGACGCGTATCAACGCATAGCAGAGTATATAGTCGCACTCGATGAATCAACGACTAACAAACAATACATGTTATATGTTGCGGCTTTAGCCAGTGCGGGCCCGAGAGCAATAGACAAGATAACCGATCCTTATGCTGAATGTCTTGATTTTTTTTCAACAATATCTACATGGACGGATGATATTGAGGACGGTCTTAAAAAGTCAAACATCATTACGGATATTTGGCACACACTGCTTGAAAATTATAAAAATATTAATGTTCAACAGAGACCAACATTGGGGGAGCTTAAACAAATATGGGATCTTATAACGCCTAATGCTAAAAACACATTAACAGAATTCAGAAGTGCATTGCAGCTTTTAACCATTGCTGATGAAGTCGCGTACCCTATGCTCCAAGTCTATAAAGAACGCCTACAACAAGAAAAAGATGCAATCACCGCTATTAAAGCGTTTAACCTGTTTGATTTTAATACCTCAATTGGAGGTATTGCGAAAGAGCTCTATGGTGTCGAACATGAAAAGGGGAATCGTGAAGGATTATTTAAAGATGATCACCTCACGGCCCAACGCATCCTGCTCCTCATGTCTCTTATGAGTGATGAGGTGGTGATTGATAAAAAGCAAGGTAATTTTATTACCTTAGGTAGTCATACGGCAAAACGTCTTAAAAATGACTTATGGAAAGAAAATCGCGATACATTTTTGTCGTTGCTTATCGAGATCAATGTGCTTAAATCCAATCAATTGCCTTCATTTCATGATCTTGATGTGATGATTGATAGGATTGCCAGTAAACAGAGTGAGTTTGCAGCGATGCGAGAAGAAGAGCGTAAAGCGGCTATGCTCACCCTTATCGCAGAACAATTGCCTGAAACAAAAATAGGTAAGACTCTCGTTCCGGAATCAAAATTTAAATTGAGCAATGTTTTTAATGATTTTTTTAAACAGTATGATGTCGTGTCGGATATTAACGAAGTTTTGGATAATGATTGTGAGATTATCCGTGTTACAACGGTCCCTAAAAAGAACACGCTTGGGCAGATACCCACCACTTCAAAAGCGGCTTACGTGCGTGTTGATCATTCCAACGAGGGGTGCGAGCTTTTCTTTTTACCCTTAAATGAAGCCGTTCGATTGGGATATCACGATTGTTATGTTTGGAACAGTGAGGCTCAACAACTGTCATATATAAGCTCCAATGGTGAAACCCAGCAAACGATCAACCTAACTGATGTGAGTCGTTTTGCAGATATGGATTATTTAGCGGCGAATTTTCCAAGCACCCACTTAACGAAAGACCAAGTGAATTATTTAATCATTTCCAATGGTGGACACACTCGAGATTCCCTGTTTTATATTAATAAAGCCACTGGAGAATGTGTTCCTTTAAGGGTTAACCAAAGTCAACTTAATAAATTTGATACAGACATCAAATCGAGCCCTGTACCGAGGAAATTATCGGAATATGAATTAGCGGAGATCACATTAAAGTTAGGGGAAGTTAAATCGCCCTTTGATAATAAACCCAAACAAACCATGATAAATACTGCTGTTAATACAGCAGGAATCACCTTTGGCGTACCTACTGGAGCCAATGCCTATGCATTGTTAATGGGGCAATTTGAGGGAGTCGTTCAAGCAGTAAAAACATTCCAAACGATCTCACTGCAAGAGCCACTTGTAGAAGAGGCTATTTTAGCGCAATTAAATGAAGTGGAAAAATCTCTCAAATCGGTGAATGCCTTTGTCCTTGAAAACATGTTAAAACAAACATTGGAAGGCAAAGAAGAATTCAAATTAATTCCGGATTATTTTAAAGCAAGATCCTTATCCCCCTTTGCTAATAGCGTTTTTAAAGAACGCTTTGAAACGGCGTTAAAGGTTTCTATTCGTTCGCTACAAACAGGGGACAGATCATTTAATGATTTTTTGCTTGCTCAATTAGGGTCTTTGGATGTTAACAAACCCTTGGTGGAAGCAGTGCAGGCATATGGGAAACGTTATGATGAGGTGAATGGGTTTATTAACAGTTTAATCCAATTAAAAAATAATAATGAAACAGATTTCCGACGTTGTATAAAGTTTTTAAGTGATCAAAACAATCGCCGGTTAAACTTTAATAAATTAGCTGAAATACTGCCTACATTGGTTAAACAGATAAAAGTTCCTGTCTTTGAGCAATTAAAAGTCATCATGGCTGTGGTCAGTAATCATCCTAATTATGATACGAAAAAATTTGATAGAGCTGTTGGTGAATTAAGTCGATTAGCAGAGCATGAACTCAGCCCAGAAGCCAGCGCATTGTTGTTAAAGCTATCGTTTGAGCACAATTTAACACAAAATTCCCTCTTTCCTTTAAAAGAAATGGTGGACCTAAATGCAATTCGTGGTGTTGAGGTCGAGCAAACAGAGGCTTTATTTAAAAATTTAGTGCGTGTGATTCAAGCAGCAGGGAAGAACAATACCGATGCTCAACAAATAACGGATACCATTAAAACCACAACGTCAACTATTACCAATCGTTTGACAGCTACACCAGACATTGTTCCCCTGGTGAGTTCACTCTTAAAAGGATGTAAAAAAGGCACTTCAGAAGAGTTAGAACAATACAGAAGCATACTCTTAAATTTACCCTCAAATAACATCCATGCTCAGCAATGGATTATTATTTTCACTGCATTAAGCGAACAAAAAGATGCAACTATTGAACAATTAAGTTCAGTTCAACAAGGGTTAATAACGCATAACGTTGCATTAGAGCAGATCGCTCAATTGTTCAAATTTAAACCTTATCCAGGAGTGGAGCAATTAAATCAGCAGTTGCATAAATCACCCGAAGAATTGCAAGACTATATCAATCAATATGATTTGGATCCTAAAGGCAAGCGTAAAGACCCTGATGGTCAGCGTACCCCTCAAGAGATTATCGACGCACAATTTTCCACGGCCAATGTTGAAGCGGTGCTCATGGGGATTCAACATTTAGCGAACAATGAATTCTTAGATGAAGAACAGCAGTTTGATTTAGCCCAACAATTTATCTACTTAAATGCAATTGGGAAAGATTATCCGCTCCTAGTAAACGGCAAAACGTATGAAAATTTAACATCAACGAGCCGTACAGAGCTGCGAGAAATAGCGGATTATCTGATACAAACCATACGCCAACCAGGGCTTGATCCTGCAGTTACTCGTAAATTGTATTTGCAATTATTGGCCGTTATGCGAGAGCAATACTTTCGTAGCACAGGGATGTTGCCACATTCCACACAAATGTTGTCTTTGCTGACCTCGCTTGATAATCCTCATAATTTATTAATGCAAATTAACACGGGTGAAGGTAAAAGTATAACCACAGCCATGTTAGCCGCTTTACAATGGGTTAAAGGAGGCACGGTTGATGTTTGTACGGCTAATCGAAGTTTGGTCGAACAAGACTATTTAGATAAAGGTGCCCTGAATTTTTTCACAAGCTTAG
>CAZGKX010000065.1:0-2191 GCA_964525945.1 uncultured Legionellaceae bacterium
AGCACACAGTGCCTCGGTCGAAGAGACCCTGATTTCGTTCATCAATCAGCATCAAAATCATTTTGGTTTAACAACACTTATTTCCGAAGAAAACCTGCCCAGTCCAACACTCAATGAACAGTTTAAATCCCATTGGGAAGAAATCAAAAAGTCACCTCATTTTGATGAGTTTATGCTATTGACCAAGAAACGCGGTTTAGTTGTGACGCATCAATATTCTATGGCCATTCATTTTGCACATTTCTTACTCGGGGGCTGGCAAGACAATCGTCTTGATGGGCAACTGCAAGACTTTAATACGGTGGATAAACCAGGCAACGTCATTCCTCATAAAAATGAGCATATCAATGCGGGCATGGAAGAGATAGAGATTGATTTATCCCAAATGGATAAGGATGCTTTACAAGCGTTATATGAGGATATTAGCGCCTATCCTGACCCCACACGCTCAAAAGAACTGCTTGCTCAATTTCAATTAGAACGTCCAGACTTTAAGCCTAAAATTGATGCCCAGCAATTTTTGCAACATGTGGCTTATGGTGAGCAAAATGAAGTTGAAATGCTCTTGCAACAAGACCCCGAATTAGCTCAGGCACTCTTACAAGCCGACAACATTCCTTTCACGGACTATTCCGGCCGAACCTTTAATTGCACCGCCTATGAATACGCGTATTGGGCGAAAGACTCACACATGCAGCGCATGTTGGAAGAATACATCCGAATCCATGAAGACACACGACAATTGATTCTTCAGCGTGTGCAAGACATAGAAAAACCAGTGCCATCTACTGGGTCTTTAGGATTTGATGGACGGCTGTTTGGACCAGCCACCAAACCTCAAGGCTTACACTATACCACAAAATACAAACAAGGCATCGTGATAGAACATCAAGATGCAGGGTTTGACCTTGCGCCATTAATCAACGCGTTAAACCATTATGTAACTGAGTACGATAAAAAATCTGATAAGACTGAAGAGGATTGGGACGCACTTGAAAAAATCTGGATAGAAGAAGTTGGTCGCGCCCAACGAGACATACCTGCTCATATTGCGCATGAATATTGCCATCCCGGGCGTTCTTTTGACCAGGTCAATAAAAACGAAAACTTATTAGATGCCTCAAATCCTGCTAACCTAAAACGACAGCTTAAATTTTATAACTATGAGACGGGTAATGTTGATATTTGGTTTTCGCCTAATTCTTATTCGGTAGATTCTGGTTTAGGGTTTTCATTTGGAATATTGCGGGCGGCGGGCTTCGACTGGCGAAGTGGCGTGGGCGCGGGCGCGCCGGAGGTGCGCGGGGCCGGCGCGGGGCCGCGAGTGATTGATGCGGCCGTATTAACGACCATTGGTAAAGTAAGAACTAAAGACCGGGAGCAGTCGCTACTAAATCTAAGCCAGCCGCTAAACCTACAGGAGCCCCACTCTCACGGTCTTTAGTCAATAACAATGCCATAGCGATTCCAGCAATGCGAATAGATACGCACGAATATGAATTTTGTGCTACAATGTAGCTCATGAGACAGGAGAATTATGATGACTACTAATGCAGTGGTAAGAGCAAGAATTGATGAGCATATTAAAGAAGAAGCATCAGCCGTACTTGCATCAATGGGGTTAACCGTATCTGATGCATTCCGTATGTTGCTAACGCGCATAGCTAAAGAGCATGCATTACCCTTTGAACCCCTGATCCCAAATCAGAAAACTATCAATGCAATGAAAGAAGCGCGGCGCGGCCAGTTAAAATCGTTTAAAACCGTTCAATCGCTCATGGATGATTTAAATAATGAGGACGATTGAGTACACGACCCAGTTCAAACGTGATTATAAGCGTGAGATAAAAGGTAAGTACAAGGCAGTTTTAAGCAATCTCTTCGTTGAGATTATTGATACATTAGCACGGGATGAACCACCTGCAGCTAAACACAGGGATCATGCGCTATCTAATAATTGGCAGGATCATCGTGATTGTCATGTAAAACCTGATTTAGTTTTAATTTATCGCAAGCCAGATACGGAAACATTGCAATTGGTAAGATTGGGTTCTCATAGCGAGCTGAGTCTTTAATAAAAAAGGAAAGGTTTATTAAAATTCATTTTCAGGACTTAAAAAGTAACCCACCGGTTTGAGGATATTCGCTGAACATAGCCTTGGTGAGTTTTCTTAATTAGATTATCGCTTAT
>CAZGKX010000065.1:2201-6868 GCA_964525945.1 uncultured Legionellaceae bacterium
GGTATTTTTTTGCAATCTGCTACGAAGCATAGGGTTTTAAATTATGAATATGACTCTGGAATATCAAAGCTGGTTAACAAATATAGGAATTATTACTCTATAGTAGATTTTAAAACCATACAGTCTTCTCAGGGCACAGCAATTATTATGAAACAAAAAAATGTTTCAAAGGAAACAGAAGCATCTATATAATGGCACTGGGCGAGGCTGAACACACCAGCCAGCCATCTATTCATTTTCTTTATTTAATTGTATCCAAGCAATAGTTTTATAAATCTTTAATTGTTGCTCATCATCACCCAATGAGGCCGCCCCATTTTCATTCGCTCTGCTGGTATATTCCATTCAGCCTTTTGCAAATCAAGTTCACTCCACCTCGCTTCCCGTAACTCTTTGGGGCGTGTAAATACATGTGCTAACAACTCCATATATAACTTAACAATTTTGGTAGAGTTAGTTTTTTTTATAACGTTCATCATCTCATGAGCTTCATCTGAGCTAATTGCTGGCTGATTTATGGCTTTGGGTTTAGGTATCAAAGCTTTTTTTAAGCCAATGAATGGATAATTTGCTGTAAAAGAGGCTCCTACAGCAAATTCAAATATACTTTGCAGTCTTGCAAACAGTCGATGTGCCACATCGTGGTGTCCTAAATTTTCATGTAGATTAATAATGCTCAATAAATCAGCTTTTGTTATTTCATCGATTGGCTTATCACCAATGAATGGGAGGATGTCTCTTGCAAGACTTTTTGAATGGCGATTACATGCAAAATCTTTCCACGTACCTTTGTATTTTTGAAACCATTGGTCAGCAACAACTCCAAAGGTTAGGCTTGTTTGTTCAGCTTCAGTATTTTTCGCTCTTGGATCGATCTTTTTATTAATCAAATTTCGATAGGACAAGGCTGTATCACGAGCTTCTGCAAGACTAATACTTGGATAGTTTCCAATGGTGATTGTTTGTGGCTTTTTATTCCACTGATAACGGAAAATGAATACCTTGTTTAACTTCTTCTTGCTTGGTCGTAGCTCTAATACCAATCCATCACGATCAGCATGGCGTTTTCCGTCTTCTATCTTTAAAGATCTGATTTGAGTATCTGATAACATTGTAATCACCTCAACAAAGCGGTGACCTTGGAGAAAAGAGGTAAAAAAAGTTTACCCAAAATCTTACCCAAAGTACGCGCGGTTAAATACGAAAATTAACGAATCGTTGAGAAAGATTTGAGAAGAAGAAATCAATGTTATTTTATTATTAAAAAATCAGTTACGTACTAATTTGAATCTTTACGAACACTTACAAAATCTATATATGGTGCCCAGGGCCGGAATCGAACCGGCATGGTGTTACCACCGAGGGATTTTAAATCCCTTGCGTCTACCTGTTTCGCCACCTGGGCATAACTCGTGGAGGCTGAGGCCGGAATCGAACCGGCGTACACGGCTTTGCAGGCCGCTGCATGACCACTCTGCCACACAGCCTAAATAACCTTTCAAAAAAAAAAGCGACCTACGTCGCTTAATATGGAGCGGGAAACGAGGCTCGAACTCGCGACCCCAACCTTGGCAAGGTTGTGCTCTACCACTGAGCTATTCCCGCGTCTTTACGGGATGGAATTCTACCCGAAATTGTTGCTGTGTCAACAGCTTCTGTTAAGTTTTTTTAATCAATTGTGGCCATGCAATCATTAAGTAAACTATCATTGACCATATCGTTAAAATAGCCGCCAAATACAACAACACAAACCCCAACCATCCCCAATAAGATTCGGCCGGCGTAAAGGCAAGCAATAAAACCAACGCGGCCATTTGCATGGCTGTTTTAATTTTACCGACATACCCAACCGCGACACTCGTTCTGCTTCCCAATTCTGCCATCCATTCCCTTAACGCAGAAATGACAATTTCCCGTCCCACGATCACAATGGCCGGCAGCGTGATGTAATCAATACCTTTAGCGCCGACTAACAACAATAAACTTGATGCCACCAATAATTTATCAGCAACTGGATCAAGAAACGCTCCAAAAGGAGAAACTTGTTTTAATTTTCGAGCTAAATAGCCATCTAACCAATCGGTAATGCTGGCCAGCGCAAAAATGATGGCCGCAACAACATGCGCTCCGGCAAATGGCAAATAAAAGACAGCAATAAAAATGGGGATAAGCATTATCCGCATTAACGTTATTAAATTAGGTAAACTCGTTAAGGTATCCATAAACTTCACTCTTCTCGCAATTGCAAAAAACGATGGACTTGTTGGTAATCATCAAATACCTTCAAGGCCCCTGCTGCCAATAATTCTTGTGTTTGTTGATGGTAAAAATCAACGCCTATTGAGTCCATAGCAATAGCCGACGCCATTTCAATATCTGCAACAGAATCACCAATCATTAAAGATTGAGAGGCTTGCATGCCAAACGCGTCCAATATTTCTTCCAACATCTGCGGGCACGGCTTCAGAGGCACTTGACCGGCGGCCCGCGTTACTTTAAAAAATTGATCCAACCCAGACATGTGTAGCACGCGCTGCAAAGAATGTTGGCCTTTGTTGGTGGCAATACCAAGCTGTACCCCTTGGGCATGCAATTGTTGAATAAGCGGTAATGCCCCTGGCATCAGGCAAACATCCGAAGAATGAGACGCCAAAGCCACTTGAACCGCCTCAATGAGGTGAGCATGTTGGTGCAAAGACAAGTTAGGAAACAATTTGTTAACAGCTCGGGGCAAACCCAAAGAAACGCAGCCACGTGCCCCCTGCTCGTCTATATTCCCCAACCCCATACGCTTTGCCTCACTGGCAACTGCGGTTAAAATTGGACCGAGCGTATCCCCCAAAGTGCCTTCCCAATCGAATATGACCAAGTCATACGTCTTATTCATATTTCAATTCACTCCTTTAATTGTTTTTCTCTTGTTGCAACTGGGGTTTGAAGAACGTGCTTTTTTCTCTTAATGTTTGCAACGTTGTTGAAAACCGTTCATCAAGATCGGCTTGAAATAAATAATCTTTACCGTTTAGGTTAAATTGGATTGCTCTTGCATGCAAATAAAGCCGCTGCTTTTTTGCATCAATGCCATTTAATGCGATGCAACCCTCATATTTTTCATCACCAACAATGGGATGTTTAAGATAAGCGCTGTGCACCCGAATTTGATGGGTGCGCCCCGTTTTAGGGCTTGCCTCAACCCAGCAGGCTTGGGGGTAATTTTCCAGTAACTTAAAACGCGTTTGTGACGGCTTGCCTGCGTCACTCACCACCACCATGCGTTCACCCGATTTCAAGGTGTTTTTTTGCAAAGGCACATCCACCAGCAAGGATTTTTTACCCAGCCAGCTACCTCCCAGCAAAGCCCAATACGTTTTAGTCACCGAGCGTTCTTCCAACAAGGCTTGAATAGCGCGCAACATGCTGCGTTTTTTAGCGATCAATAAACAACCAGACGTTTCTTTATCCAATCTATGCACCAATTCCAAATAGGTGAGATCCGTTCGCATTTTTCTCAACGCTTCAATCACCCCAAGGCTTAAACCACTGCCACCATGCACCGCAATACCGGCCGGTTTATTAATAACCAACAACTGCTCATCTTCATAAATAACACTTTCTAATAAACGCTGCTCCAATCGAACGCCCACGTGTGTTTCTTTGGGTGAGGACATGCGAATGGGGGGAATCCGAATGACATCGCCTTCACATAAACGCGAACTGACTTGCGCCCGTTTTTTATTCACCCGAACTTCCCCGCCTCGAATAATTCGGTAAATATGGCTTTTAGGCACACCTTTGAGGATACGAATTAAATAATTGTCTAAACGCTGACCGACTTCTTCAGTGGAAACTTCTGTATAACGCACCTCATTCATGAAACCTATTTCCTGTATGTGATTTTTTTGATACTATCAATTATGGGCGAATCAAATCGTTCGCAACAGAATTATAACGCATAATACGAATAAAAAGTTTACCACGTGGTAAATAATTAACTATGCAACAATGCGCTTCTCATTGAGTCAATGATATAGTACGCAACCCAGTACCAGAGCAAGAGCCAAATTGAATACTTACTCATCAGATACCCACGCATGTCAAACATGCTATAAAACTCAGTATGTGCCTTACACGAGCAAGGCAGCATGCGTGCGGTCTGTCACCCGAGACAGGCATCAATTATTAACTATCTCAAACCAATGACTGGGGACCAGTTGTATGCAAGCACAAAGCATACAAGGGAACTACATCTTTGTCTTAATAAATACTCTTTCAGAGTATGGCAGCGCCCTTTTAGGGGTTAAAAATGGAAAAAATGTTAATAAATGCAACGCAGACTGAAGAAATTCGTGTTGCACTGGTGAAAGATAATCACTTGTATGACTTGGACATTGAATGTCCAACCGAAATTAAAAAGAAAGGCAATATTTATAAAGCGGTTGTGACTCGCCGCGAACCCAGTTTGGATGCTGTGTTTGTCGAGTATGGCTCAAAACGCCAAGGCTTTTTACCTTTGAAAGAAATATCACCTGAATATTTTAGCCGGGAAGTCAATCCTGATGAAAAAGTCTCCATCAGTTCATTGATTCGAGAAGGTCAAGAATTATTGATCCAGGTTGATAAAGAAGAACGCGGCAACAAAGGCGCTGCGCTGACCACCTTTATCTCTC
>CAZGKX010000065.1:6878-10829 GCA_964525945.1 uncultured Legionellaceae bacterium
CCTCACAACGTTCATCACCTTAGCCGGTTGCTACCTGGTGTTGATGCCCAATAGTCCTCGTTCCGGCGGTATATCACGCCGCATCGAAGGCGATGATCGCGATGAACTCAAAGAAACGTTGAACGCCTTGGAATTGGCCGACGACATGGGGATCATCATCCGCACTGCGGGTGTTGGTAAAAGCCAAGACGAATTGCAATCGGATTTGGACATGCTTTGCAATCAGTGGCAAGCCATAAAAAATGCTTACCATTCGCAGCTGTCGCCCTGCCTCATTCACCAAGAAGGCGACGTTATTATTCGTTCGATACGGGATAATTTACGAAAATCCATTGGTGAAATTATTATTGATGATCAAATTTCTTACGTGAAGGCACGCCAATACATCGAGCAAGTAAAACCAGACTTTCTTCCCAATTTAAAACTTTATAACAACACGATTCCTCTGTTTAATTTTTATCAAATTGAAAGTCAAATTGAAACAGCCTACCAACGCGAAGTTTTACTGCCCTCTGGCGGTGCTTTGGTCATCGATCGCACCGAAGCATTGGTTTCAATTGATATTAACTCAGCCAAAGCAACCAGTGGCGCTGACATTGAAGCAACAGCTCTCAACACCAACTTAGAAGCTGCTGATGAAATAGCACGGCAATTGCGCCTTCGCGATTTGGGTGGATTGGTGGTGATCGATTTTATTGACATGAGTTCCAATAAAAACCAACGTGACGTGGAAAATCGCCTGAAAGAAGCCTTGAAAGCAGATCGGGCTCGCATCCAAATTGGCCGCATTTCGCGTTTTGGTTTATTGGAAATGTCGCGTCAACGTTTGCGTTTGTCGCTCGGGGAGTCCGCACAAGAAGTTTGTCCGCGTTGTGAAGGCCGCGGTGTGGTGCGCAACATCCAATCCAATAGTTTATCGATTATCCGACTCATCGAAGATGAGGCATTAAAAGAAAAAACAGCTGAAGTTCAAGTGCAATTGCCGGTGGACATGGCAACATTTATTATGAACGAGAAACGTGATTTTATTGTCAATATTGAAAAACGCCATGGCGTTCATGTGTTGGTGATAGCGAACCCTTACTTGCATTCCCCGCAATACCATATCAGCCGTTTGAAAGAAGATAATGTTGGCAAAAATAAAAAACCAAGTTACTCGCTGATTCAAGAACCTGATTTGAACATTCCTTCCCCCCCATCGCAGCCTAAACATGATGAGCCTGTGGTAAAGCCCTACGATGGTCAAAAACCTACAAAACAGAAAGAAGCAGGTTTCTTCGAACGGTTATGGAATAATTTAACAGGCCGCGCTGAAATTGTGCCAGAAAAAAAACCTGCCGCACCGACTGGGTCGCTCAACCTTGAACGCGAATCGAAACCAAGTGCTCGTCCAGCATCGCATGGGGATAAACGCAACAACCACAATTCTGCAAATCGCAAACGCCGCCCTTCCACGAACCCGCAACAACGCCAACCAGGTCAGCAAACGCGTAGAAAACCCAATACCGCGCCGCAAACCAACCCACAGGGTGGCAAAGTTATTCCTATAAAACCAGACGTGAAAAAGAAAGTGGCTGTTAGCAAAGAATCAGAGGATTGATCACGTTCAACATGTTGGGCGAAATAGCCCAACATGTTGCGCCATCCCTTCCCCAGCACCTATCTCACCGAACCGCGCCCGTAAGGAAGCGGAATTATTTTATACACATCATTGCTTGAAAAAATTTGCGGTTCCTTACGGACGCGGCTGAGTGCATCCTTTAAAATTATGCGTGTATTAAATCTCTTAATGATCACTTAATAAATATAATGTATTATCGGGCGACACAACCTCCTAATAAAGGACATTAAAAGTGAAAAAACATGTTTTTAATGCTGCCCTACAGCAAATAAAAAATTCTCATGCCTTGGTATTAACGGCAGTCGCTACGTCCAATATGACGAAACAAAGATTGCTAACTCTGCTTGTTGATCATGCAAAATTATATTCAAATTTGACATCCACTACTGTTGTGGATCCAAAAAATCCCGCAAAGCGTTTGGACAAAAAACGGGAGGATTTGTTAACCCAAAAGCAACTTGCTGAGGTAAAAAAATACGAATTCAATACCAAGCAGACACAACAGTGGTTAGCGAGTTTCGATGCGCCTCAAGTGGCCCAACCAAGAGTTGTGTTTCCTACAGTATCGCCATCCAAGTCGAATGTTCAGAGCATGGATAATGATGATGTGCAACCATCGGGTGCACTACCTATTTCCCGTCGTCCATCGCCCTCTTTCATGTTGACAGGTTCAAATGTTTATAGCCTTCAACCTCCAAAATTAGGTAAGTCCGTATCACAGACCACTGAAGATTTTGATGATGAATTGTACTATCCGCCTTCTACAGCGCAGAGAAGATGGCCTCTGAAGTCAACTGATTCGAACACTGCTCAAAATGACGACGATGGCCCACCAGATGATGAGGAGGAGGACGATCAAGACACCTTGCTCACCAGTTTCTTTCGCTTGATGTGTTGTACTGAAATGAAATACACTGGCGCAGTTTTTTTTGTTGTTGGTTGTGGAGCCATCATTGGCGGAGTTACATTTGGTGTAGCACCGGTGTTGGTCGGTGGGGTCGTGTTGGCCGCTGCGGGTTTAACAATAGGGTTAACACGCGGTGCGATCAAGACCTTTGGTTTATTCCCTCCCGCACCAGCCAAAACCACGGATGACGAAAAAGAGCACGACAACGAATCGGTGGCCGGTAGCATCTTTTCAAAAGAGGAAGAAGAGGGGTACCGTGGAATAAATAGCCCTGTATGATTCATACGTATGGACGGGAACGAACATTTCCCGATCCCGTCCATACGTATTACTCCTCCAAGCCCGTTGCGATAGGGTTGACGCCAATATTAGGATTGTACCCACAATCATCCATGATTTTTAATAAGTTATTCCCTTTGCGCGTCAAGCGCTTGATGCAATACGTGTCCAAATAACTTTTTAAAATATAATAATAGTCAGGCAACGTCAGAATGGATAAAATACGTTCAGCACGTAGCAAATGATGCCGATCGCTGTCATCACACACTTGAAACAACACAGCGGCCAACATCGAGGCAAAACTGGCTTTTCGCACTGTATTCGCTGAATAAAAACGTTGTATCGATTCATCCAAAGCCCGATCTTTATCCCACTCGACCCATGCATGGTACAAATCCAACGGCTCATCGTTCGAAAATTCATCGACAGTGGTTAATTGTTGCAGTGCATACGCGACTGGAACCACAGCCTGCACATTGGCCCAAGAACAATTGCCGACAATTTGCGAGCTGATCGGCATTTTTAAAAGTGGTTCTAACCCCAATTGCTGGTTGATGGTCTGATGAAAATAGCGTCGGCTTTGTTTTTTGTACAAAAATTCGCGTAAAAATCCCACCGTCAATGCTTTAGGATTCGTCAATTGATAAATATTGACGCTGCCTTCTTTTAAGCTGTTTTCTCCACGATCAATTTTCGCCCACCATTGTTTGTAACGCACAAAGCAAAAAGCATGCCCCTTGCTTGCCGCCGGTAAAATCAACATGGGGGAATGCAGCAACTGTTCTAAGCGGGCTTTGTGCTTGTCGGTAAATGACACTTGGTGTTGCAATTGCAATAATTCATCCGCGACGGTAAAAGCATCCATGATGACATGCACATATGGAAATTGGCTGCGTAAATGACGCGTGGCGTAACTGCTGGTAAAACGCCGCAGCGAATCCTTGATCACCGCAACCGTAAATTCCAAAATAAAACCTTCGTAATCCAATTCAATGAATTCACCTTTTGCCGTGACAATGTCCACGTCCCCTTTTAATTCAAAACGATGGCCCAATAATTTGGTGTAAATAAAATCCAAGGCAAAATCAAGCTTGGCACCGTATTGATACAACAAGTGTTTCAATTGATTCTGGGATCGCAAAAT
>CAZGKX010000065.1:10839-13794 GCA_964525945.1 uncultured Legionellaceae bacterium
GACAATCCTGAGCGGGTGTATGCATTGGGATCAGCCTGGTTGAGGAGCAATAATTTTGTGAGTTCCAAATCATGGTTATCAACCGCCCAGTGCAGTGCAGATCGGCCTGTGACGTCGGTTTTATTCACATCCACACCCCGGGTTATCAAAAGCTCGGCAATGTGGGCTTGGCGTGTGATCGCCGTTTCAATCAGCGGGGTAAAACCATATTCATCGATATCATCCAAGCTTTCGCCAGCTTGGAGGTATTGATCAAAATCCGGTACACGGCAATTGATTATATCGTTGGCTATCGTCATTTATTCTCCTCACTCCGTTGCTAAGCACCGCCTATTATGGCCCATGCGGCTTTGGCGCCGGATTGAATTTAGGCATGTTTCCTAATCGCAATTGCTTTTCCATTTCTTGTTCACGACGTTCATTGTCAAATTCTCGTCGCGCTTCGGAATTCAACGGTGGCTCTGGATTTAAATTGGGATCAATACCATCAAAACGTTGGCTGTCTAACCAAGGATTTTGCATGATGTTGTTTTGCAATTCCCCTTCCGGAGCCACGCTTTGTTGCTGTTCATGGTGTTCACGGGCATGCACACGCGCCAACCGCCGATGCCCATCTTGCTCCGCCAAGCGTCGTTGCCGGTCCATCTCCGTTGTTTCTGCCGCAAGATAACTTCCCGAGCGCTTTCGCGTGGGTCTATCCGCTACAAAAAAGACAATGGGTACGCGTAACGATGAGCCAACACCGGTGTGTTGTATTCGCAAAACTTGCTGAATATCACCAATGGTTTTAGGGTTGGCTTCCAAGGTAATTGAGCAGGTTGTTCCAGGCAATAAAGTCACACCCACGTGGCATGTGCCATCCACAATGCGTAAACGGGGATCGCCACCGGGCAATAAATTCACAGCACTGATGGTCACAGGGGAATGACTGTTGTTGTGCACCACATAAGATTGCACAACAGGCGCACTTCCTAAAACTAAATTATTCCAGATGGGCAAAGGCAATGCCCAAGCGATGGCGCCTGAGGAATTGCCTGATTTTTGAATGTTTTTTCTCATGAATTTATTATAGATGATTATAAGTATTCACGGTGTAAAATTTCGGCGATTTGCACTGCATTGGTGGCAGCACCCTTGCGAAGGTTATCGGCCACCACCCATAAATTTAAACCACAAGGGTGAGAAATATCCTCTCTAATTCGACCGATAAACACCTCATCACGCCCCGTGGCATGCACAAAAGCTGTGGGGTATTTTGATTTGGCGGAATCATCCACCACCACCACACCAGGGGCTTTTGAGAGTAGTTTTCGCGCTTTTACAGCGGACAACGGGGCTTTTAACTCCACGTGAATGGCTTCGGAATGACCATAGATAACAGGCACCCGTACGGCCGTGGGATTCACCATGATCGAATCGTCGTTAAATATTTTCCGTGTTTCCCACACCATTTTCATTTCTTCGCGGGTATAACCATTTTCTTGAAATTCATCAATATGGGGCAGCACATTAAACGCAATTTGCTGGGAATAAACCACAGGATCCACGGATCGACCATTGAGCAAGTCGCCCAGCTGGGCGATCAATTCACTGATCGCTTTTTTACCCGTTCCTGACACGGCTTGGTAAGTGGAAATGTTGATGCGCGTGATGCCCACAGCATCATAAAGCGGTTTCAATGCCACCACCATTTGAATGGTTGAGCAATTGGGATTGGCAATGATCCCGCGGTTGGTGTATTGGGCGATGGCTTGCGGATTGACTTCAGGCACCACCAACGGGATATCATCGTCATAGCGAAAACAAGAGGTATTATCGATCACCACACAACCTGCTGCCGCAGCAATAGGCGCGTACTCTTTTGAAACAGATCCCCCTGCCGAAAAAAGGGCAATATCAATATCGGTAAAATCAAACGTTGCTAAATCCTGCACATCCAGCTCTTGATTTTTAAATTGAATGGTTTTTCCAACCGATCGCGCACTGGCCAAAGGAAAAAGATTCGCCACTGGAAAATCGCGTTCTTTTAAAACATCGAGCATGACTTGGCCAACAGCACCTGTCACCCCAACCACCGCTACATTTAATTTTCTTACCATTGCATCACCTCATGCGATTATAAACATTGTGCCTTATGGCGCAAAAAAAGATCCATTAAAACCAATGCCATCATGGCTTCAGCTATGGGAACAGCCCGAATACCAACGCAAGGATCATGACGACCTTTGGTGACGACAACCGTTTCTTCGCCCATGCTGTTGATACTTTTTCCGGGTGTGACAATACTGGATGTGGGTTTTAAAACAAGGCTCACCTCAATCGTTTGACCCGTGGAAATTCCGCCCAGGATGCCCCCAGCATGATTGCTCAGAAAACCAGACGCATCCATTTCATCACGATGCTCACTCCCCAATTGCGTAACGGCCTTGAAGCCAGCGCCAATTTCCACGCCTTTCACCGCATTGATGGACATCATGGCAAACGCCAAGCACGCATCCAATTTATCAAACACTGGCGAACCCCATCCTACCGGAACCCCGCGCGCCATCACACCCACCCGCGCGCCAATGGAATCCCCTTGACGGCGCAGTGCATCAATATAATCAGCTAAAACCGTTGGTTGTTGGGTATTGGGGCAAAAAAAGGGGTTGTTGTGAATTTCCTGTTCATTCTCAAACACCACCTCAATGGGGCCCATTTGCTGTAAATAGCCAATAATTTGGACATTCAGGTGACGCTGCAAATACAAACGTGCAATCGCACCAGCAGCGACACGAGCGGCTGTTTCGCGCGCAGACGATCGCCCCCCGCCACGGTAATCCCGATGGCCATATTTATGGTGGTAAGTAAAATCGGCATGGCCAGGTCTAAACAGGTGCTGAATATCGGTGTAATCTGCACTGCGCTGATCTTGGTTGTAAATCATCAACATGATGGGCGTGCCCGTTGTTCTAC
>CAZGKX010000066.1:0-12342 GCA_964525945.1 uncultured Legionellaceae bacterium
GATGATAGTGTGGGGTTTCCCCATGTGAAAGTAGGTCATTGCCAGGATTTTATTCCTTGAGTTAGTAGTGTAATGTAGATGATTAAGTGGTCAGAAATGACCACTCAATCAGCATGTAATAATTTTTTTTTTCCAAAACGTCTGAAAATAAAATATACTCTAAGTATCTCACCTATTCCATTGAGCCTAGAATGAGCATGAAGCTCTGGTTTTCTCTTGTTGTTATTGGTTCGCTACTCTCTGGATGTGAGCAGCCCAAGCACCAATACCAGGGGTATGTGGAAGGTGAAACTTTATACCTCGCTGAACCCTTTTCTGGTATCTTGCTAAAAAGACATGTGCATCGTGGCCAAGTTGTCAAAAAAGGCCAATTGTTATTTGAAGTAGATCCCAAACCACAATCCTACGAATTAGAACATGCTGAAGCTGCCGTGGCCCAGGGTGAGCAAGTACTAGCTGACTTAGAGAAGACACGCCGCGTTCCTGAAATTGACGCCATCAAAGCTCAAATTGCTCAAGTTGAAGCTGAGATTTCCTTGGCTAACATTCGCTTTCACCGCAATGAAGTATTATTTGGTAAAAAAGTAATTGCCAAGGATGATTTAGATGCGTCTTATGAATTATTAAATCAAAAAAAAGGATTGAAAGAGCAACTAGAAGCTAATTTGGCATTAGCTTCTATGGGTAGTCGCCCTAATTTGATTTCAGCTCAAACTGAGGTAAATCGTGGCTTGAAAGCGGGAGCAGATCAAGCTCGATGGTCGTTAGAACAAAAAAAAATGTATGCCCCTAGTGACGGAATTATTTTTGATACCTACTATAAGACCGGAGAGTTTGTGGTTGCTGCCCACCCAATAGCTTCTCTTTTAACGCGTCAAAATACGTATCTCGAGTTTTTTGTGCCTTTGCGTGATCTACATCATTTAGAAGTAGGTAAAAAAATCACCTATTCCTACTCCAGTTCTCCGAAATCATTTACTGCTGTGGTGGGTTATATTTCTCCAAAAGCGGAATATACGCCGCCTTTGGTTTATAGTCGTGATAATTTTGACACGTTGGTGTTTCGAATTAAGGCATTGGTGTCTGGGAAAAACCCATTGATACCTGGAGAGCCTGTTACGATTAGTGTCGAGCGTCCTCATGCTGGATGACATTATTAGTGTTCGTCAATTGCGCAAATCATTTGATAAGCGTTTGGTGGTGAACGATCTTGATTTGTCGGTTAAAAAGGGGGAAGTGTTTGGTTTTTTAGGACCCAATGGCAGTGGTAAAACGACAACCATTCGCATGTTATGTGGTTTATTAACCCCGGATGGTGGTTCAGGACATTGTTTAGGGTTTGACATTCTTACTGAGTCACGCTGCATCAAGCAGCGAGTGGGTTATATGACCCAGCATTATAGCTTTTATGGCGATTTGACGGTTGAAGAAAATTTGGATTTTTTTGCCAGAGTGTATGGCATGGATCAGCGTAAAAAGCGTGTGCAGCGCATCATGGAAGAACATGATTTACTGGAATACCGCAAACAACTCACGGCAAATTTATCGGGAGGTTGGAAGCAAAGGGTGGCATTGGCAGCGTGTTTGTTGCATGAGCCTGATATGTTATTGCTGGATGAACCCACGTCAGGCATTGATCCTATTGCAAGAAGAGATTTTTGGGACAAAATCCACGCTTTAAGTGAGCGGGGCGTTACCACATTAATGTCCACGCATTACATGGATGAAGCAGAGCGTTGTACCCGACTTGCTTATCTGGCTTATGGGGATTTACTCATCACGGGAACTGTTGAGGAAGTGATTCAAGCCACCCATTTGAAAACCTGGAACATATATGGCGATGATGTGACGACTTCCTTGTTACAAGACATCAAAAAAGTACCAGGAGTGACGCAAGCAGCTTTATTTGGACGCCAGATTCATGCTTGTGGATTTGATGTGCAGCGTATTGAGCATGGCTTACGTCAAATTCAGCAACATCATAAGTTTCAATTTAAAAAAATTCCCTCAACGTTAGAAGATGCCTTTATTAGTTTGGTATTGGGTACTTCAAAAAAAGAGTAACATGCATATGAGCAAGGGATTGCGGCAACGAAGAGCTGAAGACAATGTACAAGGCCAGTCCGCCATGTGGCGTATAAATGTTCGATATGCAATGAATCGGCTTTGGGCCATGATGCTCAAAGAGTTCCTGCAGATGCGGCGTGATAAAACCACTTTAGGTATGATGATTGGTTTGCCAATGATTCAACTGATCTTATTTGGCTTTGCTATTAATTTAAATCCTCGTCATTTACCCACCGCTGTGGTGGGGAATGAAAAAGGTCAACTCACCCGGCGTATTTTAGTGGGTATGCAAAACTCCAGTTATTTTAATTTTGTGTCACCTCCTGTCAGTGAAGCCAAAGCAGCCCATTTATTGAAAACGGGCAAAGTACAATTTGTGGTTAATATTCCGCCTGGTTTTGAGCGTGAGCTTATCAAGGGAGCTGCTCCGCGTTTGTTATTACAAGCCGATGCCACAGATCCCGCGGCCACATCACGCGCAGTCTCGGTGTTTATGGATATTGCGGGTTTTATTCTGCATGAAGAACTGACTGGGTCTCTTGATTTTTTACGTAACGATGTCACGCCTTACTTGCCCTTGGTGCATGCAGTTTATAATCCTTTGGCGATCACCGCTTATAATATTGTTCCTGGGCTATTGGGTGTTGTATTAACGATGACTTTGGTGATGATCACCGCTTTGGCCATTACTCGAGAATACGAACGGGGTACAATGGAAAATCTGTTGGCCACACCTTTGAAACCCTTGGAAGTTATGTTGGGTAAAATTTTGCCGTATGTGATTGTTGGATACGTGCAAATTATCTTGATCTTGTTGATGGCGCGGTTTGTATTTGGCGTGCCGATGCAAGGCAGTGTCATTTTGTTATTGCTGTTATGCTTGCCCTTTATTGCTGCAAATTTATCCGTAGGGTTGACTTTTTCCACGTTAGCAAGCAACCAATTGCAAGCCGTCCAATCGGCTATGTTTTTCTTTTTGCCCTCAATTCTTCTTTCTGGGTTTATGTTCCCTTTTCGGGGCATGCCGACTTGGGCCCAATATTTGGGGAATATGTTGCCTCTGACTCACTTTCTGGTCATAGTGCGCGGTATCCTTTTGAAGGGTTCTGGGTTTTTAGATGTTTGGCAAGAAGTGCTGCCGATTTTGGGATTTATGCTGGTGGTGATGGTGATAGCGCTAAAGCGTTATCGTAATACTTTGGATTAAGGCTGAACAAATTATGATGAATTTAATTTTCGATTTCGATGGTACCCTGGTTGATAGTTTTGATGCTGCAATTAAAGTCTTAAATATTTTGGCACTGGATTTTAATTTTAAGCAACCAGGGGTTGTTCAAAAGGAAGATTTGAAAGCTATTGAAGCCAAGTCTTTGTTAAAGATTTTAGGCATACCGATGTATAAAATGCCTTTTATTTTGCGCCAAGCCAAACGATTGATGCAACGAGAAATGGTGTATCTAAAACCATTTCCCGGAATTCCTGAGGTTGTACAATCGCTGCATGCTTCTGGTTTTTGTCTTGGAATTGTCACCTCTAATTCAGAAGAAAATGTGAGGGCTTGGTTACATCAACATGAGATTTTAACTTGTTTCCATTTTATTCACAGTGCTCCCCAATATTTTGGCAAAGAGCGAGTGTTGTCAAAATCAATTAAAAAATATCAATTAGACAAGAAAACCGTTTGCTATATTGGCGATGAGACTCGCGATATTGAAGCTGCAAAACGGAGCGGAATTGCATCTTTAGCAGTGACCTGGGGGTTCAATTGTGAAGACATCATGCAAAAATACCAGCCGCAGTATTTCGCAAGGGTGCCTGAAGACATTGTCACGATATTTTCTGACAGTACTTGTGGCAAACCACGATCTCGTCGTTAATTTTTTGTTTTCATTCGGTCACTTAGACCACCTAAATTCTCTCATTCAAAACAAAACTTGCCTCGCCTCGAGGTTTGGCATAAGTTCTCTGTCAAAAGGATTTTCCCTCCAACACGTAATGTGTCACAAATTTTTTGACCTTAAGGGCTTGTCATTTCATCAAATCATCACGTTATGATGTTATTTTTTTGCGCATCAAAACTTTTTTTTGTATTATATGGCATGTTTTTTGAGGAATGCCGTATGCCTGTCTTTTTTCATGCTTTGAATCCGTTTTCTACCACATCTGGAGTTACTTTTCGGGCCACAAGACGCCCTTATTTAGAGATAATGATGAAAGATCTTACCCTAGATACCATCATTCCATTGTTATGGCAGCGTAATTTATCCGTGTTTGATGGTGTTTATGAAACCTTCCGGGTGTTTTATGGTGATCATTTCGATAACAATGGCGTCGGAGTGGGGCAAAAAGGGCTGCTAGATGTTGCGATTTTGCCGTTATTTTCACGTAAACTTATCGCAGACACCTATCTTGAAAAACGAAAGCATACTTACATTTCCAATGCATTGGCTTGGATAGTGGCTTTGCCGATCAAGGCACTCACTTTTGGTGTGGCTTTTTTATGTACCTTGGCAATGATTCCTATCATTATTCTTGTGACGGTAGTGCGATATTTATATGTCAGTTGCAAGCGAGCAGTTTCTTCACGACCAGCGTTGTCTCTACCGCTGTCTTGCGCCGCGCTTGATACGGCCTTGCATTATCTGAGGCGAGCAGGAATCTATAACAATGATAATATAAGTCGTTTACTGGATGACCCACAAAACTTGTTGTTGGTGCATGTGATGGCGCGCATGACTCATGTCACTCGTGGTGAGCGCAGTAAAGTATTGGACAATCAAGCAGGCTTTGATCACCTTTTAAAAAATAGAGCGTTTTGGACAGATCCCAGAATTATCGCAAGGCTTGATGGTCTAGAGCCCATAAATCAACCTCTGGTCCTTTTGACAGATTTGGTCGAATTGTGTGGCGTATTGATTGATGACATAGTAGAAACTTTGGATAAAGATCCAATGTTATATTGCGAAAACAATACCACAAAATCAGCAATCCGCTTAGAAGAATGGACGAAAAAACCATCGAATACTGACATAAAGATAGATAAGCCCGTCGCACAAAGGATAAAAAACTCTGATAAGAAAAAATTTGGCCCGTTTACCGATCAAGAGATATTAGAAAACGTTCAATCTGTGGTATCGAGGTTAAAGCGTTCTGCCTATTGCGATCCAAGATCAAATCTTTGCCTAAAGTTATTGTTAGACTATTGTTGGGTTGGGGCACAAGAACCACAACAATGGCGTGATGGAGTCACCGAAGAAACCGCTTTGGTTTGTTTTTATGCGACATTACATGATATTGGTGCACAAAATATGAGCGAAAGAGATGCTTTTAGTCATATGATTCAGGGTATGGCAAGCATTCACAGGCTTTGTGAAGTAGACCTTATCTCGCCTGATACTGGTGTTTTGAAATTGCAAAGTGTGGACGATAATCACAGGGGTTTGTGTCTTCGAGTTTGAGCGAAGATTTGAATGCAATGGGGTCAAAGACCCCATTGCGCAAGGATTTTTAAGAGTGCATCAAGTTTTTCTGAATTGCTTCTGCTTTTTGTAAATGCATGGCCACATGTTGACGCGCTTCTTTTAATAGTTTTGTCAAATGTGCATTTGAAGATTGTAAGATGCCTTGATCAATAGTGCTTAAAGTAGTTCTATGATCTTGGATCACATGCTCGATATAGGTCCTATCAAAGGCATTGCTGGACACTGATTGTAATTGTGCCAATTCTTGTTTGCCGTGTTGCTCAAAAGATTGTGCACTTGTGTTCATGACTGGAGTGATTTTGGTTCTGTGACTGAGGCGGCGTAACTTATGTAAACATTTGCTATGTGCTGTATGTAACATCGTTGCAAAACGTCTTACTTCAGGGTTTTGAGCTCTTTGTTTTGCTACTTTGGCGCTTGCAATTTCTGCTTTATTCAACACCATCATGTCTTGAATGATTTCTCCATTGGCTTGTGCGCCGTACAGAGCATGTTTCATGGTTGTCGTAGCTGGCCATATTGGGTTGATTGGGGAAGTAGCGTCCCAAGTGCATCCGGTTACTAAGACAAACATAAAGGGAACACAACTCAGTATTTGTTTTGTTTTCATCCTATCTCCTTAAGGGGTTCAAAATTGGGTTTTGCTGTACGCTCACCTTTTCATCCTAACAAGAATTAATATAGTAGGCATTTCTAGGTTTTACAATCCATGTCTGCCTTTGTGAGTCGGGAATGTATCCCAATTGTCACTGTGGTCTTTTAGTGGTCAAATTAAGATGAGGGGTTGGGCAGTTCAGTAGCTTGAAAAAATCAGCTTTGACAATTTGCAACGCAAAGGCCTTAGTCCGGGTCTTTATGCGTCGTTTCTGAAAGCCATGCCACCAGCATAAGGAATGGCTACGGTTGTGGTTGTGAATGAATGATGGTTATTCGTAGTGCGTTGAGGAGAACTAAAAAAACCGTATAGTTGACGCATCATAGTTGTTGCATCGAAGCCCCTACCAGGATTATTGGGCGCAGTAGGTTCAAGTCTAATGGTTACTCCTGATTTTCTTGCAATAACTTTCATTTTTTTGATGTCTAGTTGGGCAAATAATGTTCTTGTTACGGGGTTTTGATAGTTGTTTTTTGTCATAAAATAATTTGCAAGACTTACAATAGACCATTGATACCGATCCATAGAAATAAATAAATGCTGAGGTGCTATACAGTCAAATAAGATTGGATCGACCACGTTTGTATTTTCCAACTGATTTCTCGGAAAGTGTTGCCCAAGCATAATGGAAGCTTTATATAATATTTTTTTCAATTTTTTTTCTATAGATTTATTATTCAATAAATCCTGTAAATACGCCGTTAAATCATCAACGTTATCTTGATCTAAACTCTGCAATTTAGTTAATAATTCTTGTTTTATTGAAGCAGTGGTATTTTTTGTTTTGTAATGTTGCAATTCAAACATTACTTGCTGCGCAGTCGGGAGAGGCATGAGCATCCTTATCAGAATGTAACAATTAATTATATCAGGACTTACGCAAAACCTCGATCTCTTCGTTAAGTTTAGTTTTAATTCGGTCATTTAGTCCACCTAAACTCCCTCGTTAAAAACAAATCTTGCCTCGACCTCGAGGTTTTGCGTAAGTCCTATAGATATCAATATCTTGATGAATCCACTCCCTGACAGGATTATGCATTAATAATCGATCCACCGTTGGGATGCATCATTTGTCCCGTCATATAGGAAGCATCTTCTGATGCAAGAAACACGTAGCAAGGCGCTATTTCGCTTGGTTGTCCTGGGCGGCCCATAGGTGTGTTTAAACTAAATGTTTCGATTGCCTTCACGGAGTAGTTTGTTGCAATGAGTGGCGTCCAAGTAAAACCGGGAGCCACAGCGTTGACTCGAATTTTTCTATCCATTAGGTTTTGAGAGAGAGAACGAGTAAATGCAACGACTGCTCCTTTGGATGCGGAGTAATCTACGAGTTCTTTTTGGCCCTTGTACGCCGAGCTTGACGCAGTGTTAATGATACAGCTTTTTTCTTGTAGATACGGCAAAGCTGCACTCACTAGATAAAACATGCCAAAAACATTGGTTCTGAATGTTCGTTCAAGTTGTTGGGGGCTAATATCTTCAAAGTTTTCCTGTGGTTTTAATTCACCGGCATTGTTTACAATAATATCAATTTGGTAAAATTTCTTGAGAGTTAGTTCAACAACTTGTTTGCAGAAATCATGATCTCCGATGTCACCGGCAATGAGTAAGCATTCCCCGTGGTTTTCTGTAATTAATTTTTGAGTGATCTCGGCGTCTATGTGTTCATTATTGTATACAATAACAACTTTGCATTTTTCGAGCACATAATGTAAAGCAATAGCCCTTCCAATACCACTATCACCTCCGGTGATAATCGCAACCTTATTTTTTAGTTTTTCGGATGGTTTATAATTTTTTTTAATACTCTCAGGAGGAGGGGCCATTAAATATTCAAAGCCTGGGGTGCTGTCTTGAGTCTTAGTGGGGGGGGTATTAATTCGAGCCATAAGAAAGTCCTATTTCTGTAGAGTTTTGTAAATAGAATTCAGTTTGTGTGGACGCATTTCGTAATAACCTGGGTGTAAACTTTGCTGTGATATCTTTGGGTCGTTTGAAAAAAGTATGATTTTGTTCACTGTGAAATGAATCCAATTCTGTTTTTAACGTTTTATAGTGTTCATAATCTGAATTAAACAACGTCACAATGCCTGTTGCGCCCATTGCGTAATAGAATCCGAGGTCTACAAATAGACTGAAGGTAACAATCATGTAACCAATTGGCGTGCCTATCAGGGATGCAGCCAGGACTTTTAAAATTGTGTTTATCAAAAAATAACCGCTTGTCATATAGGAAATGGTACCTAATGCAAGAAGGGCAAATGTTAATGTCTGTCTTAACACTGAACTATCAATAGATTGGATAACTGTGTATTTTTTTTGTAAATCTTGGTTGAGTGCTGCGAGAAGGTTTTCGTAATTTTTGTATGTGTGCTCATCTAACTGTAGGGCTGAGATATTTGAGAGTAATTGGTTCATTGTTTTTATTCTTTGTATCTGTTCTAGATGGGTGAAGACCAGCTGATGCGTGTTTGTGTTAACTGTGTTTATTCCAAGAGCGTTTTTCAACAATGTCACTTCGAACCCATAATACAAGACGAGATTAAGAAGGACGTAAAGACCTGATAATATCAAGACTACAGTTGGAGAAAGACATGGAATCAGTGCAATCAACTCCTTTCCAAACAGATAATGCCTAACAGAAACTTGAAGGGTGCCCAATATCAGCAAAAAATAATAGAGTATTTTTGTAGGGCAATCACTATGTTGGATTTCACCAGAAAAAGCTTTTAGTGGCGGAAGCTGTAGGTCGGTTCTTAGGTTTGATTCTACACTACATATCAGGGATAATTTTTTTTTCTCTACACTTAATGGGCTCTCTGTGGTGTTGTGACTTAATCTTAAATAGTCTTCTTGAATCTGACTGATGCTGATCATGCTTTGCTCATTAATTGTGGAGATATTTGACATGTATCCACTCTGGCTTTAAATCGCAAAATCAAGGGTAGAATGCTGCTGGTGGCTCCTATAATCATACCTAGCCATACCCCTTCTGCGCCCCATGACAGTGTTTTTGAAAAAATGTACCCACAAGGTAAGGCAATGCCCCAAAAACTAACTATCGAAATCAATAATGCAAAAAAAGTATCTTTCAAAGCTCGCAAAGCACCATATAGGGAGATCCGTATTGATTCCAATATCTGAAAGATTGCGCACAACATTAAAATTTTCCTTGCATCTGTTAGCAAGCCATAGTTTTTTTGATCATGGATGTTGATATCAAGCGAAATGAGTACATCAGGGCAAAACCAAAAAACACATGCTATGGCAAGCATAAAAAATGTCACGAGGGAAACACCTAGGTAAGTTGTTCTCACTATACGAGCGGGGTCTTCTGCTCCGAGTAAATGACCTATACGGACTGTAATTGCTTGCGAAATAGAAAAACACAGGGCCATTACGAGTCCTAAGTATTGTAAGGCAATTTGATTTGCGGCCAGCTGTTGACTGCCTAATCTTCCCATAAGCAATGATAATACGAAAAAAAATCCTATCTCAATAAAATACATTAACCCTATGGGAAAACCCAATTTGACTAATTCCCATATAACGGGTTTTATCGTAGTTTGGTCAATGGATTGAAAATACATGCGAAAGTTTTTCTGAGATTTTAAATAAACAACGAGTACTACAGTGGATGTGATGTAACTTAACGTGAGTCCCCAGCCTGCGCCGTATATTTCAAAAGCAACAAACCCCAACTTTCCGAAGACAAGTATATAGCTAAAAAAAATCGTCAATGTGACCGACAGAAGCGAAAAAAAAAGTATGAGATGCACTTGGCCGAGCCCTACTAGGAGCTCTAGCAATGCGGCCATCAAGAAGCTAGGTAAAATACCCCAAGATAGAGCATTTAAATAAATTTGGGCTTGGTTGACAACCACGAATGGTTGTCCCAAAAGCAATAAAAAAGGTGCTGTATTTCGGCACAAAAAAAATAATGGGAGAGAAAAGATAACCGCTAGCCATAACCCACTGTATATTGACTCAGCGATTCCGTGGTAATTTTTTGCGCCATATTGGTGTGAGACAAGAATCTTGATTGCAGTCAATGTCCCAAGTCCTATAACGGTTAGTGTGGCAAATAGCCAACTTCCCAATGCACCCGCTGCCAAGGCATTCTTCCCCAGATGAGCAAGAAACAAGGTCACTGAGAAATAGGCTGATGATTGAATGAGACCCGCACCTGCGAGCGGATAGACTAATTTTAATAACAACGCCAAGTTGCTTTTTTCGGACTGTGATTTTCGTATGAGAAGCTGAGGTATTTTCATTCCAATCCCGCGTAGTTTGGTGCGCCTCAATAATCGATTTAACATGCGAAATCCTATGTTTCATTCTTTGGTGTTTTATTGCATGGCTTGACAACCGACCTTAAAGTGATCTAAATAGAAGCCAATTGGTTATTTTGCTCATATAATGGGATGGTGTCTGATATTTCTATTTGGGCTTGATCAAGCGTTCTATATTCTCGTCTACTTTTATTGCATAAGAAAAATATGTGGCGAGAACCTGTTAACACACCTGTGCTGTTTGAGGTGCGCGTTTGATTGTTCGATTCGATAAAGTTGTTACTATGATGCTGCCAATATGCAAATGTCAGAGAGGCGCCAATTAGTTTGCCAATCACCATTGAACCTGCTATGCCATAGATATCAAAATCGGTACCATAAGCTGAAATAGCTGATAGCGGTAAAATTATCCCGACGGTAGCAAGCAACGACAACATGGACCCAGCAAAAGTATCTTGAGAGCCAGATAGTATTTTTTTGCTATTTTCCATGTGTACATTCACAACATTATAAAGGCTTATAATGATAAACATGTATTTGAGCATCGTCGCATACTCTTGCAACTTTTCTTTATCAAGAAATAATGAGGAGAACTGAAGGGGTATTATGTTGATTATTGCGATACCAATGGCTAATACAATCCCATTTACAACATATGAGATATTGCCTGCTCTACGTGTTTCATTGTAATTTTTTGCGCCGTAAAATTGCGCCGTTATGCGGTTGGTAGATTCATTGATGGCAAAATTTATGGATAACATAAAGCCAGAATATTGGCCTACGACTTGTTCTACTGCTAATCGGCCGGGGCCGAGCCTTCCAATCCAATTGGTAACAACATATGCGCTACTGGTCATGGCGAGCTGAGCCACTAAGACCGGCCACCCTTGCGAGAGGATTTTTTTTATGCTGCTGAGTTTTCCCATATCCCCTTTAAATATTTCAAATCTTTGAAATCCTGGATGTAGGGCAAATAATAATGATAAAAAGCAAAGACTAATCACACTTTTCCCTAAACTAGCATATGCGGCGCCAGAGGCAGAATATTTAGGGATCAAAAGAAAATTTAAGCCTATTTCAACACTCATTGCTAAGATACGATAAGGAAATAACCACTGTTCTTGATCAACAGCTGATAAGGATCTTTCATTGATCCTATTAATAAATTCCAACGGGATAGACATCGCGAAAATTAGAATATAGTCGTTGGCTAGATTGCTTGTTTCCGCAGGGGAGTTAAATATATCCACTAAATAAGGTTTGCAGATGAGTAAAATGGAAATCGCAGGCACACTGACTAAAGAAGATAACAACCACCCTTGGCGTACTAGTTTGCCAATTTCATCCTCTGATTTTCTGTCTGGGTCATGAATCTCTGGTATTATGGGTTGATTGGTACCAGTTTCTGATTTATTTTTTCCATAAATTTCTGAAATAAAAACAGCATCTTGGCTCATGAGCTCTGGGATGGAGTAAAGGATCACACTTGTAATATTGTCTGCAATCGTTATTGCCTCTAACGCATTAAAACTTATTTTAGATAGTAAGTAGGTGCGCGTAAATTTGCTGATAAAATCAGAGCCAAACAAAAAAATCAGGGGGGTAGCTTTCACTAGGATAGCTTGAGCATGTTGGAGCTTTGATAAAGGATCTGGGTGATTTATCATGCTCTTTACTCCTGTAAGCCTAGCATAGGGCTGTGTGTTGTTCTGCATGACAATAGTGAAATATTTGATTGTGCCAATCTTTGTTGGAGGGCAATTGTACTATAAAACCGGCCATAATAAAATTTTTTGTAACTCCCCACGTCATCCCGAGCGCAGCGAGGGATCTCCTGTCGTGTGGC
>CAZGKX010000067.1:0-10124 GCA_964525945.1 uncultured Legionellaceae bacterium
CGCTTCAATTTGTCGTGCGGTTAAACGTCCGCGTTCCATTGCTTTTAAACCAAATTCACCAAAGCTGATACTGCTACCTCGTAGCGCTAGGCCTCGGTTGCGGCCTTTCATTTGCTTACGGTATTTTGTTCGTTTTGGCTGTAACATAGTTGTAAACCCTCACTTACTTGCTGCTATCAGCGTTACGGTTTTTTTGTGGAACGCTTTCGCCTTTAAATATCCAAACCTTTACGCCAATAATGCCATATGTGGTTTTAGACTCAGCAGTACCATAATCAATGTCGGCTTTAAACGTATGTAAAGGAACACGGCCTTCACGATATGTTTCGCTACGTGCGATTTCAGCACCACCTAAACGACCACTTACACAGATTTTAATGCCTTTGGCGCCGGCCTTAAGTGCTGAAGTGACTGCACGCTTCATTGCACGACGGAACATGACACGTTGCTCTAATTGTTGAGCGATGCCTTCTGCGACCAATGTAGAATCAAGATCAGGTTTTTTAACTTCTTCCACGTTCAAGTGGACTGGAACCCCTAATTTAGCTGAAATTTCAGCGCGCAGGCCCTCAATACCACCACCTTTTTTACCAATTAAAACACCAGGCCGAGCTGTATGAATAGTGACCACAGCATTATTCGCTGGCCTTTCAATTTGAATACGGCTTATTGCTGCGGACATTAATTTTTTCTTTAATTCTTTGCGTAAATTAATATCTTGATTCAACAATTGTGCATAATTTTTTCCTGCAAACCATTTGGAGTTCCAGTCTTTATTTATGCCCAGTCGTATACCGATTGGATTTACTTTTTGTCCCATTGCTATTCCTCGTCAGACACTATAATGGTGATATGGCTAGTGCGCTTACAAATTCGATTTGCACGCCCTTTAGCACGTGGACTTACGCGTTTTAAAGTTGTAGCCTCATCCACACAAATCATGCCCACTTTGAGTTCATCAATATCGGCGCCGTTGTTGTTCTCAGCGTTGGCTATTGCAGATTCCAATAGCTTAAGCATTAATTGTGCGCCTTTTTTAGGCGTGAACTTGAGAACATCAAGTGCAACTGAAACATTCATGTTTCGAATCATATCAGCCACCAGTCTACCTTTTTGAGCAGACAAGGGTGCATTTTTTAACTTTGCTGTAACTTCCATCGTCGCCTCTTACTTGCCTTTGGCTTTTCTGTCGCCAGAATGGCCTTTGAATGTACGAGTCATGGCAAACTCACCCAACTTATGACCAACCATGTTGTCTGTGATGTACACAGGCACATGATCTCTACCATTATGAATGGCAATGGTTAACCCTATCATTTCAGGGATAACCGTAGAACGTCTAGACCAAGTTTTAATTGGTTTTTTAGACTTTGATGCAATCGATGCCTCTACTTTATTGAGCAGATGTTGATCGATGAAAGGACCTTTTCTTATAGAACGAGCCACTTTGGTATCCTCTTAACTAATTATTTTTTCTTTCGTCTTCTAACAATAAAACGATCCGTACGCTTGTTACTTCTTGTCTTATAACCTTTGGTTGGAACACCCCAAGGAGTAACAGGATGACGTCCACCCGATGTGCGCCCTTCACCACCACCATGTGGGTGATCAACAGGGTTCATAGCAACACCGCGTACAGTTGGTCGAATACCACGCCATCTCGTTGCACCTGCTTTACCAAGTACACGCAAACTGTGTTCGCTATTGCTAACTTCACCAATCACCGCACGGCATGACACCAGAACTTTTCGCATCTCGCCAGAGCGTAATTTTAAGGTTGCATAAGCACCTTCTTTAGCAACCACTTGTCCACTGCAACCAGCACTACGCAACATTTGCGCGCCTTTACCTGGTTTTAATTCCACGCAATGAATTGTTGTACCCAGTGGAATGTTTTTTAAGGGCAAGCAATTGCCATTAACGATAGGAGCATCATCGCCACTTTGAACCACGTGACCTGCTTCTACACCAGCAGGTGCGATAATGTAACGTCGTTCGCCGTCTTTGTAAACAAGCAGAGCAATTAAAGCTGTACGGTTTGGATCGTATTCAATCCGCTCTACGCGCGCTTCGATGCTATCTTTGGTGCGTTTGAAATCGATGATTCGATATTGGCTTCGAACACCACCACCAATGTGCCGAACAGTGATCCGACCATTGCTGTTACGTCCACCTGTTTTATTTAGCTTTTCAGTCAAGGCAGCATGCGGCTTGCCTTTATGAACATGACTATGAACCACACGTATTTCACCGCGTTTACCAGGTGAGGTGGGTTTTGATTTTAATAATGCCATCTTAATCTACCTTATTCTGTCACAGTGAAATCGATATCATAATCTTTATGCAGAGAAACAAATGCTTTTTTCCAGTCACTACGCTTTCCACTTAACTGTTTAAAACGTTTTGCCTTTCCTTTTACATTAACAACTGCAACGCTTTTTACTTTGACATTGAACATCAGCTCAACGGCTTGTTTAATTTCACTTTTAGTCGCAGTCTTTAAAACTTTAAAAGAAAACTGCTTGAACTTCTCAGCCATTACAGTCGCTTTTTCGGAGGTATGAGGTTCTCTAAGAACCATCAAAATTCGCTCAGCATTCATTGTAACTGCTCCTCTAATTTTTTGATGGCATCCTCAGTCATCACCACTTGCTTATAACGTAGCAAGCTAACTGGATCCAATGCGGCAACATCAGTAATGTCGTATTGGATTAAATTTCTTGATGCCAAATACTCGAATTCACCCACTTCATTCATCACGATCAGCGCATTCGCCACTTTCAAGTCATTCATTTTATTAACGAAATCCTTGGTTTTAGCCGTTGCACACTGAAAATCACTGACAATAACAAGGTTACCAGTGCGGTGAAGCTCGGAGATTATACTACGCATTGCGCGTTTGTACATTTTTTTATTAAGTTTTTGTGAATAATCTCGCTTTTTAGAAGCAAACGTCACACCACCTGAGCGCCAAATTGGGCTTCGGATCGTACCAGCACGCGCTCGGCCCGTACCTTTTTGGTTCCAAGGCTTTCTGCCGCCGCCGCGTACTTCAGAGCGAGTTTTTTGTGCGCTGTTGCCACTGCGCGCATTATTCATGAAGGTTACAACCGCTTGATGGATTAAGCCTTCGTTGTAATTGTAATTAAATACATCAGGATTTACATTGACCTGCGATTTAGTGTCTAGTGTTGTTAGTTCCATTATTTGCCCCCTTCTTTTTTCTCTGCGGGCTTGATTTCAACTCTTGCGCCAGGCGCACCAGGAATAGCACCTTTAATCAAAAGAAGATTTCTTTCAGCGTCAACTCGCACCAATTCCAATGTTTGAACTGTGCAACGAACATTACCTAAATGACCCGCCATTTTTTTGCCTTTAAAAACTCGGCCTGGTGTTTGGTTTTGCCCAATGGAACCTGGAACCCTGTGTGAACGGGAGTTACCATGTGTTGCATCTTGGGTACGAAAATTGTGTCGTTTGACTGTACCTGCAAAACCTTTACCTTTAGAGTGCGCAGAAACATCAACGAATTGACCTTCATCAAATACGTCAGCTACTGCAAGAAGTTGTCCTGCTGTGAATTGATCAATTGAATCAACTCTAAATTCGCACAACATATCTCCAGCTTCAATTTCAGCTTTTGCAAAATGGCCTGCCATGGGCTTGCTGACTCTGCTGCTTTTTTTAGTGCCACCAGTTAGCTGCACAGCTAAATAGCCATCACTTTCAATGCTTTTTAATTGCGAAACGCGATTAGGATGAACCTCTACTACAGAAACGGGAATTGATATTCCATCTGCAGTAAATACTCGCGTCATACCGATTTTACGGCCTAACAAACCGATTGTCATTGTAACACCTCGTTAATATCCTGTTTCGTCTAAAGACTAATTATCTGGGCCTTAGATTGATGCCGCGCAATTTAAAAATTTTACGGCATGCATACTCGTTCAATGTTAGTTATCGTCTAAACTAATTTGAACATCTACTCCAGCTGCCAAATCAAGCTTCATAAGAGCATCAACAGTTTTTTCAGTCGGATTCACAATTACAACCAATCGTTTGTGAGTACGTATCTCATATTGATCTTGAGCATCTTTATTAACATGCGGAGATATGAGTACTGAAAACTTCTCTTTTCGAACTGGCAAAGGAATTGGACCACGAACTTGTGCGCCTGTGCGCTTAGCCGTATCCACAATTTCACGTGTTGATACGTCAATCATTCTGTGATCAAATGACTTAAGACGAATTTTAATGTTCTGATTATTGCTCATTATTATTACTCGATGATTTTAGCGACAACACCGGCACCGACAGTTCGGCCACCTTCCCGTATAGCGAAACGCAAACCTTCATCCATCGCAATCGGTGCATGGAGGTTGACAACCAATTGCACGTTGTCTCCTGGCATAACCATTTCAATGCCTTCTGGCAAATCGCAAGTACCTGTTACGTCAGTTGTTCTGAAATAGAACTGCGGACGGTAACCGTTGAAAAATGGCGTATGACGACCACCTTCATCTTTTGATAACACGTACACTTCTGCTTCAAACTTCGTGTGAGGTTTGATTGAACCTGGTTTTGCTAACACTTGACCGCGTTCAACGTCATCTCGTTTCGTACCACGTAACAACACACCTACGTTGTCTCCAGCACGGCCTTCATCAAGCAGTTTGCGGAACATTTCAACGCCTGTGCACGTCGTTTTAACCGTGTCACGAATACCTACAATTTCGACTTCCTCACCTACTTTAACAATACCGCTCTCAACTCGACCTGTGACCACTGTGCCACGACCAGAAATAGAGAACACATCTTCGATAGGTAACAAGAAGCTTTTATCGATGTTACGAACAGGTTCAGGAATGTATGAATCCATTGTCTCAACCAATTTTTCAATCGATGGAACACCGATGTCACTCGTGTCGCCTTCCAACGCTTTCAACGCTGAACCAATCACGATAGGTGTATCGTCGCCAGGGAAGTCATACGAACTTAACAAGTCACGTACTTCCATTTCAACCAATTCCAGCAATTCTGCATCGTCAACCATGTCCGCTTTGTTCAGGTAAACAACCAAGAATGGAACACCAACTTGACGCGATAATAAAATGTGCTCGCGTGTTTGTGGCATTGGACCATCAGCTGCTGACACAACCAATATTCCACCGTCCATTTGCGCCGCACCTGTGATCATGTTTTTTACATAATCCGCGTGGCCTGGGCAATCAACGTGAGCATAATGGCGATTCGCAGATTCGTATTCAACGTGAGCTGTAGAAATGGTAATCCCACGGGCACGCTCTTCAGGTGCCGCATCAATTTGATCGTACGCTTTCGCTGTACCACCAAATTTCTTTGCCATAATTGTCGTTATTGCCGCCGTTAACGTAGTCTTACCATGGTCAACGTGACCAATCGTTCCCACATTCACGTGGGGCTTTTTACGCTCAAACTTTTCCTTCGCCATTTCAATACCTCATTAACTTTTGTTAAACTTTATTGTTTCTTGATAATCGCTTCAGCTATATTGGCTGGAGCTTCTGAGTATTTCGCAAACTCCATGGTATAAGTGGCTCGACCCTGGGTTGCTGAACGAAGGTCAGTTGAATAGCCAAACATTTCAGCCAATGGCACTTCTGCGCGAATAACGCGTCCAGCAGGAGACTCGTCCATCCCTTGCAACATACCACGACGGCGACTCAGATCACCCATAACGTCACCCATGTATTCTTCTGGAGTGACCACTTCAACACTCATAATAGGCTCAAGCAGTACGGGACTTGCTTTTTGCGCGCCTTGTTTAAAGCCAATCGAACCAGCAATTTTGAACGCCATTTCACTGGAGTCAACTTCGTGGAACGAGCCATCAAACAAAGTTACTTTCACGTCTACCACTGGATAGCCAGCGATAACACCGTTCTGTAATTGCTCTTGAATCCCTTTATCAACGGCAGGGATATATTCTTTTGGAACGACACCACCAACAATGGCATTGACAAATTCATAGCCTACGCCACGGTCTTGGGGTTCAATTTTCAGCCAAACATGGCCATATTGACCACGACCACCGGACTGACGAACAAATTTACCTTCTTGTTCAACGGCCTTTTTAATGGACTCACGATAAGCCACTTGTGGTTTACCAACGTTTGCTTCAACCAAAAATTCACGGCGCATACGATCAACGATGATTTCCAAATGCAACTCACCCATACCTTGGATGATTGTTTGACCAGATTCTTCGTCGGTATGAACACGGAACGATGGATCTTCTTGCGCCAATTTTCCTAAGGCAACTGACATTTTTTCTTGGTCAGCTTTAGTTCGCGGCTCGACCGCTACAGCAATAACTGGATCTGGAAAATCCATACGCTCTAACGTGATAATGTTATTGATATCACACAGCGTATCGCCAGTTGTTACCGTTTTTAAACCAACAGCCGCGGCAATGTCGCCAGCTCTTACTTCTTTAATTTCCTCTCGAGAGTTGGCGTGCATTTGTAAAAGACGACCAATACGCTCTTTTTTACCTTTCACAGGGTTATACACTGTATCACCACATTTCACGACACCTGAATAAGCGCGAAAATAAGTGAGTGTTCCTACAAATGGGTCCGTAGCAATTTTGAACGCAAGTGCAGAGAAAGGCTCATCATAACCTGTTTTACGATGTGCTTCTTCCCCATCTTCGTCAACGCCGTTAATAGCAGGAACGTCAATCGGAGCAGGTAAGAAATCAATTACACCATCCAGAACCGCTTGCACACCTTTGTTCTTAAAGGCTGAGCCACAAAACACTGGAACAATTTGATTAGCAATCGTACGAGCACGAAGTGCCTCTTTAATTTCTTTTTCGCTAAACGCTATACCTTCAAGGTATTTTTCCATCAATTCTTCAGAATGTTCAGCAGCAGCTTCGATAATGGCCGAGCGCAGCTCAACACATTCATCATACATTTCAGCAGGAATATCTGCATATTCAAACGTCATGCCTTTACTTTCTTCATCCCAGAAAATCGCCTTCATTTTAATCAGGTCAACCACACCTTTAAATGTTTCTTCAGCACCAATCGGCATTTGGACAATAACCGGGCAAGAACCAAGACGTTGTTTAATTTGAACCACAACGCGTTTGAAATTAGCGCCCATGCGGTCCATTTTATTCACGAATACAATGCGTGGTACGCCGTACTTATCAGACTGCCGCCACACGGTTTCTGATTGGGGTTCTACGCCCGATACTGAGTCAAATACAACCACAGCACCATCAAGAACACGCAATGAACGCTCAACTTCAATCATAAAGTCGACGTGTCCTGGCGTATCAATGATGTTGATACGGTGACGAGGATATTGTTTGTCCATTCCGGACCAGTAGCACGTTGTCGCAGCGGAGGTAATAGTAATTCCGCGCTCTTGCTCTTGGACCATCCAATCCATGGTTGCAGCACCATCATGCACTTCACCAATCTTGTGTGAAGTACCTGTGTAAAACAAAACACGTTCTGTCGTCGTCGTCTTTCCCGCATCAACGTGTGCTGCAATGCCGATGTTGCGGTATAATTCTAAAGATGTAGTTGACACGAGTTTTCCTCTTTAGTACTTGGCTTTTAATTCCATCTAAAATGAGCAAAGGCTTGGTTCGCTTTTGCCATTTTATGTGTTTCTTCACGTTTCTTTGCTGCGGCGCCTTTGTTCTCGTAGGCATCAACCAATTCACCAGCCAAACGCAACATCATACCTTTCTCGCCACGTGAACGTGCGGCTTGGACAATCCAACGCATGCCCAGAGCAATACTGCGATCCAATCTCACTTCGACGGGAACTTGGTAAGTCGCACCACCGACTCGTCGTGACCGTACTTCCACAGTGGGTCGAACGTTATCCAAAGATTGCTCAAAGTAGCGCAATACGCCACCAGCAGAACCAGAACCTGTGTCACCACTTTCATCGTCCGATTTTTTGGATTTTTTAAGACGCTCGTCCATAACAGTAAGTGCACCATAAATGATTTTTTCAGCGGTTGATTTTTTGCCACTGATCATGAGCACGTTAATGAATTTAGCCAACAACTCGCTGTGGTGCTTTGGGTCAGGCAAAATTTCTCTTTTAGGTACTTCTCTTCTTCTTGGCATGTCTAGTTCCTACACTCAGATTATTTTTTATCTTTCGGTTTTTTGGTTCCGTATTTAGAACGCCCTTGTTTACGGTCATTAACACCAGAGGTGTCTAAGCTACCGCGCACAGTGTGGTATCGAACACCAGGCAAATCTTTAACACGACCGCCACGGATCAAGACAACAGAGTGCTCTTGCAAATTGTGGCCTTCACCACCTATGTACGAAGAGACCTCAAAACCATTTGTTAAACGAACACGCGCAACCTTACGCATAGCTGAGTTAGGCTTTTTAGGTGTTGTTGTATATACACGTGTACATACGCCTCGTTTTTGTGGGCATGATTGCAGCGCTGGAACATTACTTTTCCTTTTAGCGTCCACGCGAGGCTTTCTTACTAACTGATTAATAGTAGCCATTTATTCTTAACTCCGAACTTATCTATAATTATTTCGTATGCATAAGGAGGCCGGATTCTATATAGGTCTAAACCATTTGTCAAGTTTAGACCGGTAGAATTCGATATATTAGCGTTCTTGGTTGTCCGCATTTAATGCTTCGCTTAATGCATGCTCCACTTCACTTGCTGTAACAACATGCGGATGCTCTGCATTTGCCGCCGCTCTAGCTCGTTTTGCTTTACGTGTAATATGGTAGGTATAGCCTGTTCCCGCAGGAATCAGACGCCCCACCATCACGTTTTCTTTCAAACCACGTAAATCATCAATTTTACCACTGACCGCAGCCTCTGTAAGCACACGGGTCGTTTCTTGGAACGATGCAGCGGAAATAAATGATTCTGTGGCCAATGATGCCTTAGTGATACCTAACAGAATCGGTGTACCTTGCGCGGCAATTTTACCCTCTGCTATTAGCTTATCATTTTCTTGCAACATCGCTGTTTCTTCCACTTGTTCACCAAGCAGGAATTTAGAGTCGCCCACAAACGTGATCACCCGCTTGCGCAACATTTGTCTTACGATTGTTTCGATGTGCTTGTCGTTAATTTTTACCCCTTGCAAGCGATATACATCTTGCACTTCATTAACGATGTAGTTTGCCAATGCTCCCACACCCAAGAGGCGAAGAATATCATGTGGGTTTGGTGGACCGTCAGCTACAACTTCCCCTCGAGCCACATGCTCCCCCTCAAACACAGAAATATGACGCCATTTCGGTATCAATTCTTCATGGTGTTTGTTTTCACTTTCAGTGATGATCAAACGGCGCTTGCCTTTTGTCTCTTTGCCGAAGTTAATCACACCTGATGTTTCAGCCATAACGGCGGAATCTTTGGGCTTTCTAGCTTCGAACAAATCAGCCACACGCGGCAGACCCCCGGTGATATCACGTGTTTTGGAGCGTTCTTGCGGAATACGCGCAATAACGTCACCCACGCCCACTGAGTTACCGTCTTCAAAATTAATGATCGCATCAACAGGCAGGTAATATTGAGCAGGGACATTGGTGCCTGATAAGAAAATTTCCTCACCATCATCGGAAACCAATTTAACCATGGGACGCATGTCACGTCCAGCACTGCTGCGTTGTTTAGCATCGATGACAACAATGTTGCTCAAGCCTGTTAACTCATCAACCTGACGGTTCATGGTGATGCCTTCAATCAAATCTACAAATTTTAATTTACCGGTTACTTCAGCGATCACTGGATGGGTGTGCGGATCCCATGTTGCGATAACTTGTCCAGCTTCAACGGATGAGTGATCTTGAACCGATAAAACCGCACCGTAAGGAAGTTTATAACGTTCGCGTTCTCGACCAAATTCGTCAATGATGGTGACTTCACCTGAGCGCGATACAGCAACCAAGTTATTGTTTGCGTGTGTCACTGTCTTGATGTTGTGGAGTCGAATAATACCTTTATTTTTGATTTGGATATTATTGGCAGCAGTTGCTCGGGACGCCGCGCCACCGATATGGAACGTACGCATCGTCAACTGAGTACCTGGCTCACCAATGGACTGCGCTGCAATGATACCC
>CAZGKX010000067.1:10134-12165 GCA_964525945.1 uncultured Legionellaceae bacterium
CCCACTGCTTCGCCGGTATTGACCAAATGACCGCGCGCTAAGTCACGGCCGTAGCAATACGCACATAATCCAAAACGGGTTGAACAGGAAATCGGTGATCTCACCAGAACTTGGTCAACACCTAATTTTTCAAGGCGTTCTACCCATTCTTCATCCAACAGCGTACCTGCTTTAACCACAGGTTCATTTTGGTTCGGCACATAAACATCAGTTGCGGTCACTCGACCTAGAACACGTTCATGCAACTGCTCAACGATGTCACCGCCTTCAATCAATGGCTGCATTAAGATGCCATTTTCAGTGCCGCAATCCAATTCGGTAATCACCACGTCTTGAGCAACATCCACCAAACGCCGCGTTAAATACCCAGAGTTCGCTGTTTTTAATGCCGTATCAGCAAGACCTTTACGCGCACCGTGGGTTGAAATAAAGTATTGGAATACGTTCAAACCTTCACGGAAATTCGCGGTAATGGGCGTTTCAATGATCGAGCCATCGGGCGCTGACATCAAACCGCGCATACCGGCCAGCTGTCTTATCTGTGCAGCCGAACCCCGTGCACCTGAGTCGGCCATCATGAAGATTGGGTTAAACGAATCTTGACGAACAACCGAACCGTCGCGTGTTGTGACTTCTTCCGTCGCAATGTTTGCCATCATCGATTTGGCGACCATTTCGCTGGTGCGTGACCAAATGTCGATTACTTTATTGTAGCGTTCACCATTCGTTACCAAACCTGAACGGAATTGCGATTCGATTTCACGGACTTCATTATCGGCTTGTTCAATAATGGTTGCTTTGTCATGGGGTATTTCCATGTCTTCAATACCAATGGACGCGCCACCACGTGTTGCATACTTAAAGCCAGTGTACATAAGCTGATCGGCAAAAATAACCGTTTCTTTTAAACCAAAGTTACGGTAGCAATTGTCCAGAACCTTGGAAATGGCTTTTTTGGTCATCGGCTTATTGATTTGGGAGAATGGCATTCCTTTCGGTAAGACACCAGACAAAATTGCCCGACCAACTGTTGTTTCAACCAAGGCATTCACGTTATTGTCGTGATTTTCGGAAGGCATGCGTACACGAATTTTTGCATGGATATCAACGTAGCCATCTTCATAAAAATTCTGAACTTCTTGCACACTGCCAAACACTTTTCCTTCACCCAAGGCGTTAATACGCTCACGGGTTAAATAGTACAACCCTAAAACAACGTCTTGGCTAGGAACAATAATCGGCTCACCGCTTGCAGGCGATAAAATATTATTGGTTGACATCATCAACGAGCGCGCTTCAAGTTGTGCTTCCAACGTCAGCGGAATATGAACGGCCATTTGATCGCCGTCAAAGTCAGCGTTGTATGCCGTACAAACCAATGGGTGTAATTGAATCGCTTTGCCTTCAATCAATACCGGTTCGAACGCTTGAATACCTAAACGGTGTAATGTAGGTGCGCGGTTTAACAAGATTGGATGTTCGCGGATAACGTCTTCAAGCACGTCCCAAACCACAGCTTCCTCGCGATCAACCATTTTCTTTGCGGCTTTAATGGTTGTTGCCAGTCCACGGAACTCCAATTTACTAAAAATGAAGGGCTTGAACAGCTCCAATGCCATTTTTTTCGGCAAGCCGCATTGATGCAAACGCAACGTTGGGCCCACGACAATCACTGAACGGCCGGAGTAGTCGACACGTTTTCCCAACAAGTTTTGTCTAAACCGACCTTGTTTACCTTTGATCATGTCGGCCAGTGATTTTAAAGGCCGTTTGTTGGTGCCTGTTATAGCACGGCCACGACGGCCGTTATCAAGCAGCGCATCCACAGATTCTTGCAACATCCGCTTTTCGTTACGAACAATGATATCCGGTGCATTCAAATCCAACAGCCGTTTCAGTCGGTTATTGCGGTTGATCACACGTCGGTATAAATCATTTAAATCGGACGTCGCAAAACGACCACCATCGAGCGGCACTAAAGGTCGAAGGTCAGGCGGCAACACCGGCAGGACATTCATGATCATCCATTCG
>CAZGKX010000068.1:0-11610 GCA_964525945.1 uncultured Legionellaceae bacterium
CTTTGAAAATTATAGAATTAGGGTTAGAGTATTATGTGCTTGAGAAAGTGCCCCCTTAAATGGGAAAGAGCCCGAAATTTTTTATATTTATTCGTAACTACTTGATTTTATTGGTGGGCCCACTAGGACTTGAACCTAGGACCAACGGATTATGAGTCCGCTGCTCTGACCAACTGAGCTATAGGCCCAACACGGGTAATTGTAATGGTTTATGGGGTTAAACACCATTATTTTTTTAACGTTTTTCTCAATACGTGATAAAAAATGCATGATCGAGCATCCCTTTTAAATGCTCGGTTTCCTAACGGTCGCGGTTCGGATAGAGTGGGGTGTTTTGAGTAAACAATCGGTGCCGTGCCAAGTTGGTTTTAGGTCGTTACGGTGTGGCACACCGTAACGACTTTTTAATTAGCTCTCATCACCTTCTAAGAAACTGCGGAGTTTTTCGGAGCGTGAAGGGTGGCGAAGTTTGCGCAAGGCTTTGGCTTCAATTTGGCGAATACGTTCACGTGTGACATCAAATTGTTTGCCGACTTCTTCCAGGGTATGATCGGTGTTCATTTCGATACCAAAACGCATGCGCAATACTTTTGCTTCGCGAGGCGTTAGGGTTTCTAGGATTTCCAAGGTGGCTTCGCGCAATCCTTCGGCGGTGGCGCAATCGATAGGGGATTCGATGTTTTCGTCTTGAATAAAATCACCCAAATGCGATTCATCATCATCACCCACCGGTGTTTCCATCGAAATGGGTTCTTTGGCTATTTTTAGAACTTTTCGAATTTTATCTTCGCTCAATTCCATTTTTTCAGCCAATTCTTCCGGTGTGGCTTCTCGGCCTGTTTCTTGCAAAATTTGACGAGAAATTCGGTTCAATTTATTGATGGTTTCAATCATGTGCACTGGAATACGAATCGTGCGCGCTTGATCGGCGATGGAGCGGGTGATGGCTTGTCGAATCCACCATGTCGCATAGGTTGAAAATTTATAACCACGACGGTATTCAAATTTATCAACGGCTTTCATCAAACCGATGTTGCCTTCTTGAATTAAATCAAGAAATTGCAAACCGCGATTGGTGTACTTTTTAGCGATAGAAATAACCAGTCTTAAATTGGCTTCAACCATTTCTTTTTTGGCGCGCCGCGCTTTTGCTTCACCAATCGACATTTCACGATTAATGTCTTTGATTTCACTGATGGTCAAACCGTATTCTTCTTCAAAAGCAGCTAAACGTGTTTGCAAATGCTTGATATCATTCGCGTATTCATTGATACGTGTTACATCGAGTTTTTTCTCATGTTTTTGGGTGACGGTATCGAGCCATTTTAAATCAGTTTCTTTGCCGGGGAATGTTTCAATAAACAATTTGCGTGGAATGCGTGCTTTTTCAATGCAAAGACGCATGATATTGCGTTCAAATTCTCGAATGTGGTTGCGCAACTGACGAAAATGCCGGGTTAACTTATCCACTTGCCTGGAGGTTAATTTTAACTTTAAAAACGATTCAGACATCGATTCAAGCAATTCCACCGATTTTTTTGAGGTACGGCCATGCGCTTTTAAAGCCTGCATTGCGTCTGCGTATTTTTCACGCAATTCATCAAAATATATTTTGGCTTGCTCAGGATTGGGGCCGGCATCTACTTCACCAATGCCACCTTCACCATCGTCACTGTCCTCAATGATTTCATCGAGATCAGCGGCAACATCTTGTTGCGCATCTTCCAACATCGAACCAATGCTGGAAGGGGGGGCGCCTTCGTCTTCATCCGAGAAACCACTGATGATTTCATTCAGACGCATTTCTTCGGTCATGACCCGATCATAATCTTCCAGCACCAACTGCACGGTTTCTGGATAATGCGCCAATGAGCGTAAAACTTGGTAAATACCTTCCTCTATGCGTTTCGCAATGCGAATTTCGCCTTCACGGGTTAACAATTCAACAGTACCCATTTCGCGCATGTACATGCGGACCGGGTCGGTCGTGCGACCTGTTTCTTTGTCCACTGATGCAAGAACTGCCGCAGCTTCTTCAACGTCTTCTGGAGCTTCTTCGGTGTTGCCGAGCAAGGCCAATTCATCTTCACTGGGAGGCAGTTCAAACACTTTGATATTCATGCCTTCAAGCATGCTGATGATGACGTCAAAATGCTCCGTATCAACGATATTGGGTAACAGATCGTTGATTTGTGAATAGGTCAAGTAATTTTGATCTTTACCTAAACTAATGACTTTTGTAATTTGCGATCGTTGCTGTTCTTGTTCGTTCATATTGTGAGTACTTTCTATAGTAGGAGGGTTTTAGAAGACAGAAAAATGATTCAATTATAAACTGGCTTACACCAACATGCCAGCTTATTCTGTATTATTTTTGTGTCGTTGTTTTAATAAATCTTGCAGCTCATGGCGTTCAATTTCTGTGAGCCCAGGATGGCGTGCTTTCTCCAACAAATGCTTGATTTTATCCTCTTTATTTTGTGCTGCGAGAAAGAAAATAATGTCTGTAAATTCATGCAGAAGGGCTTCTTCTGAAACTTGATGCTCCCAAGCGGCTAGCTTATTGAGTGATTCAAAGAACGGGGTTTCTCGCCATAATTCCACCAATCTTGCTGTGGTGATGGCGGGATTTTTTAATATTTGTTCCATCAAGGTTTTTAAAACATGGTGTTTTTTTTCTTTGAGCATGGACGGTGCAATTTGCGTTGCACACAATGCCAAAAGGTCAGGGTGTTGCAGCATAATGGACGTAGCTACACGCAGGGGCGTGCGGGAGATATTTTTTTCTTTTTCGACCTTGATTTCGGGGGTTTGTTGAAGTAGTAATTGCTGCAATCGATGGCCTTCAATCCGCGTGATACGGGATAGTTCATCCATCAGCAATTGTTTGTAAGGACCATCGGCCATTTTTTCAAGATAGGGTTTTGCCTGATTGATCATTTGGCTTTTGCTGGCCAAACTACGGGTGTCGAGGTCTTGAGTTAATTTATCCAAAAAAAACCGATGCAAGGGGAGCGCTTGCTGTAACCGAGCAAGAAAAGCTGCAGGGCCTTCTTTTCGAACCAAGCTATCCGGATCTTCTCCCTCCGGTAAAAAAATAAAATTTGCATCAAGGCCGCCATTGGTGTGCGGCAGAGTGTTGACCAAAGCTCGCCAAGCTGCATTCCTACCGGCTTCATCGCCATCAAAACAAAAGATAAGTTGTTGGGTGTGTTTGCTTAGCAGTTGCACATGGTAAGAGCTTGTTGCTGTGCCTAGGGCTGCAACAACATTGTAGATGCCGTGCTGCGCCAATGCGATGACGTCCATATACCCCTCAACAATAATGATTTGAGTGATATTTTTTTGGCGCGAAAGCAGTTGGTGCAAACCATAGAGCTCACGATTTTTTTGAAAAATAATGGTTTCTGGGGAATTCAGGTATTTCGGTTTTTGGTCAGGCGTTAAAGCTCGCGCTCCAAACCCAATAATACGGCCATTTCTATCATGAATCGGAAAGGTGACGCGTTCGCGATAGCGATCGTAGGTTTTTCCATCTTCTTTGGCAATCAGCATACCGGTGGTGATGAGTTCAGATTTAAACGGTTTAAATTGCAACTCAAGGGTGTGCCAGCCTGCTGGAGCATACCCCAGTTGGTATAAGCGCGCCACCTCACCATTCACACCACGTTGTTTTAAGTAGTGGATAGCGTGTTCAGATGTTTTCAACAATTGTTGGTAATGTTGATTCACCCGCGACAGCAATTGGTACAAATTGGCGGATTCTTTGGAATGATCGGTTTTGCCTTCCTTGGGAACTTGCATGCCCGCGCGTGCGGCCAATGTTTCAATGGCATCGGGAAAATTCAAATGCAAGTAATTCATGGTAAAGTTAATGACATTGCCGCTGGCGCTACAACCAAAGCAATGGTAAAACTGTTTTTTAGCCACCACATTGAAGGACGGTGTTTTTTCGTGGTGGAAAGGGCAGCAAGCGATATGACTATTGCCCCGATGTTTCAGAGGCACATAGCTATCGATCAATTCGACGATGTCGATGCGATGAATTAATTCATCAATGAAGGGTTGAGGGATTAAACCTTGCATAGGAAACAATCTCTCTTATTTGCGCCATACCCCTTGAGGGCAATGGAAAAACAGTTTGCTGATTCCTGATGAGGCGGCGTGATCGCCACATGGGTTGCTAAAATCAGGTTAGTTTTGCTTTGATCAATGCGCTCACTTTGCTCATATCTGCGCGCCCTTGCATTAAAGGCTTTAACTCGGCCATTACTTTGCCCATGTCGCTCATTTTTTCGGCGTTCACGGCTGCAACAGCTTGTTCTATCATGGCAGAAATTTCAGCATCAGAGAGTGGCTCTGGCATGTAGTGCGTGATAATACCCAGCTCAAATTGCTCTTGCTCGACTAAATCATGCCGTTCAGCTGCTTTAAACTGAGTGATGGATTCATTGCGTTGTTTTGCCAGTTTGTCAAGAATGACTAACATCCGAGCATCATCAATTTCAATGCGTTCGTCGACCTCAATCTGCTTAATGGCAGCAGTGATCAGACGCAGCGCATCCAGCTTCTTTTTATCTCTGGCGCGCATTGCATCTTTCAAATCATTATTGATTTGTTCTTTGACACTCATGATTTTTTGCGATGACGCTTGGTAACACGACCGACAACGGTATCACGTGATAATTTTTTCAAGTGGCGTTTTACAGCAGCAGCTTGTTTACGTTTACGCTCAGCAGTGGGTTTTTCATAAAACTCACGACGACGTAATTCAGTCAGTAAACCTGCTTTTTCACAGGAACGCTTAAAACGGCGTAATGCGTACTCAGGGTTTTCGCCTTCTTTCACGCGAACGGTGGGCATTCAATAGTCCTCGGTTATATTCATATCAATAGGGTGGCAATTCTAATGCGTCAAATAGCCGTCGTCAAGTCAATATTTGCATTGACAATCATTAAGTGATTAATTATTGTTCGTTGCGTGATGGAATGAAACCCTGGAGTAGCATGCTGGTATTAGGTATTGAATCGTCTTGTGATGAAACAGGCGTAGCGGTATATGGTTCAGAGCAGGGCCTGTTGGCGCATGCTTTGTATTCACAAGTTGCTCTTCACAAACAATTTGGCGGTGTGGTGCCCGAGCTGGCCTCGCGTGATCACGTAAAACATATTGTGCATTTAGTGGATGAAGCTTTGGCCCAAGCGCAATTGCATAAAACCGATCTAGATGCGATCGCCTATACGGCAGGACCTGGGTTGATTGGCGCCTTGTTAACAGGAGCATGCTTTGCCAAAAGTTTGGCTTTTGCATTGCAAATTCCAGCGTTAGCGGTTCACCATTTAGAAGCCCATATACTGGCGGCAAAATTGGAAACGCCGACGTTAGCGTTTCCATTTCTGGTTTTGTTGGTTTCCGGCGGGCATACTCAATTGCTCGAGGCGCGAGCGTTGGGGGATTACCACTTGTTAGGGGATACTTTAGACGACGCGGTCGGAGAAGCTTTTGATAAAACGGCCAAATTGATGGGGATCGCATACCCTGGCGGCGCGTTACTTGCGCAACTGGCCGATGAGGCCACAATCTTGTCCACCATTCCAGCTTTTCCTCGTCCCATGACGGATCGACCGGGGCTTGATTTTAGTTTCAGCGGATTGAAAACCCATGCTTTAACCGCTTGGCAAAATTGCAGTCAAGATCAAAACGCGCGCGCCGCAATTGCTCGCGCTTTTCAAACCGCGGTGGTGGAAACCTTGATCATTAAGTGCCGGCGCGCTATTCAACAGACGGGCTGCTCGCGTTTGGTGGTGGCAGGGGGTGTTGGTGCAAACCGTGCTTTGCGGCAAGCTTTAACCCATCTCACGGCAGAATTGTCTGGGGAGGTTTATTTCCCTCGTCTTGAATATTGCACGGACAATGGTGCGATGGTTGCTTATGCAGGGTGCATGCATTTATTAACGGGTGCTCAAGATGAGTCGTTAGCCATTGAGGTGAAAGCCAGGTGGCCGTTGCATGAAACATGTTCCCCCGCCGGTTAGATCATCTCGTTATTTGCTTTGTTGTTTAAAATTAATTTTTGGCTCTGTGCCATCGAATAAACGCGACAAATTTTGATGGTGTTTATATAAAATAAAAATCGCGATAAACAATAAGGGTAAAAATGCTTCCAGGCCGCCTATCAAATAGAGCGAGTAAAATGGCGCCAGTAAGATTGCAGAAATTGAGGCGAGCGAGGAATAACGTGAGAAATTAGCAATCACAAGCCAAGTTGCCAACACCCACACTCCTAAAAAAAAGTTAAATCCAAACATCGCACCGATGGCCGTGGCCACCCCTTTACCGCCTTTCAATCCAAAGAAAATCGGGTACATATGACCAAACACGGCGGCTAGGCATATAAAGCCGAGTGCTGCATGCCCAGCGCCGCCAAATTTTGCCAGTAACACAGGGAGTGTTCCTTTGAGCATGTCTGCTAGCAACACAATAATGGCGTATTTTTTACCCGACAAACGCAACACATTGGTGGCGCCTGGGTTTTTGGAACCCTCACTGCGCGGATCCGGCAAATCAAACAAGCGGGCTACGATCACGGCAGAACAAATGGAGCCAATCAGGTAGGCAACAACCAGGAAAAACAATACGGCAAAGAAATGGATCATGACTCACCTATAAAGGATACACATGCTGTTATTATTAAATAAAGTTGTGCATTTTAGAAGAACATTTCCACGTTATGACAAAAAATACTGCCAACCCATGCTGCGTAACGCGGGTTTTTGGTGTGGCGCGTTATGGATGGCAATAAGTGTTTATAAATTGAAGGGTGTCATTGGCAAAATTATCAGCAGTGATTATATCATTGTGGTTTTTTAGATCAAAAGTGAGCATTTTTTTCGGTTCTACGGCTTGGTTAAAGAGCGTTACGCCTTCTTCGTAAGGCACAATTTGATCGCGTTTGCCGTGCAAAACCAACAGGGGGGCGTGCAACTTTGTGATCCGACTCAATGAATCATAACGATCCCAGGGTTTTAAAAAGAGCCAGGGATAATGGTAGCGCGCTAAGCTCGTTAACGAAGTAAACGGCGATTGTAAAACAACCGCGCAAAATGGATGCTCAATGCCAAGTTGAGTGGCCACACCGGTGCCCAACGATTCCCCATACAGCACGATTTGTTGCGTGCTTAACCCTTGCTGCAGCAAAAAGCGCAACGCAGTGCGGGCATCTTCATAAAACCCTTGCTCGGTGGGCTTGCCTTTATTGCCACCATAACCGCGGTATTCCAGTAAAAACACCCCCATCCCGGCCTTGATAAATTCACGCACCAAAGGCATTCGATAACCAATGTGGCCGGCATTGCCATGCAAAAACAACAGCGTGGGTTGACCTGCAAGCGCGGGCTTGTACCATGAGGTCAATGCCACTTGATCGGTGGTTTTTAGCACAATTGTTTGCATATCAGTGGCACCGTAATTGATCAACATGGGTGTTTTTTGGAGGGGAAAATAAATCAATTGGCGTTGCAACAAATAGATGAGCAAAACACCAATGCTAAAGCAAATGCAAAAAATCACAATGAATTGCTTGGCCATTTGATGGGGTGTTAAGTGGGGCATGGTTTAAGTATAGACCATTCAACCCTTCATGGTTGAGGATTCGCGGGCTCTAAAAATAAACTTTGTAAATCATTGGTGAATCGTCGACCAAAAGCTGTGATTTGCCAATAATGGTCATGCAATTCCACCAAACCTTTCGCTGCTGCTTGCTTGAGCCCTGGCAGTAACTGCTCCAGCGGTAGGCCTGTTCGTTCCTTGAATAGGGTGTAAGGAATGGTTTCTTGCAAACGTGTGGTGTTCAGCATAAATTCAAAAACGGCATCTTGATTGGACACCAAATCCAAGGCCGCACAAAACGATTTATGGGGATTTAGATAGTCGATGGGTTGGCGGTGTTTGCGGGTGCGGTAAATTTGCTGCGTGCAGGGATCAGTGAATTTGCCATGGGCACCAGCGCCAATGCCGAAATAATCACCAAATAGCCAATAATTCATGTTGTGTTGCGAACGTTGATTGTCCCGGCAAAAAGCTGAAATTTCATAGCGTTGGTAACCATGGGCCGCCAATAATGCTAACCCTTGTTCTTCCAGCGATGAAACAATGGCTTCATCTGGCAGTTGCGGTTGTTGTTTGTAAAAAACGGTGTTTGGTTCAATGGTTAATTGATACCAAGAGATATGTTCTGGAGCATGGCTGATGGCTGTGCGCAAATCTGCTAACCCTTCGCTGATGGATTGACCTGGCAAGCCATGCATGATATCGATGTTTATGTTATCGAAACCGGCACTTCGAGCCCTGGTAACTGCATTTTCCGCTTGTTTTTCGTCGTGGATTCGTCCCAATTTTTGCAAATGTTTGGGATGAAAACTTTGTATCCCTAACGACAGTCGATTGATGCCCAAAGCACGATAATCACGAAAACGTTGTTGTTCAAAGGTGCCAGGATTTGCTTCTAAAGTGATTTCAATGTTTTTAGAAAAGGGCAAATAACGTTGCAGTTGATTAAACAATTGTTCATACATGGGGGCAGAAAATAAACTTGGTGTGCCTCCACCTATAAAAATTGACGTTAGTGCGCGGCTGGGAAATTGTGCTAAGTCGTCTTGTAAGTCAGCAACCAATGCTGCTATATATTGTTCTTCCGGTAATTGTTCCGGGCTTTTATGGGAATTAAAGTCACAGTACGGGCATTTGCGAATGCACCAAGGGATATGAACATAAAGCGAGAGTGGGAGCATAAGTGTGGAAATCAGGCTGGCTTGTTGGAAGCCTCAATAGTATCATGAGATCATTTTTTTCAGCTATACTTTGCACTGTCATATTTTGAGGATAAAACAATGAATGAACGAGTAAGAGTCGCCATCAGTGGTGCTGCAGGACAAATTGGATATGCATTATTATTTCGCATTGCGTCTGGGCAAATGTTTGGTGAGCATGTTGATGTGGAGTTGAATTTACTTGAACTTGAGCAATCCATGCCAGCGCTTGAAGGTGTGGCCATGGAATTGGATGATTGTGCTTTTCCTCGTTTAAAACGTATTGTTTGCACTTCCAATCTAAACCAAGCCATGGACGGTGTGAACTGGGCGCTGTTGGTCGGTTCTGTACCACGCAAGCAAGGCATGGAGCGTTCTGATTTATTAAAAATCAATGGCGGTATTTTTATCAACCAAGGCCGTGCTATCAACGATTTCGCCAGCGATGATGTGCGTGTATTCGTGGTCGGTAATCCTTGCAACACCAATTGTTTAATTGCCAAGCACCATGCCAAAGATGTTCCCGATGATCGCTTTTATGCAATGACTATGCTGGATGAGTTGCGCGGTCGCACGCAATTGGCGAAGAAAGCGGCGGTTGATATTTCAGCTGTTACGCAAATGACCATTTGGGGCAACCATTCGTCCACGCAATTTCCTGACTTTTACAATGCTAAAATCAACGGTATGCCTGCTGCTACCGTCATCGATGATGAGCGATGGCTAAAAGAAACGTTTGTGCCAACCGTACAACAACGTGGGGCCGCGATTTTAAAAGCACGGGGTGCATCTTCTGCGGCTTCTGCAGCAAATGCTATTGTCCGCGGTGTTCATCACCTGGTCACAGATACCCAAGTTGGCGAAACATTTTCTGTTGCTCTCTCATCCCAGGGTGAATATGGTGTGGACGAAGGTTTGATTTTTTCTTTCCCTTGCCGCCGCGAGCATGGTGTGGTGCGTCGAGTTGGTCTTGAACAGGGCGTAGTGCGTGTTGTGGAAGGGTTAACGTTTAACGAATACAGCCAAATGAAATTCAATGAAACTTTGGCTGAATTACGTTCAGAGCGTGACGCTGTGAAAGAATTAGGCTTGCTTGATTAATTGTTTAGGATGCGATCATGCCTTTTGATGCAATTGATTATGGATTTACTGAGAATGATGAATACGGCCAAACGCTTCGTTTGGCTGTTACTGTTTTTGAGACCATGGGTGATCGTGCTGTGTCCGAGCAAGCGTACAAACGCAGTTGCAATGATTATATAAATGCTTACCATGCCTGTTTTGTCACCAGCCACGTGATCAATGACAACGCCGAAGTTATGGATGGAGGGGCGTGGCAACCTTTCGACACGTATCGAGAGAATCATCCTGATACAGAGTTGGGGGACCACTTTAAGCTTTATTTTGCAAAATACTTGCAAAATAAATTTCGGTTGGCCATCGTGGCTCACCACAGTGGGGATTATTTTTCTGATTCTAGCTCTGATGCTGATGATAATTGGTCTGACACCGGTGTTTGCGAGGATGAAGAAGGTATTTCGGCTTTCAGCGCTTGCCCCAAAATTGAAATTAAAAGCCGCAAACGCTTTGAGGAAAAAGAGACACCAGTGCCCAAAGTGCAATACAACAATTTTATGGTTGCAAATGAAAAAAGCCATAAACAGTCTCCTGTTTATGTAAAAAAACCAGACTCCAAAGCAGTGGACCTAGGGTTTCACTCGATTAGTATGGAGAACAAATAATTTGGTGGCCAATGAAAAAACTCCATCGAATAGTGGTGTGTTCAGCATACCTTTAATCGAGCTTTTTTGGTTTTTGGAGATAATGGCTGCTAAAAAAATCCAAAACGGCTGTGTTTAAATCGTCACGGTATAAGGTTGGTTCAGCAGCGACCTTCGGGCATATGTAAATGATATTGGCAAAGGGATTTTGCCAACCCAGCGGAATGGTTTCGCAATAAGGGAATGCGGCATGGATGGTGTTAAACACCCTGCGCGAATAGTTATCACGGAACAAAGGGCTGGCGATAATGTTCACGATCAAAAGCCCATTGTCGTTTAAATGTTGGGCGATGGCTTGAAAATATTCAACGGTTAGCAATGACGCAGGGATGGCCGTTTGATGGCTGTAAACATCCGAAAAAATAACATCAAATCGCTGAGTGGTTTGTTGCAAGTAGCTGCGCGCATCCTCGGCAATAAACGTGCCTTGAATGGGCTGCTGCAGAAAATGGGTTTCGGCGATGGTTTTAATTTCACGATCAATGTCAACATAGGTGACTTTATTGTCCTGTGTGCCCGTCGCCGTTAAACTAAATCCTCCGGCACCGATCACCAGCAATTCTTTATGGCGCAGACGCAATTCTTTAAACAACAAATGACGCACGAATTCGATGTAACGAAACCCTTTGTGGTCAGCTGTTTGCAAGGAACTGCTTGATTTATTGATCACAAACACCTTGCCCAAATGCGGGGTATCGAACACTTGGTAATTGCCATAATTGTTAGCCCGCTTTAACAACGCGTTTTCAGCATTCACATTCAAGACGCCAATAAACAGTACAGCAAAACACAACCCCAATAATCGCTCCCAGCCAAGTTGACTGTCGGCTTGCATGATCACAATCAACACCAACAACAATGCACAGTTGATGACAACGGTCCAAGCGACGCCTAAATACTGAAACAATAGCAATGAGGTTAACAGGGCTCCTAGAAAGGAGCCAATGGTGCTGAGGAATAACGCCCGTCCATTGATACGGCTGACGCGGTGTTGTTGGTTGAACAAATTCGTTGTCAAAGGA
>CAZGKX010000068.1:11620-11979 GCA_964525945.1 uncultured Legionellaceae bacterium
AATACAAAAACAACCCCAGCAGCAGAGGCAGTTGTGCGATTTGCGTGCTCACATGAAAAAACACATCCATGAAGGCATAACTTAAGCCGATGCCAATCCACAGCAGGCTAAATGAAAAATTGCGGCTGAGTTGTTTCACAAAATCGTGGGGGTGGCTGCCTCCTCGCCAATAGCCCAGCGCAAGAAACAATAAGAACACGCCGATCACAACGCTTGTTATGACAATGCTACCGCCAAAAAAAGGCAGCAATTGACGCATCGTCAAAATTTCAACGGAGATGGTAATAAAACCTTCTAACAGCAAAATAATAAAAAGCATGTGAGCCTATTGATGCGTTAATACGTGCAATGGCTTATCC
>CAZGKX010000069.1:0-10913 GCA_964525945.1 uncultured Legionellaceae bacterium
TATTGGAGTGCTGTGGTAGGCATCAAGAGAAAGACCCCGGAATCCATAAAGAGCCAAAAAATTAATAGCAATGGGGGTCGATGGCATTATTACGGATCGTCCCGATGTCTTAAAAAAATTAGCTTTGCAAGAGCGTTTACCTACTTGAATTTCCTAGCGTTTTGAATTTGATGGATAAGGCGGGGTTTTAGATATCAATTTTTGCGCGGTATCTTTCGATAACGCGATTAGCTCTTTATGCCTTTTGCCCTGGATATTCATTGGCTAAAATAACCTGTAACCCTGTCTCTGTTAGAGATAAAAAATTATAGCCTGGATCAATGGTCGTCCGCTCTAACCATTCGTTGGCAATACAAGTATCTGTTAACTGATGAACGTCTTCTAAAGAAATGGGTGTATTAAGTTTTGCAGCAAGCTGAGCTGCTGCCTGTTCATCCATGTTCAGAAAAATAGCATTTCTGGTCACGCTTTGTAGTTTCATTTCATCGTAAAAAAGCAACAAGATATCAATTTCTGTCATGGCTGTTCCTTCGTTTATTATTGGTGTAAGTATAGAGGAAAATTTTTGTTGTAATCGAATTCACGAAAAAAAACACGCAACGTTTTAATCACCCCTTTTTCTCACGCTTTCAAAAGGGGTATTAAAATAATCACCAACAGGGGGTCTTCGCCCAGCTGAATATATAATGATGCCAATTTTATGCAAATTGCGGCAAACTCCTTGGTCGCGCAATTTGTTGTGTTTCTCAGAAAAGGATTGCTAATGAAACGGTTTTATTTACTCGCTGGTTTGTTTGATTTTTTTTTCCCTAAAAAAACCTTAGGGGCAAGAATTTTGATCGTTAACGACGAACAAGTGTTATTGATTAAACACACCTACGTACCTGGATGGTACACTGTGGGAGGTGGGGTCGATTCGAAGGAAACACCACGAGCTGCGGTTGAGCGTGAGTTGATGGAAGAAGTTGGCGTCACTTTAGCGTCTGCTCCTAAATTATTTTCTGTCTATTACAACCAAAAGACGCGAAGATTATATTGTTTTTTATATTGGAGAATCACGCAGTCAACAACCTGTAAACTCACCCGAAATTGCAGAATACGGTTGGTTTCCATTAGCCCAGTTGCCTGATGATGTCACGCCCGCAACCCGACGCAGAATCAATGAATATTTGGGATTGATTGAAATCAGTGAACATTGGTGATTGCACAAATTTTACACCTCCCAAGTTGGTCTATAATAAATACAACTGGAGTATTTATTATGCCAAAAAGAAGTTTTATGCTAAATTATGGTGGACCAGGAGGAATCTGGTGGACTAGCACGCAAGACAAAATCCCCAAATTGGACGAAGTGTGCAAAGATTGCTATGGACCTCCGACACGCACGGAATCTTTTTTTGCACATGGGCTTGAGATCAAGGTCCTTACGTATGGTATTCATCGAGGGTTATACGTGGAGCTGCCGGAGGATGCCGGTTTCGAAGCCGAACATCTTTATGAAGAGCTCTCCACCAAGGCCAGGGATTTTTGTAAAAAAGGTTACAATCTTTTAGGAAACAATTGTGTTACATCGGTTGCAACGGTACTTCATGCCTTGGATCCAAACATCACGCCCCAGCATATTGTCTTTCCATGGACATTGGATGCTATTATTAAAAAACACCAGTACTTGCAAACAAAAGAAGCTGACCTTAGGCCATTTTTTGAGGTTTATCAAAAAAAATTAGAACAAAGTACATACCTTCCTTTTAGAAATACGCGTTTGAAGCTGCAAGAAATAAAATCTTCAAAAGAAATTATCATGAATGCTCACAGTCAAGATAAAACACAACGTGAACGAACAAAATCTTCATTGCTTGAACTTAATTGGGTGATAGAAGATAACCATGGCATGTTGCACCCCACAAAAAATGCCCCACCTGATTTTAGCCGGGGTCTGAAAAATTTTAATCACGAAACGCGAAAAGTAAAAGTATTGGAAATCCTTTATAATGAAGAGAAGAAGAACGCTGCTTCCGTGACCAAAAAAAATATATTCGCAGACAACCCTGACTATGAAACAGCTTTGATACGAATGCAAAAGAAAGGAGATAAATTGCCCGATCACGCATTGGAAAGAATTCTGCTCAAAATGGATGCATGGCTTGCCCAGCAAGACGTTGAAAAGAACAGCGTGACAAGTGATGAAACTTCATCCATTGCTGATGATGAAATCCTTTATTTCGATGACGATGATATTTATGGTTTTGAGGATGATGAAGATGGTTATACGCCTCGTCCCGTGCCGTGACGAAACCTTATCCATTCGGATCATGAAACTGATTGATAATTTTATCCAAGTGGTTTGAGAACGCTTGAACTTCTTTCGCGCTGAATTTATCTGCACCTCCGCGAAGATGACCCGTTTCACGCAGGGATTCATTGAAATTTCGCAGGGTTAAAATTTGTTTGATATTATTATTGGTATACAGTGTGCCACGAGGGTTGAGGGCGAACGCTTGTTTGCTCACAATATGATCCGCCAAAATAATATCGGCCGTGATCACCAAATCGTGTTTTTCCACTTGTTCAACAATATAATTGTCCGCTGAATCAAACCCGCTTTGCACAATAATTCGTTTAATATACACAGACGGAGGAATGTTTATTGCATGATTAGCCACAATAAATAATTGTACATTACGCCGAGTCGCGGCACGAAATAAAACTTGTTTTATTGCTTTAGGGCAAGCATCGCCGTCAATCCAAATTTTCATCAAGTGAGTGGGTGAATTTTTTCAACACAATACACCATTCGCGACAAATGGTGAAGACAATTGTGGTAGGGTGGGCAAAGCACAGCGTGCCCACCAATGTGCTTGAAGCAGGGCGGGCAGCACGTCGCTGGCGCTCTTGTGCCCACCCTACACGTTCTAATGATTCAATGCTTCATGCTTTATTTGAAGCATACATGCTGCTAATCCCGTGCATGATATATCTTACGACAGGAGGTATGTTCGCATTTTTGTTTTAAACCTCCAAAAAAGCAATACCACACTGCAACTTGCTGCCATCACCATTCCCCACCAAAGCCCAACCCCTTCTAATTTTAAATGGGTGGCAAAAAAATAGCCCACGGGTAAAGCGATGCCCCAAAAACTAAAAATGGAAATGAACAACGTGAATTGTGTATCTTTCAGTGACCGTAATGCACCAAAAAGCGCAATCCTGATGGATTCAAAAATTTGAAACAGGGCGCATACCATTAAAAATTCGCTGGCTAAACGCACTATGGTGACGTTCTGCGGTTCTTTAACATTAAAATCAATGGAAATTAAATAGGTAGGAAAACACCAATAGCACAGAGCGATGAAGACCATGAACACCATTGAAACAGCAACACCTGTAAAGGCCGTGTGCTCGGCGCTAATTTTATCACCCGCTCCCAGCAAATGACCCATGCGCACGCTCACTGCTTGAGCGATGGAGAAAATCATGGCCATGATTGTTCCTAGGTACTGCAATGCAATTTGGTTGGCGGCCATTGCTTGTGTACCAAACAGCCCCATGGTAAGGGTTAAGGCTAAAAAAAATGCGATTTCAACACAATACATCAACCCCATGGGGGCCCCGATTCGAAACAACTCCATAATGTATGAGGTTGGTGTTACTTTAAATAAGTGGCTAAAATAATGCTTATAAATTTCGCTGATGGACACATAGCTTAATAAAATGCCCATGGTGATCCAATTGCTAATGGTCACGCCCCAGCCAGCACCAGCAATCCCAAATGAGGGTATGCCCAATTTGCCAAAAATAAAGACAAAACTGCAAATAATAGTCAAAGAAACAGAAAATATATTGATGATAAGAATAAGGCGTGTATGCCCCAACCCGATGATAACCTCCAAAATGGCTATCGTAATAACATTGGGTAAAACTCCCCAAGCCACCGCGTGCAAATAGGCTTTAGCAAGGGACACCACAGCAGGGCTTTGCCCCACCCATAAAAAAAGAGGCGCGATATTCCAAAACAATAAAAAAGTGGGAAGTGCAAATAACACAGCAAGCCAAAATCCATCTCGAACAACCAACAAAATGCCTGCTCGATCAGATGCTCCTTGTTTATGAGAAATTAAAATATTAATGGAACTTAGTGTGCCAAAAAAAATGACAACGATTGTGCCAAATAACCAACTTACCATAGAACCTGCCGCTAAAGTGTCTGGTCCTAGCCGCGCAAGAAATAAAGTTTCAAAAAACCAAACTGCGGACTGTACTAAACCCGTAAAGGCGAGGGGCAATGCTAATTTGAGAAGTGCATAAAAATTATGGTTCAGTGCAGGCATTCGCCATCAACTGGGTTGGGTATTTTCATCAATCATAACATGCTATTTGAAGAGCTAGCGAGCCTATAATGGATTCTCAGGATAATCGCCTTTAAATTTGCGCATTAAAATGTTTTTTTCTTTGCGTACCGTGCTTTATGCACGGTATCCATTTCAATCAACACGTTAAATAACGTTGTTTGAGGCCCTGTAAAAAAAAGGTTGGGTTGAGTGTTTCACCCGTCACTTGCAAAAGTAAATCATCTGTTGATAGCAACGATGCGTTGCCATAGACATTCTGGGTCAACCAAGCATGCAGTAAATGAATTTGACCAGAGCGCAGTTCCGCCATAAACGTTGGGTGCGTGCGCTTAAAAGTTGAAAACAGTTGGGCTGCAATCAAACGGCCAAGAGTATAGGCTGGAAAATAACCAAATGCTCCCGATGGCCAATGCACGTCTTGCATGACCCCATTTTGGTCATTGTTGGTGGTGCTAAGGCCCAAATAAGTTTGCATCAAATCATTCCAACGCTCTGGTAATTCTTTGATGGAAAGGGTGTCATTTAGCAATTCTTTTTCGATTTCATAACGTAAAATCACGTGCAAAGGGTAGGTGATTTCATCTGCATCCACACGAATTAATCCAGGCTGCACCTGTGTTGCAAGATGGTATAAGTTGGAGGCATTTAAAGCCTCCTGTGCTCCAAATGCATCGATCACCAACGGCGTAATATAAGCAAAAAATTCTTTAGAGCGGCACACTTCCATTTCCAACAATAACGACTGGCTTTCATGCATTGCCATGCTGTTGACATGCCCTACGGGTTGAAACATCCATGCTCTGGGCAGGCCTTGTTCGTACCTGGCATGGCCTGTTTCATGACAAATTCCCATTAATGACGTTAAAAATTCATCGGTTCGGTAACGGGTGGTTATGCGAACATCATCGGTAGCACCTCCACAAAATGGATGATGGCTCACATCCAATCGTCCATTGTTGAATTGAAATTGCAGCGTTTTCATGACGTTTAAGCCAAGTAATTTTTGTTGTTCAATGGGAAATACGCCAGTAGGGATATCCAGAATATGTTGCTGTTGTTTAGCCATTACTTCTTTGAGCAAAGGAGGAATAAGTGGTTTTAAATCGTTAAAAATAGCATCGATGCGGTGTTGATTAAATCCAGGGGCGTACTCATCCAACAAGGCGTCATAGGGACTCATGTGCAAAGCTTCTGATTTTCTTTCCGCAATTTCTTTTATAAAACGAAACGAGGCCTCCAAATAAGGAAAAAAATCACGCCAATTGTTTTCTGCACGTAATTTCCGCCACATTTGTTGGGATGTCATGGTGGCAATAGTCGTTTGTTCCGCCAATTTTGAAGGAATACAGGTGGCTGCCTGGTATTGTTTTTCCATCCACATTAAATTCGCACTATCCCACGGCGAGTCCAGCGAGGTTTCTTTTGCTTGCTCAATCCATGTTTTTACTTTTTTTTGGGCCAGCATTTTTTGAAGGGTGCTGCTGAGTGTGCTCATGCAAAAAGCACGAGATAGGTTGGCCCCCTCAGGCATAATAACGGCCTCATCCCATTCCATGATGTGTTGGATGGTTTTTAGATGATAAATACGTTCAAATGTTGTTTTTAGTTGTTGATATGCAAGCATAGTAGGCTCTTGTGTTTTGCGATGTTGAAACATATTCCACATCGCAAGTGATCATTAAATGGTTTTATAAAGATAAAACCATTTAATGATTGTAGAGTAAAACGAAGAATGCCGCCAACAATCGATTTTTTATTTACTCCGTACATGACAAAAAAATCTGTCATGCCCGCGTAGGCGGGCAACCACCCATCAAAATAATCCGATACTTTTGTCATGTACGGAGTTTTATTTATTCAAACATTTTATTGAGATTGTTAGGAAGGGGGGCTGTAACGGACTGTGGCTTAGTATCCCTACTTGAAGGAGCGAGCTGGGCTTTCACTTTCTGGAGAATTTGGCTCGCGCCCATTGCGCTGCTCAATGAATTTCGTCAAATACTCAATTCGCGTTGAATGAAAAGGATGTGTATCAAAAAAGGATTCTCCGGAGGAGGTAATGTATATCTTTTTAATGATTTCCATATCCTTGTCCTCATCGGAGTTACGATATTCAAGGTTTTCAGTCCGTACTTTTTCCAGACGTTGGATAAAGCCTTTGATGTCTTTATTGCTCACATGTTCTGCAGCCGTTAAATCAGCTCTTTTTTCAGCGTAACGCAAGTACCCAATGATCGCTAAAAATGCATAAAGCGTTATAAAGCCGGGAGACATCCACAGGGCCTTCGGAGGAGTCACTATACCCTTTGTAAACGGATAACTTGCAGCACTGAGGATGGCTGATACGATAAGGGCATCATTGTATTTCGCGTGTGCAATCTCATGTGCTATCGCAAAATTTTTACTTGGTGCTTGCTCTATATCTTTCTCGAGTATAATCGACATGCTGTTGAAAACAGTTGGTCCATTAACGCCTTCAAAATGAGAGGAAGATTTGTTGGATGAATAGATTTTAATCGGTCGGTTTACGCCCATTTTTTGAGCTTGTTGATTGACCTCATCGATGAGTTCTTTTGAGGCCGGCAATGTATTTTCTGGGGGAGTATATAAATTCTTCCCCTGACCATAAATTAGGTAAGCAGTCCCGGTATACGTAAGCACTTTATTCAATTTCGTGATGTTTTGCGTAAAAAATTGGTGGTATTGCATGAGTCGGGCCCTTTCGGTTTTTTTCAAAAAACTTTACACTTTGAGTATATTTTTGTCAAGTTGAAAATGAGCCTAATCGGTGTATCATCGGTTAAAGTTTTTGTGCAGGTAATCAGTGGTAAATAAGCTAGTAGGGGATATCCAGAGTATGTTGCTGGTGTTTAGCCCTTACTTTTGGGGCCAGCATTTTTTGAAGGGGTTCTTGTTTTGCTATGTTGAAAAATATCAACATAGCAAGTAAGGAAAGGATTAGTCTTGGGCTTCGCAGGTGATTTTTGTGCAATCACGGCAATTCTGAGCAGCGAATGCATACGCATTCGAGGCTGAATCTTGCTGTTTTGCCATTTTATCATCGGCATCTTTATCTGCTTGAACATCGCTGCTGCTGGCATTGGTGGTGCATATCCATTTAGAACCCATGTCTGTTGAAGAAGCAGCAAACACCGACGTTCCTAAAAATAAACCCAGCAGTATAGTTGTTATTTTTTTCATTGTTTCATCCTTGATAAGTGATTGATCGTTGAATGGTTTTATTTTTATAAAACCATTCAACGATTGTAGAGTAAAATGAACAATGTCGCCAACACTCGATGTTTTATTTATTAAAACACCTCTGAATTACCTGCAATCCATTATGTTGCTTGCGGGCTATGTTGATTATTGATTGAATTTCTAGATCGTAAAATTTGTTTGGGGCATAACTGTTGGAATAGCATCTCTTCTTAATGCTCTAAATTCTTCGATGCTGTCAATAATTCGGTGAATATCCAATGCGCTGCCTTCGACATATACTCATGTTTTAGGAACATTACCTTCGTTTATATTAAAAAATTGCACATTCATGCCTAAGTAAGCATTCATCTAAAAATCACCTATAATGATCAATATAAGCCCTTGTTGGTTATTAATATGCCGATCTTTGATAAGGCGAAACAAAAAAATACTGTACGAGGTATAGAGGAATCACCCGACGCTAACATAGCGTGGTGGCAATATTTTCCGTTTTTCTCCCTGAAATCGGTTGCATTGCTTTCATTCGCTAAAAGCAATCCAAAGAGCAAGACAGTGAGCGCGCACGAAACCCATGTGAAATGCTGGGATGACACTACCAGTGGCCCGATTCCGGTCGTGGTAAAAATGAATAAAGGGGGGAAAAGTGAGTCTTCAGAGTTAGAGGTGTATTTTGGGGACATTGCTAGCAGTCTCATCCCGGAGTTGACACCTAGGCAAGATTTTTTGATTGATGATGATAATAATGTCCTGGGCGTGGTTTCTCAAAATTTTAGTTATCAGTTAGCTAATAAGGTGGAACAAGGGGAAATTGTCTATCAAATTGGTGCAGGCAAGAATATTGGTGAATGGAGCGAGCACCTTCCGCAACCCGGAGACGATCGTGAAAAATTTCAAACTGACTGCAAAAATGGGTTGACTTTCCTCGCACGCGCGCCTTTATCCTTTGATAAACTACTGCAATTCCATAACCACTCAGACAGTAACGTTGAATTGGATATGGATTCATTGGCTGGTGTCTTAACAGCGTCTTATTTTCTCGAAGAAGATGATTTACATAAAGACAATATTGGTTTTTATGTAACAGAGCAAAAGGGTAAAAAAGTCGTTAAATTTTTTAAAATTGATCATGATTTAATGTTTGCTGATAGCGTCATGTCGCATCGTGCTACCCGAGAAACAAGCGCATTTCTTGGGGCCGATGCATTTAAAGTCACGCTGGATGATTTAGAGAAGTTTCCTGACTTAGCAAATTCTAAAAACCATTACTGGCCAACCCAATACCGACCTATCACAGGTACGGGGAAAAAAGCGTACACCCGCAAAGAAGCAGAAGCTTTTAAAAAATTAAAAGATGATTCTAAATTCATTGAAGCAAAATGGAAATATTTTCTTCGATACAGTTTGTTGCCTCAATCGTTTTTCCAGAATGCATTGTCTGAGCATTTAGATGCTACCAATTCATACGATAATGCACAAACAACATTGATGGCCACGGCCTTGCATGAACGTATGGCTCAATTTAGGACAATGTTGTTTTCATCCACAGAAATGTCAAATTATTTACAGAGGAATCCTTATTTACTTTCAACCATTAAAGACGAAATCATCTGTGAATTAACCGCGGAAAAGAAACAAACCATTGGAATGGAAATCGAACAGATTTTTGCTGGTATAGAAAATGCATTGAAAACAGATCCTACTTACACCGTAACCCGCTCTATTCATTTAGACGCTTATTCGTTTAAAGCAAGTTCACCTCCTAGCAAAAAAGATGCCGATTCAGCCTTAGACGTCATTGCTACAAAATTAAATGGTGATGAATGCACTCCGGTTCAAAAATTTCAATTGAGTTGTATCGCCCAAGATATAGTAAACCATTTTCCGGAGAAAGAATGGGCAGAAAAAATCACACACTATAAAAATGAATATTTAAAACCTACAACAATAAAGGATTTTCAGTCGTTTAAAGCAGCGGTTGATCATATACGAACAGCCCAACTTCCTCTTAAACAACAAAAAAATGAAGTTATTGATTTATTAAATAAAGTAAAAAAGGATCTTTCAAAAGATGATCTTTTAAACATTCGAAAGGGGTTGAATAAAACGACGATGGACCCTTCATTAAAATTTTTGAGGCAATTAAACAGTGGGTTTTGGTTTTTACGATTAATGCGTCGAGGGTGGGAGGGATATGGGCCTAACCCCACATCTACGGTGGTGCAGATGCGTAAAGATATTGATCAACAATTGAATATTCTCAGGGTTCAAGACATACGAGATAAAATGAACAGTGCTCGTCAGAATTTCACGAATAAAAATGAGCCAGAGAATGGTTCTAATCCTCAAAGAAAAGGCTCGCTAAATTTATGACTTTTATGATCGCCGGTTATTGCTGCTGGCGAAAGAATTGTGTCTGTCGAAAATGGTCTATAGTCGTTTCAATCGATGGGGTTGTCAAGGGATTGAACATAGTATGATATACTAGAACCATTGGCACTTGATGTTATGAAAAAATGAAGAAGATCATTAATCGATTCATTACAGGGGTAATCCCCATGCTTCTGGTTGCGTGTACGCATCAGCAATCTAATAGTCCGGAACACTATGTGATCAGAGGGAAAACATACCATGTTATGAAGTCTGCCAAACACTACAAAGCAAAAGGAGTGGCTTCTTGGTATGGATCACGGGCTCGGAATCAAAAAACATCGACCGGAGAGCGTTACAACATGTATGCGATGACCGCAGCGCATCCAACACTCCCGCTTGCTACCCGAGTACGGGTCAAAAATATGAAGAATGGCCGCTCGATTGTGGTTAGAATTAATGATCGAGGTCCTTTTGTATCGAACAGACTCATTGATTTATCCTTTGCTGCTGCTAAAAAACTCGGTATAGATGGCATTGCCCCTGTTGAAATTGAAGTGATTTGAAATGATTGCCAGAGGCTACCGAAGATAACTCTTTGCCTACGTCCTGCGCTTTTTAAGCTTATTTTACACCTATAGCTCTAGCTGAGCGTAAAATAATGCTTGTAATTTCAATAAATACCAAATATTATTTCAGACAGTATATTTAATTTACACGAATATTATGATTAATTTTAAAACAAATAAATCAGTGCATGTAGTGGTCATCGTGGTTTCTACGACGTGCGGCTGTTTTATTTTTTAAAATTAAAATGCCGCACCTCTTACGGGGTTGCGGTTTGTAACACTCTAAACGGCACTCCTAGAAGGTCAATAAATAGGAGAGCTAAAAATGAGATGTTTCCCTTCTTTGTTAAGATCAACGTATCCTTGGATTATTTGGCTACTTTCTGCATGTTTTTTCTATTATAAA
>CAZGKX010000070.1:0-1830 GCA_964525945.1 uncultured Legionellaceae bacterium
GATGCCAAAAGTGCTTTATTGTCTTCGGCCTCTTTGATGTCATCGCTTTTTTTGGAGTCAGTTTTTGTGGCGCGATACAGTTTGACAAACGCATCTTTTTTGATTTGGGCAATCGGTGCCACGCCACCCGTTGCATAACGTATAAAATTGAGTGCATCTTGTAATTGACTACCCGCTAATAAACCATTTTCACCGCGTCCTGCACTTACAGTGGGGGTGGCGGAATACAACAAGGGGGCAATCAGGGTATTGCCGTTAAGCTGATTGAGGTAGTTTTTACTGCTTATATCATTGTATATCTCACCAACACTTGGTATTTTGTCCCCAAATACGTTCAACATCACTTTCGATTGGTAGAGGCAATTGTCTATCCAATCCCCTTTGCCGTCCATGCAAAATGTATAATCAGGAGTGGCCATAATATTTAACACGGCTTGTGATACGGGATCTTTTTTGACGTCCGTTTGATCAATCAACGCCGTGCTACTGACTGTATCTGAGGTGCCACCGTTGTTGGATGAGGAATAACTTGAAAAAGTTTTATTCGCCAATGCATTTAAAACACTGTAATCGCCTCCGTCCGCAGACTCTGCATCGCTGGGGACAAAATCTTTAAAAATCGCATTGACAGGAATGGCTCCAAACATAGAAGATAACGCATAATATTCTAGATCGCCCACTGTGGGGCTTTGCAACAAGGCTTGGGAGCTGGCGGGAGTTTGTGTCATGTCGACATCTTGGGTGACGTCAAAGCCTAAATAAACACCAAAATGTTTAAAATAATCCACAAGCGTTTTAATATCAGCCGAGGGATCTGTCGTCGTTGCATTGGGATTGGGCGTGTATTCAGAGGCGATCGCAGAAAAAGGCAACAGCAACAACTTGGTGATCAATAGCACTCCGTAAATATTCTTTCTCATTCCTCTCCCTCCAGTGAGCGTTCTACTAGCTTAAGTCGGTATTCAGAAAACGCTCGTGCTAACAACCGCAAACGCTCGAATACAATATTTCGTTTAAGAAAAAAACCTGCAGGATCGTAGCTTGAAGTGCTTGTTTCTTCTGCATGGATTAAAATTTTCGAAGCACTGCCCGGGTGCACCATATCAATGGCCTGCAAAAGGCGAAGGCCGCGCCCTGATTTGATGTTGCCCACCAAACGAATAAACAATTCTTCATGGCCCAGTTGGCCAACATCAATCGATTCAATGTCGTCCAATTCTTTTCCGAGTTTATCCAATGCCATTTCCAGTGATGGATCGCCATCAAGCGTCCAATCTTCTACACTTTCCAAGAACGTGACAACGCGATAAATCATGGGATCAGCATAGCCGTGCCAATACTCTGCGGATGCGGGGTGACTTAGATCTGGCATTTTTTACTCATTTTTTACGGTTAAGAAATTGGTAAAATATAACTTTACTCTCTATCATCATATATTATGGAAACTAAATGTCTATCTGAATTTAAGAAAACCTATGACAAATAAATCAGATCCTCAAAACGGTTCTCGTCGAGCCAAAGCCGTTAAAAAAATATTTAACGTGCGAAGCTGGAGTGACTGGGATAGAACCAGTGCTTCGATCGGTTATTTAAAAGACACCATTCGAAAGCTTTTTGTGATTGAAAAAAGAAATGGGCCAACAGGATCGCAATCCTTTGAAAATGCCATGGTTGAATTAAATCTCAGTGCTGACGAGTTGTTAGAAAAACAACGAGGATTATGGCGATTAGCCGTCTCAATGGTGTGCATTGCTGTCCTTCTATTTTTTTATGCTATCTACCAAATGATATTCGGTAGCTTCTTGGGTTTACTGCTTAGCCTCGTTTTGG
>CAZGKX010000070.1:1840-10706 GCA_964525945.1 uncultured Legionellaceae bacterium
GGTGGGGCTCACTCTCGTTTTGGGGTTTAAATACCATTTTTGGTATTTCCAGATCAAACAACGCAAGTTAGGTTGTACCTTGCATGAATGGTTTTTTGTTGGGGTGTTGGGGAGAAAGCCATGAAAAAATATTGGTTTGCTTTGTTTTTTCTGTTTTTTCCTTTACTGGCCCAGGCATCGAGCTCGATGACTTTTGCGCCCCCTCCTTCTGATGTGTCGGTTATTTTTTTAGGCAATATTTTTGGGATTGTCGATGGTGTTTTGCACGGCACTGGTAGCCAGATCATGGGTGCTATGTTTGGCGTTTTCAATGCAGCAGTGCTCGCATTAGGTGGCATTGTCATTATGTATACCTTGATTGTGGGTACCATGAACACGGCCCATGAAGGACAAATGCTCGGTCAAAAATGGTCTTCGATTTGGATTCCTGTGCGTTCGACCATCGGCTTGGCTTTGTTGATTCCCAAAGCTTCGGGCTATTGCTTGATGCAAATCATGATCATGTGGATTGTGGTGCAGGGCGTGGGTGCGGCTGATAAAATTTGGGAAACTGCTTTGGATTATTTGAACCGAGGCGGCGTCATTATTCAAGCCAATATGAAAGCGGATACATCTTTGCAAGCCGGTTCAAATGATATTGCCTCGGGCGCGAGTGTTATTCTCAACGCTCAAGTGTGCATGGCTGGTTTGCAAAAACAACTTGAAACACAACGCACCAATTCCCTCAATGAACGCGATGAAGATAAATCAGGACAATGCCAAGATCCCGAGCCTGGCAGTGACATGGAAAAATTTTGCAACACTTCACCGCCTGATTTGATCAATTCGGTGAACATTGTTGCCGTTCAAAATCAAAATCCGGCACAAGATCCTATGACTGTGCAAATGCCCAATGTTGATCCCGGTTCCGTTTATGCGCACTTAAATGGCGTGTGTGGCACATTAAGTTGGAGGCCGATTCCAACAGGTGATTTAAATACCTCAACTGCACCAACCGGAGTTACCTCCTCTGATTTAGGCCAGGCATCGATGTCCAGAGCCATTGCTTTACAACAAATGTACATGGACTTATCCAACGTTGCTCGCAGCATGGTGCTCAATGACCCGCAAATAAACACCAGCGCCGATTCTACCACCCCTTTTTCCCCCATTGCCAATGAACAATTTGGGGTAGCTTTTCTATCGACCGGTTACCCTTGCCAGGGATGGGATGAAAAATGCACCCGCTGGGGACCCGATCCATCCAGTCAGAGTGCACCTTTATTCAATGGCACCGAATTTCAAGGGGCCATTGCAGATTATAACGGTATTATGCTACCCACGTTAAGGTTAATCAACGAATCTAAAGTACAAAAAGGTAAATATGATACGCGCGCATTTATCGAAACGGCCAAATCCAATGGCTGGATGATGGCGGGAAGTTATTTTTTTAATTTGGTATGGCTGAATGGCAACGCTGCAACGTCAAATGCCGATCAGACTGATTCAAACGCGGGATTAGGTGCCAGTTCGTTTGATCCAAGTGGCTTAACCTCTTCTTTTGACACCAGCGGCAATTGCAGCGGCACGTATAAAGTGTTATGTAATATGTTTGATGGTGATCCAAAAAAAGTACAAGCGGTTGAAACTTTAATCGATGGCTTAACGATTTTAAATTCACCCCTATCATCACCAAACGTTATCCCCACCTCCACTCATCTACCCAAAACGGGCGTAGAGTCTTCGACGTCTTATGGATTTATTAACAATTCGGTCATGGTGCGGTTACCGGATCAACCTGGCGTAACACCACCCAAAATCGACATTAAAATGGATGTCAAACCGTCCCCAAACATTGTTAAATTTAAATCAAAACACTTTAATAAAAGCAGTGTTCCTGGACTGATCGCAAGCTATATGTACAACACCATATTTCTATATATTGTTAATATATTCCTGGGGTATGTACAAGAGTATTTTCTAACCATTGTTTATCAATTTATTTCAGTTCCAATCGAAGGGATCGGAGATATATTTGAAAAAGGTGTGGCGATTATTCAAGAGCCAGGGGTTAACCCCGTGATTGCATTGGCAAAAATGGGGACAAGTTACATCAACTTCTCCATGGACTTATGGGTACAATTGTTGGCATACACGTATTTGCTCTCCTATTTAAAACTCGAAGCCTTGCTGGCCTTGCTTTTGCCTTTGTTGTTCAGTTGGTTGGGTATCATGGTCGGGATAGGCTTTATCACCGCGTACTATATACCGTTTTTACCTTATATGATTTTTACCTTTGGCACCATCGCGTGGCTCATGGCCGTTATCGAATCGATGGTGGCGGGGCCTATCGTAGCCCTGGGTATAACGCATCCGGAAGGCGATGGCGCTTTAGGTAAAGGTGAGCAGGCGCTGATGATCTTAATGAATGTGTTTTTACGCCCGGCCATGATGATCATTGGCTACATTTCTGGGATAGCGCTCTGTTATGTGAGTGTCTGGATCATTAACACAGGGTTTACCAACGTGACGCAATTCATGACCGGCAAGGCCGGTGAAAGCGCAGGTTATATTAACTGGGCGAGTGCTTATGCAGGGTTCTTTTGCATTCTCATTTATACAATGTTGTACCTTACCGTGGTGGAAAAAGCATTTACCATGATTTATGTGTTGCCGGATAAAGTGTTGCGATGGATAGGTGGGCAGCAGGAAACATTGGGTGCAGATACCGCACAATGGGGTCAGGAAGTCAAAGGTCAGGTTAAAGAGGGTGGCGATAAGACTGCGGGAGCAGGTGCACAGCAATCGAAGATCCTGTCTGCCGAAACAGAAAAACAACTTGCCAAAGTTGGCATCACCAAAACAAAAACACCAGAGGTCAAAGTGGACTAGAAGCTTTCGCTTTTGCCGACGGCGCCCTTGTGCGCCGTCGGCATTTCTCCATCGAGCATTGCCTACTGAGACCTTATGGGTGTTGTTTAGTGCCGGCAATAATTAATTTATAGATGCGTTCGCTGATAATACCTTGATCAAATTTGTCTTTGGCATCTAAAGTCATGAGCTGCCCACGTTGGCGGACCAATTTGCGAGTGGTGGTGGTGACTTCATTGGGATCACTTTCCAGCAAAATATCGCGTGCTTCTTCGTCAAACACCAAATATTCCCGTAATGCCACGCGTTTACCATCGACCGTAGGCACCAGTTTTTGCCAAATACATAATCGAATGGTTTCTAAAATATCAATCGTCCGACCCAGTCGCTCTTCGCCAGCAAAAGAGGTGACCAAGCGTCGCATGGTTTCAGCAACACCGGACGTGTGCAATGTGGTGTACACTGGGTGACCGGTTAATGCTGCTTCTAAGGCAGCACTGATCGTTTCTGCATCACGGCACTCACCGACCATGATCAATCGAGGTTTTCTTCGCAGGGCATTACGAACACCCTCTGCAAAACTTGGTAGATGCCTAGGGATTTCTGATTGACTGACAATGGACGAAATGGTTTCAATTTCATCATAGACAAATTCGATCGGAGCTTCATAGGTCAGCACTTTGCGATTGGAGTCTTCTTTTTCAATTAAATCCCGAATGATCGATGCCAATAATGTTGATTTACCAGAACCTGTCGCGCCAGTTATAAAAACGATGCCTTCTTGCGGAGCGACCGCCTCCAGAATGTTTTCTGGCAACCCCATGGTTTCAAGTTTAGGCGGGGTGGTGGGAATCGTACGAAAAGTAAGTTGCATGCCGTCATGGCCTTCAACCAAGCAAGCCGTTGCATTCACCCGATATCGAAACCGCACGCCACGATTGGGTCTAAATTCATAATGGGTGTCAATGTCTTTACCCGACAAAAGTTGTGTGGTGGCATTCGGTCCGTACACGCTATTGATCAAATCACCCAATTCAGTGTTTGATAATGCGCGATTGGTGATACGCAACAACATGCCGTAGACTTCCATAAAAATAGGCTGACCTGTTTGAATGGTGATGTCTGATGCGTCGTGTTTTTGGGCATGCTCAAGCATTCTATCCATAAAGACTGGCGTAAAACGCGTGGGCTCATCCGGCATTAAATTAATGTTCACAATATTATCCAATAGGCGTAATGATTGGCTGCCACGTTCGGCTCGTAATTGTAATTTTAGCCGCTTCTACTCGTTTTTCCATTTGATTAAATTGTTCCAATACATCTTCGTCTTTCGCAATGGCAGCACGCCATTCGTTGCTGTTGATATTGAGCGCGGGCAAAGCGGTAATTCTCAAGACCCTATCGTCAATGTGGATTTCGCCGCCATCGCCGGTAACACCTAAACTGGTGTTAGAAACATACGGGGGAGAAACCATATTCATGGCCAATAATTTGCGGTAAAGAATCATGCCGTTAAAATCTTCTTTGATGCGGGCAATGCTTTCTTCTAAAATGATGTTGGCTTGTTCAATCCCATTTTTCCAACCTTTTTCAACATAAAAACACCAAATTTGCCGCTCTTGTTTGTTGGTCGGTAATAGGGTGATATTGGGGTATTCGGGTTTTTGATAATCCATCCATAAATACAAGCGCCAATTGGGCGGGGTTGTAATAAAATGGGCTTGTTTTGCAACTTTATACATGCGGTCCGAGACTCGAATCGTTTGCATATCCGCCAAATTAAGGGTATTGCGCCCCTCCAGCAACACAGGGGGTAAAACATTGTTTTCTAAAACAAGGGCATTAAAATCATAAATGGCGTCTAAACTCCTGGTTTGTTTGACCAATTGATCATCAATAATTTTCGCACGCCACGCCAAACCTGATTGTGCTCCTAGGCTAAGGGCCGTTTCCTTCAATGCCATTTCTCGGATTTTTCCGCTGGAACTTGCTTGCCGTATATTTCTTTTTTTAACTTTTCCCATGGCTTGCAAACCAGCCAGAGAATCGGTATCGCCCACTTGTACATTGGTCGGCGCAGGGCCGCAAGCCACGATGAGGAAAGGCAAACATACAATGATAAGCTTACGAATATATATTGGCATAACGTAATTCGACAACTTGACTGTTAGGGTATACATGAATAAATGCTTTTTTTCCTGCTTGGTAATCAATATCACGCAATATCTCTGCGAGCGTTTGATCTTTGAGATTCAAACTAATTAAAATGGGAATCCCAGGGGCTTGGCCCAATATGCGGTAACGAAAATGTGCAGCGCTGGCCACGCGCTCGGTAAGTTCGGAAATAGGTCCTGACCAATCCACAGAGGCTCTTGTTTGCAAATTGTGCGCATTCGGAATGGTCAATGTATTGTCGGTGCTGGGTGGCGTTATGACCTTCTCAACGCGGGCCATTTCCATCATGGAATCGCTCACTGAATTCGCTGCTTCTACCAATTTTATTGTTGCATCGTCAGTGGGGTTGTTGGCCGGAGGTCGTCTAGAAGTGCCTGCACATCCTGTGACAAGCAGGATGACCAATAGGAACATTAGACCATCTTTGAGCAGTGCAAAAATCCTCGGCTTGTTGTTCATTTATTATTATGCTTTTTGGGCTGTTGGCATTGTTACTGATTGAAACAGGAGCGTGACTGCTTGTCAAGCAGACTTCTGATATAAGGCATAAATGACGGCACCCGCTTGTTTTAATTTAATGTTTTTCCAATGTTGGTCATCCAAGGATAAGGTGTGCGGTGCTTCTAAATAAAGCAACCCGCCGGGCGCTAACAGCGTGGTTTTGGCAAAGATGTCCAAGCATTCGCGAAAAAGATGGGGTTGATCAAAAGGTGGGTCTAAAAAAATTAGATCGAAGGTTGCTGTGGTGTTTTGTATATAATGCAAGGTATCGCCTTGCGTCACCTGGATTTTGGTTGAATGAAAGGCATGGGCAATTTTTTGCAGTTGCGCGTAGGCTTCTTTGTTTAGCTCAACCAAGTGCACCCAACCGGCTCCTCGCGACAACGCTTCAAAACCCAGCGCCCCGGTCCCCGCAAACGCATCCAAACAACGGGCGTCACGAATATCATGCATGAGCCAATTAAACACGGTTTCCCGCACCCGATCGGTTGTTGGCCTTAAGCCTTGTACCGCCGGGACCGGTAGTTTTTTACCACGGTATAAACCACCGATAATGCGAACTTGGTGTTTCATGTTTTGCCCACGCTGATTTGTAACAACTGATTGGGATTAATCAGCGTTTGAAAAGCCTTTTTAATATCGCTGCCAGTAACCGCATTAATATTTGCAACGTACATGGCAAGAAAGTTGCTGGGTAAATGGTAAAATTCAATTTTAAGCAACATTTCGGCAATGCTGTGATTGCTTGCGTATGAAAATGGAAAGCTTCCTGTCAAGTATTGTTGTGCGGCCTTTAATTGTTGCGGGGTAGGCCCTAACTCGATAAATTTGCTCAACGTTTCTCGAGTTAGAGTTAACGCGGCTTTGGTTTGGTTTGTTTTTGTGGCAAAACTAATGATAAAAGGCCCTCGTCCCGGCATCGGTAAAAATTGGCTGTTTACACCATACGTGAGCCCTCTTTTTAAGCGTAATTCGTTATTCAAATCAGAATCAAGACCGTTGCCGCCTAAAATATAATTGCCCACTTGCAATGGGTAAAAATTAGCATCATGGTGAGAAATGCCCAGTTGACCTATGCGCACTTGGGTTTGTGATGAAGGGTAAGTGACTTCAATGTTGATTTCTTTGGTAGGTGATGTGGCGAATGGGATAGCTGTCGCAGGTTGTCCTGCAGGAAGATCATGTGCTATTTCTTCGGCCAATCGATGCGCCGTTGTTGCATCAATAGCGCCAACAATTGCTATGACGGCGTTGCGTCCGACAAAATAGCGTTGATAGAAGCGCCGCACGTGTTCGACGTTTATTTTTTGCAGCGTATTATAATTTCCTTCGATGGGGTGAGAATAAGGGTGCTCGCCATATAGAATTTGATAAAATGTATTGTGAGCAAGAATATCGGGCGATTCTTTTATTTTTGTCAGGGTTAACAATTGCAAGTTTTTTTCATGATCAAACGCCGTGCTTGGAAAATCGGGATGATTGATGATCAATGTAAATTGATGAACGGCTTTGTTCAATGCGTCCTCATTGCTTAACGTTCTTAGCCCCAAAAAAATCATGTCTTGGTTGTTTGTGGCGCTGTATTGCGCGCCGGTGCGTGCGAGGTTATCGGCGAGCGTTTTTGCATCAAGCCCCTGATTGCCTTTGTCCAACAAACGGGTTGTTAAGGCACTGATTCCCCATTGTTCTTGATCATAAGCAGACCCTGCAGCAAATGCTATGCCAATATCCAGCATAGGAATATTCATGGCTGGGTGAAAAACGACCCGCGCGCCATTGCTTGTTTGCCAGTGTTGCACTTCGAGTGATTCAGCGCTCCATCCTGCAAAGCTTGCCAGGGTTAAAAAAACAGTCCAAATTCTTTTCATAAAAAGTATCCTGGTTATTGCGGAAGTAGCTCCGTTTCAGTGCTATTGGATTCGAGCAGGTAATGCCGAGCCACGGCTTGTAGTTGTGCTGCGGTGACGCTGTTAATACGTTCGACATACTTATCGGCAACGGCCCACCCCAATCCTACGGTTTCGAGCAGGCCGAGTTCCATGGCTTGACCAAACATGGAATCACGTTCAAATACTTTTTGCGCAATGAGTTGGGTTTTAATTTGTTGCAATTCCTGCTCGCTGACCCGCTCTGTTTGGAGTTGCTTAATTTCGGCATAAATACCTTGTTGCAGTTCGCGCAGGGTATGATGGGCGCTAGGTATTGCCATAATGGTCAATTGGGTTTGATAGCGCGCATAAGGATTGTATGTCATCCCCACTTGGCTGGCCAAATTTTTGCCATTTTCCAAGTGTTGCGAAAAACGTCCCGTGGTGTCTGTGGCCATGATACCGGTTAATACGTCCAAGGCATAAGGATCCATCGCATTTTGTGGTGTCGAAGTGTTGGTTGTGGGGGTGAGAAACCCCAAAATAAGCATTGGCAATTGTGCTGGCGTGGAAATTTTTGCCATTTTTTTGCCCAGGCGTGGTGGTTCTACTTGCAATTTTCGCACAGGCAGCGCATGTGGCGATAATTTTCCAAAATATCGATTGGCCAAGGCGTATACCTCATTGGCTTTGACATCGCCGACCACGACCAGTGTGGCGTTATTGGGGGTATAATACCGCTGGTACCATTGTTTAGCATCGTCAATGCTCATTTGTCGCAAATCATTCATCCAGCCTATAACGGGATGGTGGTAAGGGGAACTCAGATGAGCCGTTGCTAAAAAACGCTCAAACGCTAACGCTTGGGGATTGGTGTCTGTTCGCAAGCGACGCTCTTCTCGAATAACATTGATTTCTTTGCTAAATTCTTGTGGATCCCAAACGAGGTTTTGCATACGGTCAGCTTCAAGTTCAAAGCATTTAGCAAGATGAGTGGCCGCTATTTTTTCATAAAACACTGTATAATCGTGGCTGGTGAACGCATTTATTTCCCCACCCAGTGCCGCTATTGTTTTCGAAAAAACACCCAGAGGATTTTGCGGCGTACCCTTAAACATCAAGTGTTCGAGTGCATGAGAAACACCGGTAATGCCTCCGGGTTCATCGGCCGAGCCCACATTATACCAAAGCATGGAAATGGCCACCGGAGCCCGGTGATCTTCTTTGACTAAAATGTTTAAACCATTGTCCAATTTAAATTGCGTGACTTGGCAGTAAGACTGCCCTGACATTAAAACCAACAGCAGTAGAAATAGAGTGCGCATAAATTTCAGAAGATAGGAAAAAAGTGGTAGAATTCCATATTTTACGTGTTTTGTATACACCTTGCACAATTTAGTTTGTCTTCAAAAGGTTGACTCGAGTTTAGCCAATTTTCTCTAATCCGTTCGCCCTGAGGAGCGTGCGTAGCA
>CAZGKX010000071.1:0-10477 GCA_964525945.1 uncultured Legionellaceae bacterium
ACTCAGCTTCCTGCACCGCGCGTTGTATTGATGTAACTGTCGCCTCAATATCAACCACAACCCCTCTTTTTAACCCTCGAGACGGGTGGCGACCGATGCCAATGATCTCAATCGTACCATCCGCTGTGACTTCACCAACGAGAGCTACAACTTTAGACGTACCGATGTCTAAACCGGTAATAATATTTCTTTCTGATTTTTTTGCCATGATTTTCCCGTTTGTTGTAGGGGTCTATCTACTAGCAGGCTCTTTCCATTGCACTGCCATTCCACGTGCATAGCGTAAATCAACACTAGACAACTGTTCCGGTTTGTCTGCAAAAACGGCCGGATACGACCTACAAAATCGTTGCAGACGTTTTTCTAAATCTCGCTTTCCTAACCGCAGTTGTATGCCATTGGTCAAAAAAAGATCCCATGCTTGATTATCACGCAATTGTAAGGACGCTGCGTGTAAACCATAGATAGACAATAGCTTACTCAATTTTTCATAAATTTGTAAGACGTCCATTTGTTGTTCGATAGGCCCATTTAAACGAGGTAAATAAGCATCTATTTGTTCTGCAGTCGCTTTAAAGAGCTCACCATCTTCGGTCATTAGCTCATCATTCCATACAGCGACAGGTTTCTTTTCTTCAAGGGTAATTTTCAATGTGTCCGGCCAAATGCGCTCTATTGCAACTTTATCAGCCCAATCCAACGCTTTTAAATCAGCTTCCAATTGACGCATTGGCAATGAAACGATGCTGTCATTCAGGTAGTTGGACAAGATCGTCTCCAACTGCTTGCGATGAATATGTTGATAGCTCGCTGCAATTTTAACTGTATTCACAGGAAATAATCGAGCATCGGCTAAACACATATAAACCAAACGCGCTGTTAACATGAATGCACAGATGACCAACAACGTTAAGAAGCTTGTATAACGTAATCGCTCCGCGACCATACACTATCCTTGTTTTACATCTGGCAACGATTAACTATAATGCGTGACTAATTGCTTGCGGCATCGTTGATGCATCATTGCTAAATCGATTAATTGATCCAATAACTTATTATAAGGCAAACCACTTGCTTCCCATAGTTTTGGATACATACTTATGGGCGTAAATCCTGGAAGTGTATTAATTTCATTAAAATAAAGGGTATTGGTTTCATCATTCACAAAAAAATCTATGCGCGCCAAGCCTTTGCATTTCAACGAGGTGAAGATACTCGCCGCTGCTTGTTGCAATTGGCTGATCAGGGCGTTATTTAATTGAGCGGGCACGTGCAACTCGGTTTGGTTGCTTTCAAGGTATTTGGCTGTGTACGAATAAAAACCATCCGCATGGTTCACTTTAATTTCACCCGGCAGACTGACCCGAGGAGCTCGCACCGGGTTCATGTTTTCAAGCACCGCTAATTCAATTTCCCGGCCACGAATAAATTCTTCAACAATCACGGTATCGTCATAGCGTCGTGCATCCAACACCGCATCCATCAGCTCGGTCATGGTGTTTGCTTTATGGATGCCCACACTTGAGCCCATAGAGCAAGGCTTGACAAACAAAGGCCAGCCCAATTCAGTCGCCGTTTGTTGGCAAAATTGCTCAATTTCAGAGGGGGCAGCATGCCAGGACAATAATCGGTAACGGGCAGATTGTACGCCATCCACACAAGCAATACGCCGCGCCATATCTTTGTCCATGCCCATGGCAGACGTCAACACATCACAACCGACATAAGCTACATCCGCTAATTCCAACATGCCTTGTAAACAACCATCTTCGTACAAAGGACCATGCACCATTGGGAAAACCACATCGGCATCAACCGCCAAATGGCCATGCTTTAAAAAACTATCCAGCGGGCGAGAATTGTTGGTCACAACAGGCAACGCTTGTGGATGATTGATTAATTCCTGGTAATCATTTAAATAAAAGCGCCCTTCTTGGTCCATACCGATGGGGATAACGTTGTAACGTGTAGTGTCTAAATTTGCCAATACAGACGCGGCGGAAATAAGTGATATTTCATGCTCACCTGATCGACCACCATAGAGCAGTACCAAATTTAAAAGATTAGACATGTTCATCTCCAATGATATGCACTTCACGTATTAATTGCGTCGCTGTTTGTTGATGAACAGTCTTTTGTACATGATTGATCAAGGATTCAATTTCTTGTGCTGATGCCGTTCCTTCATGATTGATAATGAAATTAGCATGTTTTTCAGAAACCATCGCGCCCCCATTGCGTTCGCCTTTGAGGCCGCACGATTCAATGAGTTTTGCTGCAAAATTATTAGGGGGGTTTCGAAAAACAGAACCACAATTATACTCGTTGGTGGGTTGAGTCGCGGTTCGATGCGCCAATAAATCTTTAATCAATTGCAACGATTGTTCTTTGTTGCCGGGTTGAAGTTGGCATGTGGCGGCAATAAACCATTCCTTGTTTAACCCTTCGACGTGACGGTAGGACACAACAAACTCATCAGCTGAGCGACGTCTAATTTCACCAAAACGATCCATGGTTTCCACATCCAAAACGTGCTGCCAAGTTTCACCACCAGAACATCCCGCGTTCATACGCAATGCCCCCCCCATTGTCCCGGGAATGCCGGCCCAGAATTCACCACCCGCCAAGGCATTGCGTGCGCAAAACCGCGCCATTTTAGCACATGAAACGCCCGCCTCAACGCGAATAAGATCACCGCCCATGACATTGATTTCATTGAGACAACCTTGCGTCAAAATAACAGTGCCAGAAAACCCGCTGTCTTTAATCAATGAGTTGCTGCCTAATCCCAACCACAACAATGGCTCAGACGCAGGCACACGTTTCAGAAACAAAGCAAGATCAGCAATTCCAGCAGGTTTGTACATCGCTTTTGCTACACCACCGACACGCCAGGTGGTGTAATCAGCTAATTGCTCATTGAACAACAACTCACCTTGCAACCCCTCTGCTATATCAGGCGTAATCATGCTATTTCTCGGGTTTTTTGTAATAAATTTAGCGCAAGTTGCCCAATACTACCAGCACCTTGCATAAGAATAACATCCCCGTTCACGATCAATTTATCGAGGTGTGCTTCCATGTTGTGTTCCGTGATCAGTTGCACTTTGTTCGGCGCATGTAAATTGATCTCTTTGGCCAATGCTTCACTTGAAACCCCATGAATCACAGGTTCGCCGGCAGAATAAATATCCATGAGCAACAACTCATCCGCAAGGCTTAACACTTCCGCAAATTGACTGAACAATTCATGGGTGCGTGTATAACGGTGCGGTTGAAAAACATGGATCAATCGCTTGTTCGGCCACACGGCTCGAAAAGCATCGATGGTGGCTTTGATTTCTTGAGGATGGTGGCCATAATCATCGACGATCGTCGCAGCACCTTGTGCAAATTGCCGTTCACCCAGCATTTGGAATCGTCGACCAACACCTTGAAAATTCAGTAAGCCACGCACAATCGAAGCATCATCAACGTTTAATTCTGTTGCAATCGCTATTGCCGCCAAAGCATTTAAAACATTATGGCGACCGGGCCATTTAAATTGAATGGTCAACGGTTTGTGAGGGGCGGGGCGCTCCACCACAAATTCGCTCATTAAACCCGTTTGTGACCAATTAAGTGCGCGGTAGTTTGCATCTTGCCGAAAACCATACGTTAATGTGGGGCGTTGAATGTCGGGTAATATTCGCCGAATTTCTGGATCATCCAGACAAACCACGGCCAAACCATAAAACGGTAAATGGTGCAAAAATTCAATGAATGTACTGCGCAATTTATTAAAATCATTGCCGTAGGTGCTCATGTGATCGGCATCAATGTTTGTAACAACAGCCATCATGGGTTTTAAAAATAAAAAGGATGCATCACTTTCATCGGCTTCAGCCACAAAATACGCCGATTTTCCAAGTTGTGCGTTACTGCCACTGCTGTTGAGTTTGCCTCCAATCACATAACTCGGATCAAGACCGCCTTCCGTTAATATGCAGGTCACTAGGCTGGTGGTGGTGGTTTTACCATGCGTTCCGGCGATCGCTATGCCATGGCGAAAACGCATCAACTCGGCGAGCATCGCGGCGCGAGGAATGACAGGAATACGCAGTTCACGTGCAGCGAGAATTTCAGGGTTATCTGCAGCAATGGCCGTGGAACGCACGACCACATCGGCCCCCCTGATGTTTTCTGTATTGTGGCCAATGTAAACATGAATGCCCAATGCCCGCATATGCGCAATGGCTTTATTCTCACCCACATCCGAACCGGTGATGCGGTATCCTTCATTCTTTAAAACTTCGGCAATACCGCACATGCCGGCGCCGCCAATACCTACAAAATGTATTTGTTCTACCCGGCCCATCCTAGGCGATAGAAAATTATCCAAATTGCTCACAATAGCCCCCTTAAGAAGCTGAGCGTCTCAATCCTAGAGACTGCCAGCGATTTTCATGATCAATGCGCAATAACAACGCAATTACAATGCAATTTATTACAAGGCTCGCGCCACCATAACTTAACAATGGCAACGTTAATCCTTTGGTGGGAAGTAATCCAGAATTCACTCCCATATTAATAGCAGCCTGCAAGCCTAGCCAAAATGTCATTCCATACGCGGTAAATGCAGCAAAACGGCGTTCTTGGAGATAAGCATTTAACCCAATCGTCAGCCCTCGCCACACCAGTATACTATATAAAACCAAAACAAGCAGAATTCCGATCAAACCTAACTCTTCCGCTAATACCGCAAACAAAAAATCAGTATGTGACTCGGGCAAATAAAACATTTTTTGGACACTGTCCCCCAAACCCACGCCTGACCATCCTCCTCGGCCAAAAGCGATCAAGGACTGCGTTAATTGGTAACCACTATTAAATTGATCCGCCCACGGGTTCAAAAAAGCCGTTAATCGCGCCATCCGATAAGGGGAGGAGATCGCTAAAAATGCCAAACTAACCACGACAACCAACATCAAGCCAATATAATACCGTAATTTAACCCCGGTCAAAAATAACATGGCCATAACGGTGCCAACAATAACAACGGTTGCACCAAAGTCAGGTTCTAAAAGCAATAGAAAAGCCACGATGGCAAGCACAATCATGGGTTTTATAAAGCCTAAAATGCTCTCCGTTAGTGATTTTTCTTGGCGAACCAGGTAACCTGCCACATATAAAATAACGGTTAATTTTGCTAATTCAGACACTTGTATGCTGATGGGCCCAACACCAATCCAACGCCGGCTACCATTCACAACATGGCCAATACCTGGGATCAGCACAATCATCAGCAAAAACAAACACAGCAATAACATCGGTACACTGTATTTTTCCCAAACACTGGTGTCAATGCGCATCACCACAATGGCAACCAAAAAGCCAATGAAAAGGTAACATGCTTGGCGTATTAAAAAATGAAACGGTTGGTGGTAAAATTTTGTAGAAACCATCACGGAGCTTGACGAAACCATCATCAAACCAATAATGAGCAATCCTATAACGGCGGAGATCAACCATTTATCGTATAAAGATAAGGGCTGGTTATTTTTAACTGCGGCTTTCACAAAGCATCTACCGCAGCAGTAAACACATCACCACGATGGTTAAAATCTTTGAACATATCCAAACTGGCGCATGCAGGTGATAACAGCACAACATCACCCGGCAATGCCTTGGATTTTGCCACCATCACAGCTTCGTCCAATGAAGGGGCTCGGGATATTGAGACCACGTCTGTCAAAGCAGCCTCCATTTTGTCAGCATCCTCTCCAATCAAGACCACTGCTCGCACATAATCCGCCATAGGCGTGCGCAATTCATTAAAGTCAGCGCCTTTGCCTTGGCCTCCGGCGATTAAGATGATTTTACCTTGCATGCTTCCTCCTATTCCTGAAATGGCAGACATGGTCGCCCCAATGTTGGTGCCTTTGGAATCATTGATCCAATCCACACCATTGAGGTGTCTTACCCATTGACTGCGATGAGGCAAACCGGCAAAACGCTGCAAAACATCGATCATAAAACGTTGTTCTATGCCGACTGCAGCGGCTAAAGCACAAGCGGCCAAAGCATTCATCCAATTATGCCGCCCTTTGATCCGTAATTCATCGACGGCCAACAAAGGGGTTGAGCCGTGGGCTAAATAGCAGCGCCCATTGCTTGTTTGTAATCCCCATTGCGTAGCGCTCGGTGCATCCAAACCAAAAGCATTGATCTGGCCATTACCAGGCTGTTTGGGCAAGGTCACTTGATCATCCCGATTATACAATAAAAACGCAGCGTGGTGATATACACGATGTTTTGCATCAATGTAGGCCTGTATAGAATGATGTCTATCCAAGTGATCAGGAGAAATATTGAGCAACGTTGCGGCCGCGGGCGCAAGCGAATGGGTTAAATCCAATTGAAAACTAGACAGCTCTAAAACCCATAGATCATAGGCTGTGCCGTTGTCCAGCAGATCCAGGACAGGAGCACCAATGTTTCCCGCTACCGCCACCGAACGACCTGCCGCTTTTGCCATTTCCCCCACCAACGTCGTGACAGTGGATTTGCCATTGGTGCCAGTGATAGCGACAACTGGCGCTTGCAATTCTTGAGCAAGGCATTCAATATCACCATACAAAGGGATGGATTGTTGCGTTATTTTTTGCAGGCAAGGATGATCCAAAGCCACCCCAGGGCTGGCAATCACCGCAATCAATTGTTCGTACAAATGCTCAGGCAATGTGCTTAAAAATACATCCACCGTCGGAAAATCCCGCTGAAACTCAGCAAGGCCACTCGGTTCTTTACGGGTATCAAACATGGCAAAAGGCTTGTTTCTGCGCTGCAAATACCGCGCAATGGAATGCCCTGTTTTACCTAAGCCAACAACAAGATAAAGGGAGCGCATGGTCGATTACCTCAGCTTTAATGTTGCTAAACCACATAACACAAAAACAACGGTGATTATCCAAAAACGCACAATAACTTTCGGTTCTGACCACCCTTTTAATTCAAAATGGTGATGAAGTGGTGCCATGCGAAATAAACGTTTGCCACCCGAATATTTAAAATAACCCACTTGTAGAATGACAGAAATGGTTTCAATCACAAACAGTCCACCCATGATCAGCAGCACCAATTCTTGACGAACAATGATGGCCACCATACCCAATGCGGCGCCTAGGGCCAGCGACCCAACATCGCCCATAAAAATTTGGGCAGGATAACTGTTGTACCAAAGAAAGCCCAAACCAGCCCCTACCAGGGCCGAACAAAAAATGGTTAACTCCCCGGTGTTTGGAACAAAGGGGATAGCCAAATAATGGGCGTAAACGGCATTGCTGCTCACGTACGCAAATACACCTAGTGCACCCGCTACCATGACAATAGGCATGATGGCTAAACCATCAAGACCGTCCGTTAAATTGACGGCATTGCTGCTGCCAACAATAACAAAATAGGCCAACACAGGAAAAATACCACTTAAATTAATCAGCCATGATTTAAAGAAAGGCACTGATAATTGCGTGTGAATTGGAATACTAGCATTGAAGTACAAAAAAAGAACAGCAACTAAAGCGATCATGGATTGCCAGAAATATTTCCAACGGGCTGGCAATCCTTTGCTGTTTTTTAAAATTAATTTTCGATAATCATCGACCCAGCCCACCAAACCAAAACCAAGTGTGACCAATAACACCAGCCACAAGCTGACTTGGTGCAAATCACCCCACAACAAGCACGAGACGGTAACGGCCAGCAGGATCAATACCCCACCCATGGTGGGTGTTCCTGCTTTGGACAAGTGGCTTTTGGGTCCATCATCACGCACCATTTGCCCAATTTGCAATCCTCTTAACCAACGAATAGTCAAGGGGCCGCAAAAAAGTCCAACCACGAGAGCAGTCAGCGCCGCCAATATTGAACGAAATGTTAAATATTGAAAAACTCTAAATGCATGATACTGGCCTTGTAGAAGTTGTGTAATCCAGTAAAGCATATTTATATACCTGTTTGTGTTAAAAAATGTAAAAAATTACTGCACCAACGCGTGCACAATATGTTCCATTGCTGAAGAACGAGAGCCTTTGACCAAGACCGTGGTTTTCTCATTCAATTGATGCAATAAATCATCCAATAAATCACGTTGACTCTCATAATGCTTGCCTCCAACCCCAAATGCAAGGGCAGTGGTTTTACTTTGCATGCCACACGTCATCAATACATCAATGCCATGCGCTTTAGCCGCTTCACCAACATTTTGATGGTGTTGTTGACTCCAAGCGCCCAATTCGCCCATGTCTCCAAAGACAAAGATGCGAGTGCCTCGACAGTTCGCAAGAACATCCAATGCGGTTAACACAGAACGCAAGTTTGCGTTGTACGTATCATCGATCACCACAGCCGCATTGCGTCCAGTAAGAAATGTCATGCGCCCTGTTACCCCGGTGAATCGATTCAATCCGGCAGCAATATCTGCGAGCGGAATGCCCAGAGCATAGGTGCAGGAAGCAGCGGCAAGCGCGTTGCTAATGCTGTGTAGACCCGGCACCTGCAAGCGAATGGCGGCCTCGCCTTTCGGTGTTACCAAGGTAAAATGAGCACAACCAGCGTCATTCAAGGTTATGGTTTGGGCATGAATGGTGGTTGGGGAACGTGTTGAAAACCGAATAATTTCTTTGCCCGCCAAAATAGTATCCCAATGATGGGCATAAGCATCATCTTCGTTAACAACCGCAGTGCCACCGGCCACCAAGCCTTGGTGAATTTCACCTTTGGCATTGGCCACGCCCTCAATGGAACCAAACCCTTCAATGTGCGCGGGTGCGATATTATTGATTAACGTCACTTGCGGTTGCACGATAGCAACGGTGTGCGCTATTTCCCCAGCATGATTTGCACCCAGCTCGAACACAGCATAACGGTGAGTCGCGTTGAGTTGCAGCACGCTTAAAGGCGCACCTAAATGGTTGTTTAGATTCCCGGGCGTCGCAAAGGCCGGCTGGGGAAGAATAGCCGCAATCATTTCTTTCACGGTTGTTTTGCCATTACTGCCGGTTAAGGCAATGGCCGGGCAAGCTTGCGTTTTACGGTATGAGGCAGCAATTGTCGCCAGAGCTTGCACGGTATCATTGACAATAAATTGTGGGATGGCTAAATTGGGCAAAAGGTGTTCACACACCACAGCCACCGCCCCATTCGTAATGGCATTTTGCACAAACTCATGGCCATCCAACCGGGCGCCTTTAATCGCAAAGAAAAGGTAGCCTGGTTTTACCGCACGGCTGTCAATGGCCACACCAGAGATGGTGGTATCACCAGCACAAGGCCGTTTAAGTAAATCAGCAATTTCGAGTAGATTCATGTTATACCGGGTCAATAAGCGCTTATTCTACCTAATGTTATCACCATTTAAAGAAGGGATTCAATGTCCGGCACCGCAATCTAACGTCGAAAAGAACGCACTAAGATTGTCGGTCAGGCTATTTCTGCGTCCAGTGTTTCATTCAAATTTAATAAGCGGTAATACTGTTGAACACTGGCATCCGTTAATGGTTTTTTATATTGGTCCAATAAAAGTGCATCCAATCCTTCGCTTAATTGCTTTGCGGTATCTAACATGATTTCAAAACGCTCGGTGTCAATGGTCGAATTGCCCGAGGCTTGCATAAACAAACAAAGCCCGCGGACACTGAATGCCCCAATATTTTGTAAATCAAAAACACCGGTTGCCGTTGCTGCAGCTAAACTACATAACACCGGCCCCTGACCATTGGGATATTGATGGCGATGGAACAAATGCCCTTCACCAAAACGCAAACCAGCAGCCAGCAGTGTTTGTAATAATTCATAACCTGCTAATTGTCGCTCTCCTTTTGCCAGTAAAAACATCATCACGGAAGAAATGGATTCACGGGTTTCATGCGGAGAGTTTTTTTCTACATTGGCTTGAGGCACTTTGGCCGCGAGACTGGGTTGGTGTTTAGGCTGAGGTTGAGGTTGGTATTTGGATTGGGGTTTAGGTTGTGAATTAGGTTGGACCCGTATTTGCGCCTCAGGTTCGCTATTGATCAATTGGCTGTTTATTTTTCGAACAGCAACAATATCATCACTGTTTCCATTTTCTGGCTGACCTATCGACGGTGTTTTAGGGATTTTTGTTTCAGCCTGACCGCGTTTCGCTTTCATCATGCGGCCAATTGCGACGATCACCCCTATCAACAACAGGACATTGAGAACCAAACTCCAATTTGCCTGCATCATAGACTCCTATTTTACGTTATCAACCAAAGATTCCACATCCACAGTAACAATACGAGACACACCAGGTTCACGCATGGTTACACCAATTAAATGATCCGCCAATTCCATCGTTACTTTGTTATGAGTAATAAATAAAAATTGCACAAATTCAGACATTTCCTTCACTAAATCACAAAATCGCCTAACATTGGCTTCATCCAAGGGAGCATCCACTTCATCCAGCATGCAAAAT
>CAZGKX010000072.1:0-9208 GCA_964525945.1 uncultured Legionellaceae bacterium
TAAAGCACTTTTGGCATCGTATTTAATGTCCGTACGCGTGTATGCGGCACAAAGCTCAGCCGCCATCAGCAATCTGTATTCGATATTTTCGAAACGCGTCCAACAAAGCTCTGAAACCGGCTCGTCCAGTCAGGCCATGTTAGAATTTCGTATGGCAACCTGGCGTCTCAATACTTTATCGAGCAAAAGCAATACCCCAGGTTGGTTGGATCAAATCAATAACGCATCAAACGCGACCGTTCAAAAAGAAATTGCCATTTTGTTGTCTGAAATTAATTATCAATTGTATTTAAACCGTCAACAAGAAGAACGGGTGTTGTTAACCAATACCATGCAATTGCTCGCCCAGCTGATGCAAAACAAACCGCTGCCACCGACAACGGATGATAAAATAACGTCCTCGGAGGAGTAAACCAAGAAGCGGATGGCATTCCTTGGTTAAGCTAGCGGCGCGATTGGCGCCCCATTTTCTCATCAAAAATCCGATCCACTTGCGCAATGACATCGGCGACAGGAACCAACTTCATGGTTTCTTCGCCATGCGCATGCGTGCCCCAAACATTGCTTTCCGCCGTTTTCTTTAAAATCGACGTCACGGCTTGAGGGTAATAATCAATGCTGTAATGACGATAAGTATAGGGTCCTGAGACGTTGGCGCTGGTCACTGCATGCAGTGCAATCACCGGGGTTGCTACAGCAGCAGCCATGTGGGAGGGACCCGTGTCAGGGCAAAGCAAAGCATCGGCTAAACTGATCACGGCCAACAATTGTTTAGGTTTTGTTTTGCCAATTAGGTTGGTGACCGACACCTCTGCCGCAATGGCCTTGCCGAGTTCTTGATCATAAGCACCCGGGCCGCCCGTTAGAACAACTTGAGCCCCCCAAACCGTTTGGGCATGCTGAATAACGGCGATATAACGTTCGATCAACCAACTTCGTTCTGGTTTGCTGGCAGCTGGATTGACAAGTAAAAGAGGCTGGCCGTTGTTAGGCGGTAAATGCATGTTCGCCCATTCATAATCGGTGTCTTGAATGGGTAAGTTCCAGCTAATTTGCTTGGTTTTAATACCCAAAACGTCTGCAAATCGCAAAAAGCCATCCAAGGTATGATCTTGGCCCGCACAAATCTGTTCATTGATAAACCAAGCATGGCCATCTTTCGCACGAACACGGTCATACCCTATTTTGCGCTTGGCAGGAATACAGGCGTACAATAAATTAGCCCTAAAACTGGCTTGGGTAGCTAATAATACGTCAAATTTCCGGTGCCGCATTTGTTTTTTAAAACGCCAATAGTCAGCCACGGTGCTGGGTTTATCAATAACAATAAATTCGATGCCTTCGATGCCCTCCACAAGATCATAGGCAGGACGGGAGATAATCCAAGTGAGGGTTGCCGTGGGAAATTGAGCTTGCAAGGTTCGAACAAGCGGCACAATCATCAGCACATCGCCCAAAGCGGATAATCGAACCAAACAAATGGTTTTTATCACGTCGTCTTTAGGCATCTTGCAATACAAACCGAGTTCCACAATAAGGACAAACTTCCACGCCCGTACGTTCAATGGGCAGGTATACTTTAGGATGCGCATTCCACAGGGTCATGGAATCGGTGGGGCAACTGAGCGGTAACTCATGACGGTGCACAACTTGGCTTGTTTCCGTGCATGCCGCTTGATGGTCTAATTCATGCATGTTCGTTCTCATTCTTAAAACCCTCATTATCTAACATTTGGTGGATAAGTGCTATAATTTGTGGGTAACAGCGGGGATTTTCAGCTGCAAAAAAATGACCATTGGGCCATTGACGTAGCCAGGTCAGTTGACGTTTTGCCAGTTGTCGCGTAGCAGCGATGCCTTTATCTGCCACAAGATTGTGATCAAATTTTCCTTGTAAATACTCCATAATTTGCCGGTAACCAACCGCACGCATCGATGGGTGCATTTCCGTTAAGTGCCATTGCGAGAGCAACTGCTGAACCTCATCAATAAAGCCTTGCTTTAACATGTCTACAAAGCGCAGAGCGATGCGCGCATGCAACCATGCTCTGTCTTCAGGAAACAAAATAATATTTAAAAATGAGCCCTCAATATTGCCCTGGTTTTGCTGCTTTAAGTAGACAGACATGGGTTGACCGGTTAATTGGTAAACTTCCAAGGCACGCTGGATACGTTGGCTATCATGAGGGTGCACTCTGGCCGCAGTTTCTGCATCAATTTGACTTAACCATTGATGCATATGATCCCAACCGTGCTGCTTTGCTTGCTCCGACAATTGCAAGCGAAGTCGCTCATCTGCCGCTGGTAACGCCGATAACCCTTGTTGCAGAGCACGAAAATACATCATGGTGCCTCCTACCAACAACGGAATTTTGCCTTGAGCATGGATCCGTTGGCAATGGCCCATGGCATCTGCACAAAATTGCGCGGCCGAATACGAATCAGGTGGGTCCATAATATCAATTAAATGGTGGGGAGCCTGTGCTAAAATTTGGTCATCCGGTTTGGCAGTACCAATGTTCATGCCGCGGTAGATCAGAGCGGAATCGACACTGATAATTTCGCATGGAAAATGCTGTGCAAGCTGGCATGCAAGCGCTGTTTTCCCCGAAGCAGTAGGCCCCATTAAACAAATAATAGGCAAGCTCATTTCAATATTTTCTCACAGTTTTTTTCATTCAAACAAAGGCAAAAGGATCGCACTGCATCGGAGGTTGATTGCTGCTCATGCCAATAAATGAGTAAATTTTCTTGTTCATCGGCGCTTAATTGCTGAGCATCGAATGACTGGCAGGCTAACAACGTTGCCCTAAATTGAGAGTGCTCGACCCCGGGCATACAAGTAAACAATCGCTCCAAATCAAGAGCGGGCAACAACAAGGGAATTGTCCTCACCATAATTTTGGTGTCGCTGACAAAATCAAAATGAACACCATATTCTGCAAATTGATCTTGCTGTTGTTCAAACCATGCCAAACGCTCTTGCGCAATGGTGAAGGTCACAGGCACCAACAATGGACGAGATTTAAGGGGTAAAGCTTCCATCATTACACCATGTTGTAAAAAATGCTGCTGCAGCGCCTTCATGTTGACCAAATAAGAATCATTACGCAAACGCACAATCGCAAAGTGTGGATTTAATATGCATAAAACAGCATGATCTGCATGCTGTTTTGCCGTATTGAATGCTGTGGCAGGGTAAAGTGGTGCTTCCGCTTGGATTTTATGAAAGGGTGGGTTTGTTTCCATCAATTTCAGGGGCGAATGCAAATTTTCCCTGGGTAAATCACTACTGCTGTGATCAACGGCTAAAGTCTGCGCGATTTGCGATGTGACAAAATCGTGCACAAGACGAGGTTGTTGAAAACGCACTTCATGCTTAGTGGGATGCACATTGACATCAACCTCATCACCAAGAATGGTTAAATACAACAAACAAGCAGGCTGTTTGCCCGGGTAAAGAATCGGCTCATACGCTTGTTTAATGGCATGTAAAATAAGCTTATCTTTCACCATGCGTTGGTTCACATAAACCCATTGTTTGTCATTTTGATTGCGTTGGTATAAAGCAGAGCTGATCCACCCCCTTAAGTGCATGCCAGCGCGTGATACATCCATAGAACAAGAGTGATCCAAAAATGCTTTGCCCAGCAGTTTTTGTACCCTGGCCCGTGTTGTTTGTTCCGTATGGGCTGCCGGCAACAGCAACATCTGTTTCTCGTTATGCTTTAAGGTGATTGCGATATGCGGCGCGCTTAAGGCAAAGCGCTTTACCACTGCTTCTATGGCTAAATATTCGCTTTGTGCCGTTTTAAGAAATTTTTTACGCACGGGGACATTAAAAAATAAATCCCGCACCTCAACAGTGGTGCCTTGATTACGAGCACAAGGCAAAAGTAGTTGTTTCTCGTCATTGGACAACACCATGGCATGGGGTTGGGTCGCAGGTCGCGAACAAATGGAGAAACGCGAGACCGCGGCAATACTGGCCAGTGCTTCCCCGCGAAAACCCATGCTGGAAATTGCATACAAATCATTTAAGTCGGTGATTTTGCTGGTCGCGTGTGGGGCGATTGCCAGCGGCAAATCGTCGGCGCAAATGCCCTGGCCATTGTCGCTGATTTTGATGTGATTTAACCCACCAAACCCAATATCAAGCACAATAGCATCGGCAGTTGCATCCAGCGCATTTTCCAACAATTCTTTGACCACTGACGCGGGGCGCTCAATCACTTCGCCTGCGGCAATTTGATTGGCCACAGTCAAGGACAAGTGATGAATGCGTGGTAATTCTATCCCCATGATGCGGGAATATTAATGGTTTGCCCTGGCCATACTTTCGTGCCAGAAAGGTGATTGACCGCTTGCAATGCCGACACCGTGACGCTGTAGCGCGACGCAATGGACGGCAACGTTTCACCAAAACGGACCATGTGTCGGGTTTTGGTGTTGGCCATGGCCTCTACCCTTGTGCCATGCGGAGGGTAATCCCAAAAATAGCTTTTCAAGCCATCAAAAATGGCGCGCGTCAGTTGCATTTGATACGCTTGGCTGGTTAAGTTGCGTTCTTCGCGAGGATTAGAAATAAACCCCGTTTCAATTAAAATCGAAGGAATATCTGGCGACTTCAGAACCATGAACCGCGCCTGTTCCACTTTGTGGTTATGCAATGTGGTGATTCGATCCAAACCACGCAATACATGGCTGCCCATATGCACACTCGCGCCGATGGTGGCCGTCTGCGACAGATCGATAAGAACCGTTCGAATCACGCCATTGCGATCATCCAGCCCCGATAAATCGACCCCACCTAACTCCGAATAATTTTCTTTTTCAGCAAGCCAGCGGGCAGCTTCACTGGTGGCTCCAGTCTGCGACAGCGCAAAAACGGAAGCGCCGTTGGAATTGGGGTTCACAAAAGCATCGGCATGAATGGCCACAAAAATATCCGCGTTGTATTTGCGAGCAATTTTCATGCGCTCTCTTAATCCGATGTAATAATCACCGTTACGCGTTAAAACTGCGCGCATGCCAGGTTGCTTGTCAATTATTTGCTTTAATTTTTGAGAAATGGCGAGCACCACATGCTTTTCGGCATTGCGGCGCGGTCCAATGGCTCCTGGGTCCTTGCCGCCGTGACCAGGATCAATGACCACAACCACATCGCGCAACGTTGTAGGTGGTGCATGCACACGAATAGGAGTTCGAAACGCAGACGTGGTTTTTGCAGTGGAAACAGGCAATATTGGCAAAGCCGTACGGCCATTGGCGGAGGGCGGTATGCTTGCCACGCGTTGCGGCCAGTTTTTGACAACGGGTTGTTTTGCCAATTGCCCAGGTAATTTTTTTTCTAAATCAATACGCAAACCACGTTGACTCATGTTGGAAGGTTGCCACCATGTCGTTTTGTATTGGACAACGTCACGGATATCAAACACCAACCGTAGTGTGGTTGGATTGGGACGTCCGCTGCGCACTCGCAAGATCATACCTTGACCAACACGAATGGCCTGCGGATTAATGGTGGTGGTGGTTTGCATTAAATCAACAACCAGCCGATCAGGGTGCGTTAACAGAAATGTTTTTTGAACGAAACCGCCATCAAATGCGCATAAAATCGATGTTTTACCTGTTTGATCGTTTATCACCAAGGATTGCAAACGAGCAGGCCATGCCATCGTCACCAGACCCATGAGGGCCATCATCATTAGAAAACGTTTCATCATCGTCAGTTTCCTGCAACACTTAATAAAATAGCAGCTCCTGCTGCACTCAAGGCACGCCCTTCCAATGCACGACCCGTTCCTTTTAATGACAATGAAAAAGCAAGATCAATCTGCTCAAAATAATTCACTAAACGTTCTGGCCATTCAATGCAACAAATCGCATTTGGAGAAAAATAATCCCGAAACCCGATAAACTCTAATTCACTCACATCATGAATACGGTACAAGTCAAAATGATGAATGTCCATAGCCCGACAAGAGTAACTTTCAACCAACGAAAACGTGGGGCTTTTAATGGCTGATGTGATGCCCAAACTGCGCAACATGGCCCTGATCAAAGTGGTTTTGCCAGCACCAATTTCACCACTGAACGTCATAACCAACGGTGCAGTGAGTTTTTCAGCCAGTTGATCTGCAAAATTTTGGCTCGCCTGTTCTGTTGGCAATCCTTTGATTATTTTTTCCATCAATTCACTAATCGCCTCAAATAAGGCATTAAATCGCTTGCCCTTAAACCACGTTGCCCCACAACATCTCCGGCATCATCACCAGCGCGCGCATGCAACCACACTCCCAATAAAGCAGCTTTATCCAGCAACAGACCTTGCGCTAACAATCCACCCAGGATCCCTGTTAAAACATCCCCCATTCCGGCGGAGGCCATGCCTGGATTGCCGGCATTGCAAATGGCCACTTGCGCACCCGTATTCACCACGGTTCCCGCACCTTTTAACACCACGCATCCGCCGTATTGTTTTTGAATACGTTGCGAAGCCGATACCCGCTCATCTTGAATTTGCGCCGCACTGCAAGCCAATAATGCTGCAGCTTCCCCTGGGTGCGGCGTTAGAATCCAATGATCATCATGCTGGGGAGAGTCCGCTAATAACCGCAATGCAGAAGCATCCAAAACCAACGGCAATTGAGCTGCCATCGCGGCTCGAAATAATCCTTGTGCCCATTGATCATCTCCAAGACCTGGACCTATGATACAAACAGTGGCCTTGGCCAACAGAGGCTGCAATGCCGTCGCATCATCAACCGTGTAAACCATGGCTTCCGGTAAAAGAGACAACGCCTCATACACACATTCACGTCGAGTTGCGACAGTGACTGCCCCAGCCCCCACATGAAGAGCCGCCATGGCCGCCAACCAAACCGCACCTGGCATGCCGAGGTTGCCACCAATGACAAGCACATGGCCATACATCCCCTTGTGCGAATTTTTGCGACGCGCCGGCAATGTATTTAATATATTCTCATCAAGCAAAGAACCAGCAGGCTGTATCGCTGCCAACAAACTCGTTAATTGTAAATCATGGCAAACAATTTTCCCACAATAATCAGGTCCATCGGCCGTGTACATCCCCAATTTACGGCCAATAAACGTCGTTGTTACTGACGCCTGTACGCAAACTCCCGCGATTCTCCCCGTATCAGCATGCAAACCAGAAGGTATGTCCATTGCGAGCACCGGCAAGCCACTGTCATTGATTAAGCAAATTGCCTGGGCGTAGGCAGCCGTCATTGGGCCAGCCAAACCAATGCCCAACAAGGCGTCCACAATCAATTCCACGTCGTCAGCAATGTTATCTTCTGGCAATAGACAAGCAACACCAGCAGCCAAGGCCGATAACGCCGCATGTTTTGCAGATGGAGGTAAGTCTAAGTAAGGTTTTAAGGGGTAAACAATGACAGAAAGCCCATGGCAATGGGCTTTCTCTGCGAACACATAACCATCGCCGCCGTTGTTGCCGGCCCCACAAAAAACTGCGATGGTCTTTACGTTAGGGTAGAGCATTAAGAACGTGCGAAACGCAGCATTTCCTGCGCGTTGCATCAATTCGTCTGCTGTTAGGCCAAGGACTTCAGCGGCATTTTGTTCACATAAACGAATCTGTTTGGTGCTGTACAGGCTCGTCTTGGAATCAATCATCGCTGGGTTTGTCTTGCTTAACAAGTTTTAAGGCAGGTTTGCCTCTGGATCGCGACGTGGTTGCGGCCCCCCCAGACTCAGCCGGTGGCGGCTCGTCATATTCAGCGCCAAATTCCATACCACGGCCATTTTCTTTGGCGTAAATCGCCATAACAGCAGCAGGTCTTAAATAGATTTGAGTGGTTTTGCCCGAAAATCGCGCTGTAAAAACGATTCTATCATTTTCTAAATGCAAACCTCGGCATGCTTTGGGGGAAATGTTTAATACGATACGCCCACTGTTGACATGCTCCTGAGGTACTTCTACCTCAGGATATTCAGCATTTACCAATAGATAAGGCGTCAAATCATTATCCACAATCCAATCATAAATGGCACGGATAAAATAAGGTTTATTCGACGTCATTGTCATGATTACGCTGCCCTTAGCTGCCTCTCAGCTTCTGTTAAACTGACTTGAAATGATTCCCGTTTAAATAAACGTTGCATATAAGCCTGCAATCCTTTTGATTGCGCAGAAATTTCCACACCTAATTGTGGAAGACGCCATAATAAAGGGGCCAACGCACAATCCAACAACGAAAATTCATCGCTCAAAAAATAAGGCTTGTCGGCAAAAACAGGTTCTAGGCCGTTCAAACTCTCCAGCAACAACTCTCGCGCCGCTTCGGCATTGTCGTTTTGTTGAATGCGTAACATCAGAGAATACCAATCTTGCTCAATTCGATGCATCATTTTACGTGTTTCGGCACGAGCAACTGGGTAGACCGGTAGTAAGGGAGGGTGAGGAAAACGTTCGTCCAAATATTCCATGATGATGCGTGCTTCGTACAACACCAAATCACGGTCAATCAAAGTGGGGACAGTGCCGTAAGGATTGACAGCTAATAAATCGCTGGTCGCTTCGCCTTGTTTAATTGGCATAATTTCAACATTAACCCCTTTTTCCGCTAAAACAATTCGAACCTGGTGACTATAAATGTCATCATTTTCCGAATATAAAGACATGATAGTACGTTTTGCAACAATAGCCATTCATAACTCCTTTGTTCACGTAATCTTTTACAGGTCACTATTTTACCACATTTTATTACATCGTGCCGAAATCAGTTAATATTTTGCCAATATAATCGTTTTAATGGGTAAACTACAAGTAAAAGCAATCCTAAAAAGATAATAACGCCAAAACCCAAATGGTATCGAATTAATTTTTTGGGCTCAGCGGCGTATTCTAAAAAAACCACCAATTCATCGATCGTTTGGGCAAAGGCTTGTGGACTTAATTCAGCTTGCAAAGGTGCCAAAATATTAGGCATGTTCACATTGCGGTATACCGTGTTATTGGCACCAAACGGACGGTGGGTGTCCGCATAAAAGCCTTTTAAATAGGCCTGCAACCAATGGGCCCCACGGGCTTTTGCAATTAAGGATAAATCGGGAGGTGGTTCACCAAACCATTGTTTTGCATCCTTTGCGGGCATGCTGGGCATTATTGTTTGATTCAAGGGGCGGGGCGCAAACAACGCCGCATCCAATTTCAGGTCAT
>CAZGKX010000072.1:9218-10242 GCA_964525945.1 uncultured Legionellaceae bacterium
AACGCATATAGCGTAACCCATGACAACCTGAGCAGTTATTGATAAACAACAACGCTCCCTGCCGCACTTTGGTTTGATTTGCGGGCATGCCATATGCCCCGCCGCCCATGGCAATCAACATGATCCATAACAAAACCAGGGTTTGGGTTCTCATCCAGTCAATCGCTCAGGTAACATTTTACAGGGTTCATGGCGAGTGTAATAAGGCATCAAAATAAAATAGGCGAAGTAGAACAACGTGCACATTCTCGCTGCCATCAACGTCAGCGGCGTTATTTCTCGGGTTCCCAAATACCCCAACACAATGAAACTCACCACCAATCCTTTCAGGGCATACTGAGAATAGACTCCTTTGTAACGCATCGAGCGCACAGGACTTTTATCCAACCACGGCATAAACAATAAAATAAGGACCGCCCCACTCATCGTAACAACACCCCCTAATTTATCAGGGATGGCCCGCAACATCGCATAAAATGGTGCCATATACCATGCCGGCTTGATCTGTTCGGGCGTGATCAACGGATTGGCAGGTGTAAAGTTTTCTGGCTCTAAAAAGAGGCCACCCATGTCAGGAAAGAAGCAAACAACCGTAAAAAAAACAATCAAAAAGACAATAACGCCCATAAAATCTTTTATGACATAATAGGGATGAAAAGGAATCCCGTCTAGCGGACGACCGTTTTCATCGAGCGTTTTGTATATGTCTACACCGTCAGGGTTATTCGACCCCACTTTATGCAGAGCAATGAGGTGCAAAAACACCAACAACACAATCAACAAGGGCACACCAATCACATGTAACGCAAAAAAACGTTGCAATGTGGCATTGCCAACCGCAAAATCCCCTCGCACCCAGGTCACAAGCGTATCACCCACGTAGGGAATGGCACTGAACAACGACGTAATGACTTGTGCTGCCCAATAGGACATCTGCCCCCAAGGCAATAAATAACCAAAAAAAGCCTCAGCCATCAACAACACAAACAATCCCATGCCCAATAACCACACCAGTTCCCGTGGT
>CAZGKX010000073.1:0-3370 GCA_964525945.1 uncultured Legionellaceae bacterium
AATGGTGGGCCGTGTAAGAATCGAGCTTACGACACAGGGGTTAACAGCCGCCTGCTCTACCGACTGAGCTAACGGCCCTTTAATAATTTTAATAAAAAAGGCGTGGTCTTTGGAATTTGGTGGGCCGTGTAAGAATCGAACTTACGACACAGAGGTTAAAAGCCTCCTGCTCTACCGACTGAGCTAACGGCCCCAAAGAGGTTGGAATCATACCGGATTAAGGTAAAAAATCAAGAGGTTTTTGGATTATTTTGCAAACTCGACGTATGCAAATCATTCAGTGTTGCTAGAATGTTGAACCCTAAATCGTTTAGATGCTGAGATAAGCGTTGCACGCGGTCTGTGGGGGTTAAAACGAACAATACATCAGCCCCCATGGCTCCACAGCCTTTAATGGCTAACACATCATCTTGTTTTTTTAAATCATCAATGCAATTGAGCGTGTGCGTGGCCACTAAATTCATTTGTGCTAATTGTTGATGATAAGCATTTATGGTGGCAACCAAACGGTAACTATCGGCGGTTTCAAAGGCCAATGTTGCCTCATCCACCAGCTGCGTTAATCGATTTAATTGCTGGGGCAACGTGAGGGCTTGTAAATGATGATGGGTCGCTAATTTTTGCCCGGTGTGCAATAAAAGAAATGAAAGGTCCGAAAAAGGCCACGTACGAGGCTGGCTCGTTAATGGGTCCACGTACACACAGCCGTGCGACATTTGCGCCAATACATCATAGCCGCTGGGGCGCGCGCCGATCCCGTGCCACGCGGATTGAAAATAAGCATTTAAAAGTTCGGTGGATTCAACAACTGTGTGCTGTAAATAATGATGCGCAAAAAAAACGCCCACGAATTGAGCACTCGAAGCACCCAAGCCACCCCGCCCTTGGTATGGATCAAACCATTGCAAGCCGACGTCGTTATTGTTTTGGGTTTGCCACCATTGTCCTGCAGGTGAGTCTGGATGTATGCCGTGTAATCCGGGTTGTTCACACAATGCGAGTTCAAAACAAGGGGATGTGGTTAACACAAAAGCAGGAGCACCAGCAATGGCGGCATATTCCCCGATCATGAATGTTTTAGCTGGCATGCACCATTTCATCATTTCGGCAAACTTAATGCGAAGTGCGACTCGCGAATTTCGGCCAACAACTCACGTGCATGGCTTAAACTCACGCGCTTGTGAATGCTTAACCATTGTTGCAAACGTTTTTTAAGCAAGGGTACTTCCACTTCGGTGGCTCCAGCAACCAAAAGTAAATTGTCCAAATGCAATTTCATGTGGCCTTGGATAATGCCTTCGGTGCACAATGCCGTTATGGCGCCTAAATTTTGCACCAAGCCAACCGCGGCAATAACGCTGGACAATTGATTGGCTGAGTCGATGGCCATCATGCCTAAACACATCCTGGCGGTAGGATGCAGTGCAGTAACACCACCCACAGTACCGACAATAATCGGGGCCGTTAATTCACCGCTCAACACGCCGTCTTGATAACGCCAATGGGTGATCGCCTGATAACGCCCTTGCCGCGAAGCATAAGCATGAACGCCTGCCTCAACAGCACGCCAATCATTACCGGTGGCAATTAAAACAGGATCAATACCGTTCATCACCCCTTTGTTATGCGTTGCCGCACGATAAGGATCCATCTCGGCAAACAAAGAGGCTTCTTGCAAACGCTCTCCTAGCTCAGGCTCAACATTTCGAATCAACACGCGCGCTGTCGTTAATTTTTGATCATTTAAATTGGACAAAATACACATGGTGACGCGTTCGCCGGTTAAGGCTTCAATCGGATTTTTTAAATACTCCAAAACCTGATTGATGATGTTCGCGCCCATGGCATCACAGCTGTTCATGGCCAAATGCACAATCGCCATGGTCTGACCATCGGGTCGTTGCAAAGAGCGCAGGGTTAAATCAACCACACCCCCACCACGTTTGACCATTGAAAATTTTAGAAAACCGCTCAAAATCGTGCACCACGGCCAACTGAATTTGCCCGGTAATGCATTCACCGGAGACCTGGGTGGTGATTTCGCCATGTTGCCTGATCCAACGCGCTGTTTTAGACAATGCGGCAATAATCGAGGTCTCTTCCACCGCCATCGGAATGATGTAATCACGACCATCAATACGGAAATTGGTGGCAACGCCGAGCGGCAATTGAAAATAACCAATGACATTTTCAATCAGTTTATCGGCTAAATTCATGTCTTGAATGCCGCCTTGCTGCAAATAAGCAACATCTTCTTCGGTCATTGCTCCTAACGCCAAAAGGCGTTGAAAACGTTCCTCTCTGCTTAATTTAGAAAATCCCTGAAACAACTGACTGGCATTCTTGACTAACGACATGCCTTCTCCTTTAAATCTCGCAAAACACGGCTACCCGTACAAAACATAGCAACTTTTAATTCATACTCAATCAGTGACATTTCTTCCAACACGGCCGCCGTGGAATTTAACGCCGGCTTTAAGAGCGGTTTAGCAAAACCAACCGTGGTTGCTCCCAATGCAAAAAGTTTAGCCGCATCCAAGCCATGTCGAACCCCACCGGAGCCCCAAATTTCAAAGGTTGGATTGAGAGCCGCTGCTGAAGAAACACTATCAACCGTATTGATTCCCCAACCACGGAACGTTGCAGACGCTCTATGGCGCATCGGTTCATCCATCGCTCGATGGCCTTCAATACGTCCCCAATGCGTCCCTCCCAGGCCACTGACGTCAACTGCCGCAACACCCATATCATTCAAGCGCTGTAAAGTGAGACGAGAAAAACCGCAACCCGTTTCTTTCACAACAACCGGGAGTGTTAATTCCTGCACCGCATTGGCCAATACCTCCCAACAACCTTTATAAAAAGGCGTACCTTCCGGTTGAATGCATTCTTGCAAAGGGTTGCAATGCACGATCAAGGCATCGGCTTGCAAGTTGTCAAGCAAGCGTTTAATGGCATCGATAGGGGTTGAAATCAATTGGGCAATGCCAATGTTGCTCAACAAAGAAACGTTGGGAAAATCACGCCGTAACGGTTGCCAAGCAAAAGCAGCCTGCGGATCGGTTAATTCTCGACGTTGCGAGCCCACTCCCATAGTCCAGCCGCTTTGCGCGCATGCGGACAGCAGATGACGATTGATGGCGTCAGCATTCAGATGACCAGCCGTCATGGAGCTGACTAAAAAAGGCTTGGCTACCGTTTTCTTGAAACGTGTGCAATGGATATCTATGTCTTTAAAATCAAGATCAGGCAATGCTTCATGCATCAATGCCACACTATCAAAGGCGTTAAACTCTTCCGCCTGATTGGCTTGCATCAAAGCCAGCTCAATGTGATCTTGTTTGCGTTGCTCAAATTGCTGGTAATCGAT
>CAZGKX010000073.1:3380-10116 GCA_964525945.1 uncultured Legionellaceae bacterium
GATAGTCATACTCGACCATGCCCATATGAAAATATGGTGAGTATTTTACCATAATATAGAATGACCAACCACCCATTTATGCTGCAACCAAAATATTTTTACCAGCCACTCGTCACTACACGCCAGCTGTGCTATATTTAGCGAAAGTGTACTGTTTAAAAACAAAAGAGAGCGTATGCCATCCCTTTTTGATGATCTTCATAACCACAATGTAGGTATTTTTGTCCAACGGCTCGTAAGGTTGCATCAAGCTGTGGCCAGCAATGCGATTACGCCTGACGCTATAGCGGGCATTGCCCAATTGAATACCAATGATTTAGCAAAAAAAATGGCTGAAATCCCTATTCAAGAACCATTGGCGTTTTTTTATGAGCTTTTGAAAACCAATGATCCTTATTACGACATTCAAGAGCAAGATGCCTTGATTTCTGGGCTACAACAATTTGAAATTGAACATGATGCCTACCTGCCATTAGGCCCATTGATGGTTGAAAATGAACAAACGTTACAAACAACACTGAATGATTTTGCGACATTTTATGCTGTTTTTATTAAGCACCTTGAAATCACAGCACATGCCGACGAAATCATTGAAACCTTCACCCTTGGCTTTAATGAATTGGCGGCGAAAGAAACTTGGCTGGCCTGGAAAAATAGCCGCAAATCCCAAGTGTTTTACAACCCAAACGATGCCGAACTACCGGGGGTCGTGGAAAAGTTTTTGGCTGGGAAATTAAAACACAACGAATGGCTGACGGATGTTGACATTAAACGTGCTATACCGTTGTTGGATTTGAGCGAACAAAATATTCAAGTGGTGCGTTTGAAAGCAGATGACATTGGCCTTGCCATCCATTTTGAGCGCCAGAAACATGAATTGGACAACCCTAAAACACCGTATTTTATCCCATTGATTGTCAATTTAGGTGAAGATGATCACAGCAGCCTAACGTCACGCGGAAAGCATTGGACCCGCTTGATGATTGAAGTGGACCCACGCCAAACACCACCACTCATTACGGCCAACTATAACGACAGTCTTCCTTCGCTCAATGCACATAAAATCAAAAAAGTGATTGAGGATAGTCTCCTTTATCGCGAACAAATTGGCGGTTATTCACTCACCAATGTCGCCAAGATTTACCAAGCTTTTCCAGAATGCAATGCACCAAAGATTCTGATACAAGCCTCGGGAGAACAAAGTACCGATAGTTTCACCTGTGGTTATCGAGCCTTGCAAGGCCTTGTCAATGACTTGATCCGAGTCGGAGCTTTAACGTCAACCCCAGACTACCAAGCATTTATCGGTTGCAAAACCGTTGCAGAAATTCGTAATTTTATTTATAAAATATTGCTCGAACGTCAGCCTTTCACCACGCAACAAGCAGAGCTGATAAAATTAAACAACAGCCATTTGACCGACGTGTTTCAAACAGGTTCGGAGCCAGATGTCTGCGTGATTGATCCCACCCTCATCGAAGGCCAGTTGTTGATTTATGATCAACCAGAATCACGGTACACACAGCCTACCAATCTTGATGCCACACACCTAAAGAAACTTGCTCAGAACAAAAGGGCCATGAACAAGCTTCGAAAGTTCATTGATGCCCAGATTGAATTGGATCTCGATGATGCAGCAACAGTGGATTTATCAACGCTTCTGGCATTAGAAGAGTTTCAAAAACAGGATCAGCAAGCCGTATTGCGGGCTATATTTGATACCATCAATGCCAAAAAGAACTTGGATGTTCTTTATTTAAACGGCACAACCGTATTCAGTGATCAACAAATAGCGGAGATCTCTGACAACATTGATCTTCTCGTGCCCACCATTAGGGTGGTTAATCAAGATCATCGGTTAGACCTTGATCTTGAGAGAATGCGTGCCAGAAACCAATTGCTCAAACAATTTTACGACGTAGACGATGAGCAACTCAAAAAACGCGACCCCTGGGGCGCTTTGTTCAAAGCCATTTTATTTAATATTCCGCATCATCCCCGTCACGGATTGTTTGATTTTTTTAAAGGCCAGGATGCAACACACGATGAGCAATTACAAAGGCTTGGTGCGTTTGGTATGGCCAAGCTTTTGGACTATATGGCGCACCATAAAACGTCGTTTTCCCGGAATAATTTTCCATACCAACGTTTTAGCACCGCTAATTTATTAAATTCCACTTCCGCTGTAAGTGAGGGGTTGAACTTGCTTCAAACCTTAACACACCATTTCAGCTCCGCTGTCACCTGCTCTTGTTTTAGTGAATTTAATGTCACCATTAATTCCTTAGAAACGTTACTTCCCGATGAGTTGGTCCATGAGTTGCTGGTGTTATTGCCCTTACTGAGTCAACATCAAATCAAACGTTTGGAAATCAATACACAGTCATTGAAAGGTTTAACATCGGAAGATATCGACCGATTGATTATGTTGGCTGAGGACGAACATATCACGACGTTATTGGCTTTTTCACCCAAATTATCAACGACCGATGATGCTGAAATACAACAAAAACTACTCCAACTTGAAAATATTATTCTTACCAATAAACGTCAACCACACATCAACGTCGAAGAGAGTGAAGAAGAAACGTCAGACGAAGACAGCACTCTAAACGATGAAGTCCTCCTATTGGGAAAAATTGGTCAAGCCATTCTAGGCAAAAATTCCTTGGATGATTTAGAAAGTGAAGTGCAGGTTCAACAACAACAACATATTCAACAACAAGTGCAAACCGGTCTCCCCGAAGACGAGGTGATCGAGGATGAAGTGCACGAAGAGCGCTTTTTTGACTATACCAGCAAAGAAGCCGCTTACAATCGCGATGATTTCATTGCTAATATGCAAGGCTTCATCAATGAACGCTACCAAGGCCTCAAAGCAAGCACTTGTTGGGATGCTTTTATTGGCGAGCATAGGAATGCATTCAAATACGGTATTAAAAAAATAACCATATCTGCGGCTAAATTTTTAATTGAGCACTTGGAAGATGCGCAATTTCCTTTTCATCCTGATAATTTGCCTGATGGTTTTGCACTAAGGGCCGATAAAGATGGCGTCATATTGGTTTATAACCCATTAAATCCAAACGTGAACAGCAATCGCTCTCCCTTAACTCCCTCATTTACGCGCCCCACTCCAGCCAATCAATGGGGGGGTGACACCTCACAATTCATCAATGCAAAACAAGCTCAGGTGTTGCACACCACTCTTTACGGGCATTATATTTTTCAAAGAAAACCTGATCTTGATGCATGCATCAGCCATTTTTTTAATCTTAAACAAACGGATCTCAACGTTCTTTCGATTGGACAACGCCAACAAATTCTCAGTGCATTTATTGAAGGACGCACCAGCGATGAAGTGGCTAAACGCACCCTACAACAGCTTGATCTTTTATTCGGAAAATCGCTCAACGCCGACAATATCAGCGCTTTTGCAGAAATTCTGTACGAACAAGGCGTTGACCCTCTGGGTGCACTGCTTGATAAGTTGCAACAAATTAAAAAAATAAGAGGCGATGAATTTTTCGACCAGTTCAAAACCTGTTTTATTGACCCCTCTGCAAATTTAAATGAATTAACCACCCAAGCGTCGATGGATGCCTTGGAGCAAATTTTAACCTTTACCGATGCTCAAGCTAACTGGTGGTTTTCTTTGACCAAGCAACCCGGCGTTAAAATTGTGTCAGTAGCCGATTCATCCCTCAAACAAGTCATCCCTGGGCAACGTTGGGCCAGCTTATCCGAACTCACCCAGGCTTTTGTTTATTTTAACAATGAAATGAGCGAAAAATTCCCGCAAATTAACCTGTCCTCAGGCTGCCCTTTAAAAGATGTAAAAGACATGCGTGTAGGGCTGGATTACATGCTCACCATGTTACAAAAAGCCCATGACCCAGCAGAACTGTACAACGCACTGCCTAATTTAGCGATCGCAGATGGTCCTTTTTATGCCATGCGTTATGAAGGATTTAAATCTGTTTCAGGTGGCATGAAACTTTCCACCACTCGTCTAAAACCACCGAAAAATGAACAAGGATTTGATTATCGACCCAATAAAAACAATGTTTACAGCGCATTTCAAAACACAAGTTTTACCGATGAAAAACGTACACTGTTGTTGCGTTATCTTGGCACCTTGAAGCAACGAGCCCCGTTATCCGAATACGATGACGTGTTTGAGAAATGTCGGCCGTTCACAACAACAGTCAAAGATCCGCTGTCACAAGATGTTTTTAATAGTCTTTTAACATTGATAGTCTTATTTGGCGCAGGTAAGCGCGCCAAAAGAACGTTACAACTCGATATCGATGCTTTGTTGGCATCGTTTCAACACTTCCCAGATGGCAAAAAACTTAATATTTTGCAAATATGGATCTTAAGTGCGAAACATTTCGACGATCTGCCGATTAAACCCACCCTTGCCGAAATAGCACAGATCACCACATTGACCGACAAGGAGCCAGGGCTTGATGGTCTAGATACAAATCTTTTGGAAACCACCTATGGTCTATTAGGCCGTAATCTTTTGTCAAAAGGCACCGAACAGAAAATCGCAGCCATTGAAGTATTGATTGATAGTTATGCGGACAAGGCCAATCATTTCATTGACGCCTTGATGATCCTATCGAAAAACAATAATGGCTTTGGCTTGAGCTACCTGCTGTATGGCTTAGTGGACATCGCCGATGCCTTTGGACCCAAAGCTTATAAACGTGTGCAGGACATGCGCCCTCAATATTTTCCTCAAGATGCGTCGTTACGAGCAAAACTGACCCGTTTATTGGTTGTTTGTAAAAAGGATGGCGTCGATCCCAGTAATATTGTTGCCAAATTAAATCGTCTTTACCAGCATGTTGCCGATTGCAAACGGATCCATGGCAAAGAGTTGACCGACAACCTCATCGAGGTTTTAAGCCAGATTGATGTGGAAAACTCTACCGATTTACCCGCATTGGATGACATGATTGCCGTTATTGCAGCGATCGCGGGCCAAAGCACCACGCCTGATTTCACTGATTTGATGCAGCTTGTTCAAAATCAATTCCCTAGCACGTTATTGATGACCAGTAAAATCGCCCCGCCCCCGCCGTCTACAACAGCCGGAAGCTTGGAGGCGATTATTGCTCAACACATGACAGAGATTATAAAAACATTAGAATCCTATAAAGATATGTTGTCATGGCTTATCCCTGCTCAATATAAAGATGATTTCTTAACGGGTTACGCTGATTTTATTGATACCTTAAAAAGCCCCGCAGGCCCGGCAACCCTGATGAACGAATTACCTTATATAAAAAATATCCCAGAGCCCATTCGAGGCGCGGTAGAGGCTAGGGTTAAAAATATATTAACCACCATTTATGATGAAACAATCAAGGGTGGTATAAAAAACATCGGTGCATCCCCTCAGGATACCCAGTTAATTGAGCGTATTGTGCGCTACCAAATACCTCATCCCCTCAAAAAGGAAAGCGACTTTGATGTGTACTGCGATAAATTCGCGAAGGAAGTCACCCACATTCAACAGTTTTTGTTAAATTTACAAACCATTCGGAAACGTTGGCCCAATGATTATAGCCGTGTGGTGCTGTTGCTGGAAAACTATGCTCTTTTGAAAGAATACCGTTTCGATGTGTTATCGGAAATAACCACGGTATTTACCAACCACTACCAGAATTCAGAATCTTTTCCCCTGACAACATTTACTGATTTTTTTTCAACACCGGCACTGTCGCAAGATAGTTTGCTTATCCTATTAGCCAGCGTGTTTGATAAAAATACTCAATTGAAATTGGGCCTAAATGATGCTGAGAATGGACTTATCACCCAATTGGCGGCGGCCTATGCCCAAGTAGATGCCAATGGGTTGGTGGACTATATCGATCAACTGCACGATTTAAAAGAAAAAACGCCTCATCTCTACACTTGCAAACTTGCTTTATTGATCGGTAAAAAGCCCGAGCTGCACGCATTGAAAAAATTGAACAGCCATTTGGATGTGTTGGACAACTTTGATGACCCCACCTTGTCCACAAGCATTCTTACTTTATTTCAAGAATACCCCGATGATTTCGAGCCGTTGATGAAAGCCGCGTTCAATGAAGAGCATCCGCTCATGCACACGCTGCTGTCTATGCTCATGAAAGCCACAAAAAAAGATTTAATCGACACCGATTTTGACATTGATCAAATGCTCGATTGCCTCGATCGATTAAAAACAGTTGATGAAGAAGATATCAATCGCTTAGCCGTTATTTTTGGCTCACCGAACTACCCTTCCTTGACCATTTTGCAAGACAACCTGAGCAAGGGTTTGGACATCAATCGATTGGAAGCTGAATTTGACCGTGACCCTTTTGGCAAACGTCACGATCCCGTAACCGGTAAAGCAACTCTAAAAGAGCATTTTGATACCTCACGTGTGGCTGAGCTCATTGATGGCATGCGGGACTTAAATTACGATCGTCCTTTGCTGTTATCACAACGCCAAGAATTGCAGCGCTGGTTTTTATACATCAATGCCATTGGTAACAATCGTGTTGTTGATTCACAACCAGTCTCGAAAGCCATCAAAGACATGTCGCATGCTGACATTCAAGCACAGATGGCCAAATATCGCGCATTCATCCAGACCTATGCAGCCAGCGACGATCCTGCCGTTAAAGACAAAATTTTAAAATACAAACTGGAATACATCGCAATTTTACGGGAGGTCATGTACCGAGGCACAGGG
>CAZGKX010000074.1:0-9965 GCA_964525945.1 uncultured Legionellaceae bacterium
GCTTTTGTCGTCGGCAATGCCTTGAGCCGAATCTTCGGCGGAATTCTCGGAACAGCTTTTGTCGCGGGCAACGCCTTTAGCCGAATCTTCGGCGGAATTCTCGGAACAGCTTTTGTCGTCGGCAATGCCTTGAGCCGAATCTTCGGCGGAATTCTCGGAACAGCTTTTGTCGTCGGCAATGCCTTTAGCCGAATCTTCGGCGGAATTCTCGGATCAGCTTTTGTCGTCGGCAATGGCTTGAGCCGAGCTACAGGTTATGTGGGCGGAAGCATTTTAGCTGCTGTCACACTCTTGGTAGCCGGCAAAAAAAATGCAACCCGTGTTTACCAATCCATCAAAGGAGCGTTAGCCAGCACAACGTCGTTCAAAGATAGCTTTAACAATGGATACACTCTTTTAGCGAGCTCATCCACCGCAGGGGATAGCTTCAAAAATGGTTATGATTCCATCGCCAGCACAAAACCTGCTAAAGATAGTTTTAACGAAGGTTATACATCCGTGGCGAGCACGACAAAGCCCGGCGATAGCTTTAACAATGGTTACACTCTTTTGGCAAGCACATCCAGTGCAGGGGCTAGCTTCAAAAACGGTTACGATTCAGTTGCCAGCACAAAACCTGCTAAAGATAGTTTTAACGAGGGTTATATATCCGTGGCGAGCACGACAAAGCCCGGCGATAGCTTTAACAACGGTTATATTTTGCTAGCCAATACATCCAACATACAAGATAGCTTTATTAAGAATTACCGTGGGGCAGCCACCACAGCCAATTTCGGCGTGACTTTTAATTATTTTAATCGATCAAAATTATTTGGTAATCAACCGTACATGCAACAAAATGTTGGAGCGAAAACATTTGAACAATTTTCTGGTTACAAAATCAGTGCTGGGCTAACAGGAGCATACAACGTCCTGCTTAGCGACTTTGATGAAATTCGGGGATACACTGATGCATCATGCTCAGGCACGGATGGTTTTGTGGTGGGACTTGCCGGCGCAATATATTACACGCTACCATACACCGCTTACGGTGCATGGAAAGGAGTCGAAAATGCTGGTGTACCAGGATTAATTGTAGGTGGCGCTAATGGTCTTTATAAAGGATTAACGCTTCCTTTTAGAAATGCCTACCGCACCTTTCAGCAGGAAAATTCGCTGCAGCCATTACAAATCAAAGATCTTGTCGATGTTGATTGGCAACAACTTGAAAATTGCAAGTTTGTGGCCTGGGAAGTGTCTATCCCCCAAGAAGAGAATGAACAGAATTCAGATGAAAACCAAAGTGCCGATAATGAAGAGGATTCCGTGAAAAGTCGGCAAGATTCTACTGGTCATATGGCAAAGTTACTTAATGCTAATTTTAAGCAATTGCCAACAAATGACATTGGTGCAGAAGAACTTGGCAAAAGTTCCGTTCTTTTCCCTCCAGCAAATGCAAAAGGATCAATCCCTCCAGCGGTTGTTCCAACATCAAACATCACAAATCCACATTAATGTAAAAATCCAGCAAGGCCTCACGAAAGAGGCCCGCCCTTTTCGGCAAGCCTTGCTGTTGATACACCTCGATTTGCTCAGCCACAGCCGCTTTAAAATGGGCGGTATCGCTTTCTTCACCGTGTAAATTATCAATGCTGAATTGAAACCGATAACCGCAGGCTTGGGATAACATCGCTTCTATGGCTTGCGGTTTAATTTCCACCTGCTGGAAAATAGCTTGCTGTTCTGCGGTTCTGCCATCGGGTACGTACCAATACCCATAATCGATTTGCAAGCGGCGTGAGGGACCCGCGATAAACCAATGGGCACATTCGTGCAACGCACTGCTGAAAAAGCCATGAGCGAACACAATGGCGTGGTGGGCGCAATCAGCATGAGCCGGTAAATATATGGGCTCATCATCGCCTTTGACCAGGCGGGTGTTGTACGTGGTTTCAAAGCAGTTGTTAAAAATTTGAATTAAATCTTGATAATGGTGCTCTTTCATTCCAGGACAGCCCTAAATGATGTTATACTACACAAAATGTTTGCATTCTATGATGAAAATGGCGAAGCCCCCTGATAAAAAAATCGTGATTGAAGGTGTCACAAACCAAGGCAAGACATTCCGTCCCAGCGATTGGGCTGAGCGAATGAGTGGAGCCATGGCCAGCTTTAAAAACAGTCGAATTCACTATTCCCCGCTCCTGCAACCCAGCGTTAACCATGATGGCTATAAATGCGTTTTGCTGGATCCTAAATTAAAAGAATCAAGCCCACAAGTTTACCAGGCTATCCTTGATTTTGCCAAAGCGAATAATTTAAAAATCTGCGGAGAAGAAGATTAAGTTTAAGACGTGGGTGGGGGCGTAGGGGGTGGCGACAACACAGGAATGTGCCAAACAATGTTCATCATGTTCGTTAATATATAATCCAACCAGCCCATGGTGGACTCAAAATTCATGGCAAGAATACCGGCAAACACAAACGTCAAACCCTTGGGCCCATGCTGCTCCCCAGGTTCACTGGCTTGCGCCAATAACACACACCCTCGAACAAACCATATCAACCCGGAGGTTTGGATCAACAGATGCATGGAACTATAAATATCATAAGGGTTGTATTTGGTGGCGTACTCCAAGACGTTGCTTGTGCCAAACAGGGTGGTAGAGAGGGTTTGTAGCATACTTGGCAGGTAGAGCAATGCCGCTCCTGTCAAAAAATAGGCCACCGAGGAAAACACTTTTCCTTGCGGCGAACCTTGCTCCCCCATTTCTTTGCACTTGCCCAAGGCTGCAAAAATAAAAACAATGCCCAATAGATAACCGAGTCCAGATACAAGTGCTTGTACTTGTGGCAAGGATCGGCCTAAATTACCGACCATTGTGACTAAATCGTTATTACTCATGAGTTAATTGTGCTCAACTATTGCAATGTTTAAATTTTTCCCTATATTAGGGCCTTTCTATCTATTAAGAACCCATTATGTTACCGAAAACCTTTCCTGTCACCTTAGCTGAATCGTACATGCTTTCGCCCAGTGTGAAGCATTTTATATTTGATAGCATACAGGATTCCCCTTTCGATTACCTCCCCGGGCAATTCATTACCGTGCATTTTGAGCGCGAGGGTAAAATTTTGCGGCGTAGTTACAGTATCGCTAATGTGCCCGCACATAACAATCGCATTGAATTTGCAGCAGGTTTTGTCGAAGGTGGTCCAGGAACTGATCTACTGTTTAATCTAAAACCCGGTGAAACCATTCAAATCAATGGACCGTTTGGACGTTTAACGCTAAAAGACGACCTGCCAAAGCGCTATATATTGATTGCCACCAGCACCGGGGTGACGCCTTACCGCGCCATGTTATCCGAGTTAAAACACCGCATAGACACCCATCCCAATCTTGAACTTGTGTTGTTGCTCGGGGTCCAAAAAAGTGAGAATGTCTTGTACGCTGAAGAGTTTTCCGCTTTTGCCGCCCTTTCTTCACGCATCACCTTTCGTGCGTATTTAAGCCGCGAAGAACCAAATGGAAAAAAAACCTACGAACACCACGGCCATGTACAGCGTGCATTTCCTGATTTAGCCTTAAATCCTGAGCAAGATTTGATTTATTTATGTGGTAATCCGGCCATGATCGATGAATCGTTCGATTATTTCAAAAATCTCGGCTTTGCCATGCAACATGTGATTCGTGAAAAATATATTTCCCGATAACCAAGCATCTGCCATAATGCGCTTCAAAAATAATAATTAAGGAGACCCGCTCATGTTTTATGATGAATTATCAGCGACGATGGATCATTTGTTACAAGATGGCAAAGGCTTGCTGGCCGCCGACGAAAGCAACGCTACAATCGCTAAACGCTTTGAAGCCATAGGTGTTGCAAACACGGCTGAAAATCGCCGTGATTATCGTTTATTGATCGCCAAGACCCCCGAATTAGGCACTTATGTAAACGGCGTCATCCTTTTTGAAGAAACGTTTGAAAACAAAGATCAAGACGGCACATCCATCATTGACTTGTTCACCCGTCAAGGCATTTTACCGGGCATCAAATTGGACAAAGGGTTGGTCTCACTTCCCAACACCGACGATGAAAAAGTAACCATTGGCTTGGATGATTTGCAAGAACGCCTTGTGCATTTCAAACAAAAAGGCGCTAAATTTGCAAAATGGCGTAATGTTTATTCGATTTCTGAGCACACCCCTAGCCTCACGGCGATCAAAGCCGGTGCCGAAACATTGGCACGTTATGCGGCTCTCTGCCAAGCCAACGGCATTGTACCCATTGTTGAACCTGAAGTGTTGATTGATGGCGACCACTCCATTGAACATTGTGCGGAAGCCTCTGAACTGGTGTTGCATGAATTGTTTAAAGCCTTGTTTATTCATCAAGTGGATTTAGAGCACATGGTTCTAAAACCCAGCATGGCAACATGCGGCAAAGACGTTACCCCATTCAGTTCACCCGAAGAAGTGGCGGATTACACGTTGAGCGTTTTCCGCAACACAGTACCCGCTGCTGTGCCTACCATTAATTTCTTGTCCGGTGGCCAAACACCTCAACAAGCCACAGCCAATTTAAACGCGATGAACAGCAGTGGTTACCAACCCTGGAACATTAGCTTTTCATTCAGCCGTGCCTTGCAAGAAGATTGCATGAACATTTGGGCTGGTAAACCTGAAAACGTTGAAAAAGCGCAAGCCGCATTGTTCAATCGCGCCCACTTAAACAGCTTGGCTTGTTTTGGTGAGTACGAAGAAGAAATGAATTAATACCGTTCCGCTCCCTTGTAGGGGAGCGGCAATTTTTCTACCCACACGCCTCATGATCAATCGCCACTTTTGACAACGCCTGCTTGATGCCATCGGTTGCCAACTCCAAATCTTCGGCTGCGTAAACAACCCCGCAAGCCCCTTCCTCAAACGTTGAATAAGGTGTCCAATAATCAATGTTTGCTTTCAACATGACGTCAAACGCTTGGCGAGGAGTCCAGCCAGGTTGATGGGCAAGCAAATAAAACAAACGATTGTAGACACCACTGGCGTAATGCACATCCAACCCCGGACGGTAGTCATCGGCCGTATCGATGGAATACCCATCGCGACTCGGTTTATCCATGTAACGCAACGCTGGGTAACCACTGTTTTTCTTTAAAATATCCGCACCTATCGTCCAGCTGCTTTTGCCAAAGGCATAATATTCAGCCGTTTGCGCTGCCATGTCAGAAAACGCTTCATTCATGCCACCCGATTGCCCAAAATATTCAAGGTTTGAATGCTGCTCCGTGAAACCATGGCTAATTTCATGCGCACCTATCGCCAACGACACCAATGGATAGGTTAATAAATCCCCATCGCCAAACGTCATTTGTCGACCATCCCAAAATGCATTTTCATAGAACTTGCCATAATGAACCCGCATCAGCAATTGCATCGGCTTATTTCCGTTGTGCAACGGCTCCAGGGCATACCAATCGCGGTACATGGCATGGATCATCGTTCCTACATACATGGCATCATTGCTGGGCGAATACGCACCGTTGATTTTATCGTACCCATCCTCTTCATAACCCGTCCAATAACTGTTTTGACCAGGCGTGATTTCTTGCGGGCATTCAAATTCCATAGGCGCATTGATGGCTTTGTATTGAAAGCCCATGTCCACCACACGCACATCGGCATTTTCCATGTAACACATGCCTTGAAAATCATCACGGCTTATTGCCAAAGGTGGGCGTGTAACTCCATAACTGATTTCACCTGACTTTTCATTACCGCCTTGCCCATAGCCTTTCACCAGCGTACGAGCCGTTTTAATACCATTCCATTGCACCAATATATTCCCAGTTGTAGCCTCAATAATTGCGGTGGGGCGTTCCGGGATAGCTTGTTCAGGTTGCGCTAAAAAACTCACTTTGTAAGCCCAATGCGCGTGCTGTTGGGCATCAATATACACCATGGGCAAGACCTGTTCGTCACTGAGGGCCGCATGGGCGTACCCTTTTTTGAATTGCTGCAACACATGCTGGCCTTTTTGAGCAAATGTCGGTTGCGGTTGTCCCAGTTCTTTCGATAAACCACGGTAAACTTTACCATTCACGAAACCCGCGTCTGTTGTTAATTGCAAAGAAGATCGTGGGTTTTTACTGTGCAAAATAGCATAGCCTCCAAACACAGGGTACCCATAATATTGTTGTTGCAAGCGCATATGGTGGATCTGATGTTGATCTTGATGCACGCTCACCACTTTAAACGCCTGTTCTGCAACGGCGCTAGACAATCCAAATTGTTGATGAAAAACGGGCAACGAGGCGCGATGCAGGGCAATTGCTTCCGCAGCCGCAATGGGTTTAGACACCGTAAAAATGAATCCGATCACAAGCGGGGATAGATAAAATTTATAATGCATGAAATAGCTCCTTATGGCATAGAAAAGCGATGAACGCTCTCTATGCTGAGTTTGTTGGACTTGAAATGTGCTTTCCTGACACTTCAGCTGCTAGCTAAACAAAAATAACAGCAAGAATCAAGTGATGCGCGGATAAAATGAAACAATAAAAGGAATGTAACAATCTTTCGGATATTATGCTGATAACGTGCCGACATCCTCGCCCATCTAGACATTGTTATTAAAGTAAGGCAAAATTGCTATCTTACTGCTCCCAACATCCTGTTGAATGAAAAAAATACTGGTTTTACACGGACCAAATTTAAATTTGCTTGGCCTCAGAGAACCATCAGTCTATGGTCATGCCTCATTGGCTGAACTCAATGAGCAATTGATCAAGAAAGCCACGCAATCCAGCATCCATTTAACCACGTTTCAAAGCAACAGCGAATCGGCCTTGATCAACGCTATTCATCAAGCACACACGGACGAAACCGCCGCGATTATCATTAATCCAGCTGCGTTCACACACACCAGTATTGCTTTGCGTGATGCCTTGTTGGCCGTGCAAATTCCTTTTATTGAAGTACATCTGAGTAACGTTCACGCACGTGAAACATTTCGTCATCATTCCTATTTGTCGGATATAGCATTAGGCGTTATCTGTGGTCTTGGTACGAAGGGTTACTTATTGGCATTGCAAGCCTTAATTGAAAAAGAGAGTTAACATCAATGGATATTCGTAAGATTAGAAAATTAATTGAATTATTGGAAGAAACCGGCATTTCCGAAATTGAAATCAAAGAAGGTGAAGAATCACTGCGCTTAAGTCGACATCATTATGTAACCGAAGCGCCGGCGCAAAAACACATTATTGCGCACCACACCTCATCATCGTCCGCTCCGCATGTGATGGCTTCGTCCAACACGGCGGAAACAAAAGCCGCAGAAGCAAAACCCATGTCCGGGCACCAAGTGCGTGCACCGATGGTGGGCACGATGTACACCTCACCTTCTCCAGAAGCCGCGGCTTTTGTGACCGTCGGCCAAACCGTGAAAGCAGGCGATACGCTTTGCATCATTGAAGCCATGAAAATGTTCAATGAAATTGAAGCCGATCGCAGTGGTGTAATTACAGCAATTCATGTTGCAAATGGTGAGCCTGTTGAATATGACCAGCCCCTGTTTACGATTGAATAAGGGGACGTATATATGTTGAGTAAGATTGTTATTGCCAACCGCGGTGAAATTGCGTTGCGAATTTTACGTGCATGCAAAGAGTTGGGCATTAAAACAGTGGCCGTGCATTCTGATATCGATAAAGATTTGTTGCATGTTCGCCTTGCGGATGAAACCGTTTGCATTGGCCCAGCACCTTCACAAAAAAGTTATTTAAATATTCCAGCCATTATTTCTGCCGCAGAAATCACTGATGCCGTTGCGATCCACCCGGGCTATGGCTTTTTATCTGAAAATGCTGATTTTGCTGACATTGTCGAACAAAGCGGTTTTCGCTTCATCGGGCCACGTGCCGAAACCATTCGCTTAATGGGCGATAAAGTATCTGCTATTGCCGCGATGAAAAAAGCGGGTGTTCCTTGTGTACCTGGCTCAGATGGCCCCTTGTCTGAAGATGATTTTCTTAATTTATCATTGGGCCGTAAAATTGGTTACCCAGTCATTATCAAAGCAGCCGGAGGTGGCGGCGGGCGCGGTATGCGCGTGGTGCACACTGAGGCCAACCTCTTGAATGCCATTGCCTTAACCCGCAGTGAAGCCAAAGCCGCGTTTAACAATCCCATTGTTTACATGGAAAAATTTCTTGAAAATCCGCGGCACGTGGAGTTTCAAGTGCTAGGCGATGGTAAGGGCCACGCGGTGCATTTAGGTGAGCGGGATTGTTCCATGCAACGGCGTCATCAAAAAGTCATTGAAGAAGCACCAGCCCCTGGCATCAGTGCAAAACTGCGTCAAAAAATAGGCGACCGCGTGGTGAAAGCTTGCCGCGAAATGCAGTATCGCGGTGCTGGGACGTTTGAGTTTTTGTACCAAGACGGTTGCTTTTACTTTATTGAAATGAACACCCGTATTCAAGTGGAACACCCCGTGACAGAAATGATCACCGGTATTGATTTGATCAAAGAGCAAATCAAAATAGCCAGCGATATTCCATTTACCCTCACCCAAGACGCCATTAAATTTCGCGGCCACGCCATTGAGTGTCGAATCAATGCCGAGGATCCGAAAACGTTTATGCCCTGCCCTGGAACCGTGAAATTGTTGCACCAGCCCGGCGGCCCCGGCATGCGTTTTGACTCTCATTTGTACAGCAGTTATACCGTGCCGCCCAACTACGATTCCATGATTGGTAAATTAATCAGCTACGGTGAAACCCGTGAAGAAGCCTTTGCCAGAATGCGCAATGCGTTGGATGAAATTATTATTGATGGCATTAAAACCAACATCGAATTGCACCAACATATCCTGCGCGATAAATCGTTTATGGAAGGCGGTACCAATATTCATTATTTAGAAAAATTATTAAAGGAATAACTGTGTTTCAATTGTTTATTGAACAATGCCATTGTGAAGAAGTTGAATGGTTAAGTGATGCACTCGAAGAGGCCGGTGCCGTATCGGTGACCTTAACGGATCGTTTTGACGATCCTATTTTAGAGCCCGCACCGGGTGAAATCCCTTTATGGACCAATGTCGTCGTTTGCGGTCTTTTTGAAGATGAAAAAGATGCCGAGCATGCGCAAAAAGCATTGTCCAAGCAATACCCCCATTTGCAATTCTCCATCCATACCCTTCCCGATCAAGATTGGGAGCGTGCATGCATGGACAATTTTAAACCCCAACAATTTGGGCAACGCTTGTGGATTTGTCCTTCTTGGTTAACGCCGCCCGATCCCCATGCTGTTAATTTAATTTTAGATCCAGGACTCGCTTTTGGTACAGGTTCACATCAAACCACATCCCTTTGTTTAACTTGGCTAGAGCAAGCCAATGTGTCTCAAAAAACCATCATTGATTATGGCTGTGGCTCAGGGATTTTGGGATTGGCTGCTTTAAAATTAGGGGCAAAACACGTTTATGCTGTGGACATTGACGAACAAGCGTTACTGGCCACAAAAAGCAATGCCATGGGCAACGCTATCACTGATCAACAGTTGACCACAGGCCAACCGAGCATTTTGCAAGAAGCCGTTGAGCTGCTGCTCGCCAATATTTTATTATCACCGTTGCTGGCGTTGCAATCCAGTTTTCACACGCTGCTGAAGCCAACAGGTCAATTGGTGGTCTCCGGGATATTGGTCGATCAAATTCAAGTGCTCATTGACAGCTATCACGCGAACTTCGAGCACCAAGCCACTTTCTTGCAAGATGATTGGGCATTGGTGGTGTTTACGCCTCGCGCCGTGCCATTACAACAAATTACGCATTAAAATCATAGACCCTGCAAACGTGCAAAAACTGTGTTTTCAGCGTTTGCAGGATAAGCCATTGCAAGTATTAACGCATAAATAGGCTCAGATGCTTTTTATTATTTTGCTGTTAGAAGGTTTTATTACCATCTCCGTTGAAATT
>CAZGKX010000075.1:0-7932 GCA_964525945.1 uncultured Legionellaceae bacterium
CCACCATGTTAGCCAAGCGTTCAAGTAGCGTTTGATTCGTGCGGTAGAAAACCCAGTGCGACACGAAGTCGCCAAGTAGAGCTGTGGTGCTCGAAAGAAAACACCACCATCCATACCGTTTTGATAAGCCATGTAGGGGCTTACACGGCTAAACGGTGCACGTTGAATAACCAGAGCCTCTACTCACATCGGTAAACTCTGCCTCTTCAATGTTTGGCAAGTAGTGGCCTATATTTAAGATAAACTGATCGCCCGCTTTTTTACGCGCATCGCTGTTAGGATTATTGTGAAATTCATAGTGCACATCACTATAAAATATCGGATGCTTGCAGCAAATATCCCTCAATGACATAGAAGCTGCCCCTGAAAACGGCGCTCCACAATCATAGCCACTGTTGGCACATAATCCTTTAATAATTAATCGACGCAACTCCGGTGGATCGCTGGCATAAAGCAATTGGGTCAATGCATCACAAACCTCTTTATCCATGGACCGAATCACACCATTGTGAGGAGGTATTTGAGCTTGCTGTTTAAGTCGGTAAAAAAAGGTATTTTCTGGCTCTATGTCCACTTGATTTTTTTCCATCCCGGTTAAAAATGCATTGGCTCCAGCATAGGTTGAATGGATAAGGCATACCACGGCTTTTTTTCTCAAAACAAGAGGATCTGTCGACGTTAAGAGCAAAGACAACAGCTGACAGTACTTGATAAATAAATCCCCCATACCCTGCATGCGCCGTATTTCATCAAACAGGGTGTGTTTATTGTGTATGGAATGAGGAGTGCTGGGCACCGTATTTTTTAACGCATTGAGAATGGCTTCAATAAGGGGCCCTCGGCTGGAAAAATCCATGCTCAAAGTATTATTTAACCATTTGTTTAATTCTTGACTGCGATGCGCGAGTGTTCCATATTGCAAGGTGTGGATTGAATGAGCAAATGTTTCCGGTATAGGCCGATCGGATGGTTTGGAGCCATTGCCCATCTCGACAGTACCGTCGCTGATGATTGAACAGTCTGAAAATCGCTGCAGGTCCGTCAATGTTGAGTCATTTGACGCCGTGGATGAGGAGCGTTTATTATTTTCCCAAAAAAATTTATACACACGTTTCATCGCATCCTCCAGTCCTATTCATGCGTGCAGCAGCCGAACATTCCATTCGTTTTGCGGGTGTTGCTCACGGCGTGTGGTTTATCACATACCTCTTCTTTTTATAAGATCCATTTAAACCCACTTCTTCTTGCCACTATCTCACACAATTTATCAAAGATCTCTAATAATAGAAATGCATGTTGTAGTGACACAATCTTAGCGCTCAAACATAAAATTTTATTTTATTCGTATGCCTAAAACCTGTTACTATAAATGACTTCGTTGCAATAACAATCATTGGCTAACTTTAATTCAACACCAACAGGCTTAACATGATACCTGAATTAGCTCAAAAATTTAGCGCTCAAATTCAAACCTTTTATTATTTAATGCTTTTGATCAATGCGATTTTGCATGTTATTTTTGCAGGTGCTGTGGCCCGTGATGCAGGAAATTTATATAAAATTAAAGAATCACCGGCATTGGTCTCGGCATCAACCTGGGCATTTGCAACATTAATCGGTGGAGTCATCACAGCAGCCATTTATTGGTTTATCCACCACTCCACATTTACCCGACAAATTTCTTCAAGAGAACGAACATGACCAATTTTGAAATAAAATCCATCACCGTGCATGAATTAAAAATGCTTTACGACCAATCACCCGATTTGTGTTTAATCGATGTGCGCGAACCGGATGAATGGGACGTCCTTCACATTCCAGGCGCACTGCACATTCCTAAAGATGAATTGGCAGCGTTGGTTGAAGCTAAAATTCCTGATAAAGCGCGCCCCATTTACTTGCATTGCCGAGGGGGTGTTCGTTCACTTTATGCTGCACATTGTTTACTGGAACTCGGGTATAAGCATGTTTACTCGGTTGATGGTGGCATTGTGGAATGGGCAACGTCTGGATACCCTGTTAAGGAAAACATGGGGAAATGATGGGCGGGATGTTTTTTTAAAATTTTAAAAGTCTGTTATTCGTCGCTTGCGTTGTTGGGTTAATCTAGCGATAATTTCCCGCTTTCACTTAAGGTTAGGTTTGTTATGCAAAACATGGGTCAGTTTATTTCCAATCATTGGATGCTATGGTTGGCACTCCTTGCTGTTTTATTGCTTATTTTTATCAATGAATTCTTGTCACAAAAAAAGCAAGCTAAAGAAATTACACCCAACAGCGCCATTGATTTGATCAACAACAGCGATGCTGTGGTCATTGATTTGCGTGACGCTGAAACATTTCGAGCGGGCCATATTACAGATGCTGTTCGTGCTTCAGAAAACGATTTTTCTCAACCACGCCTGGAAAAATTTAAATCCAAACCGATCATTCTTGTTTGTACAAAAGGTTTGCAATCAATCACCCTGGCGTCTAAATTACGCAACGCGGGATACACTCAACCTTTGGTGTTAGCCGGTGGAATAAATGCTTGGACCGCGGCAAATTTACCTCTTGTTAAAGGAAAATAACATGGCTGAAGTCATTATATATAGCACCAAAGTATGCCCTTATTGCATCCGCGCCAAACATTTAATTGATCGCAAAGGGGTGTCTTACACAGAAATTATGGTCGATGAGGACCCCGAAAAACGCGATGAAATGATCGCCAAAAGCAAACGCATGACCGTGCCTCAAATTTTCATCAATGGTCAATCCATAGGTGGTTGCGATGACTTGCATGCTCTAGAGCAGTCTGGACAATTGGATAAACTTTTATAAAGGATAAAAAACATGAACGAACAACCCAACAATGCACCACAAAACGGCGATGCTCAATTTATGATTCAACGTATCTACATCAAAAATTTGTCGTTTGAAACAACGAACACACCGGCAGTCTTTCAACAACAATGGGAACCCGAACTGGCGTTGGATTTAAACACGCAACACACGAAATTGGACAATGGCGTTTATGAAGTCGCGTTGACCGTTACGGCAACGGTCAAAAACAAAGGCACCGTTGCATTTTTAGTGGAAGTGCAACAAGCTGGTATTTTTACCATTCAAGGCCCTGCTCCAGAACAGCTTGATCATTTGCTTGGTAGCTTCTGCCCCAGTATCCTATTCCCTTATGCACGCGAAGCGATTACCACAGAAGTGATTCGGGGCAGTTTCCCGCAATTGGTGCTAGCGCCCGTTAATTTTGATGCATTGTACATGCAACAAGCAGAAGAAAAGAACAAAGCAAAACAAGAAGAAACGGCGCATTGATCGAGGGATTGATGGAGGAAGCATGAAAAACGCAACAATTGCTATTTTAGGTGCTGGCTCATGGGGAACTGCTGTTGCTATTCATTTGGCAAGCATTGGTAAACACGTTACGTTGTGGGGGCATTCCCCTCAACACAACGATGACATGATAAAATCACGTCACAATAAAAAATATTTACCGGATGCAGCCTTTCCCGAGACCTTGCATATTAATCCTGATCTGAATGACAGTTTAAAACATGCCGAACAGGTTGTTGTTGCGGTCCCCTCCCATGCCTTTGCAAGTTTATTACCTAAAATCCCCCGTCCCGCCCACGGCATTGCCTGGCTTACCAAAGGCATTGACCCCGCCTCGCATAAGTTACTCAGCGAGTTGGTGGCGGAACAATGGGGAGAACATTTTCCCATAGCGGTTATCTCTGGCCCATCTTTTGCACGTGAAGTGGCAAAAAACATGCCCACAGCACTGGTGTTGGCCGGCAATGATTCCGGTTATTTGCATGCTATTCGTAGCATCCTTCATCATGGCAATGTGCGCGCTTATGTTTCCGAAGATTACATTGGGGTGCAATTGTGTGGCGCTGTAAAAAATATTTTGGCCATCGCCTGTGGTGTCAGTGATGGTTTAAATTACGGTGCAAATGCCAAAGCGGCCTTGATCACGCGCGGTTTGGCCGAAATGAGTCGCCTTGGTGCTTGTTTAGGGGCGCGTCCTGAGACCTTTTTGGGCTTAGCGGGTGTGGGTGATCTGGTGTTAACGTGCACAGATGATCAATCAAGAAACCGTCGATTTGGCCTGCAATTGGGTCAAGGCATCGCCATCCCCTTGGCGGAAAAACACATTGGTCAAGTGGTCGAGGGCCGTTACAACGCAGCACAAGTGTGTCTACTGGCGAATAAGCACCAGATTGAGATGCCCATTTGCCAAGAAGTCAATGACTTGCTCCTTGGCAAAATCACTCCGGCTCAAGCTGTGGTGAACTTGATGCAGCGGCCTCCTAAAGATGAATAGGCTCAACGGACCACAGACAACGGTTCGGTTTTTTGGGCAGCCAAAGGCAACAGCGTTTCAGAAATAGGTTCCTCCCCTTTTGGCTTTTCAATCAAGGGGAAGCTCAACGCGGGCGCTGGATTTTTTAAAGCATCGGCCAACGTCACAAACGTGTAGCCATTTTCTTTGTACAATTGAATGATATCACCCAACAGGTAACTGTTTAACAAATTGGCATGGATCAACAATATTTGTTTACCGGGCGGGCCATCCGCGCGCTTTTCTGCCCGCAAGGTCTGTTTCCAAATATACGCTAAGTAGCGGGGTTTAATTTTTTGAACGTAAGCTTCACGGGTTCGAAAAGGCACTTTATACAATTGTTCGTTGAATTCGAAATCTTTGCTATCAATGGTTACTGGGGCAATGGTGTAATGATGTTCGGTTAAATAACTCAACACTTCCGGTTTGGTGGTTTTATTCCCTTCCGCCAGATAAGGGTAGCGAAAATATTTTTGATCGGTCATCAACGGCGTAAGAATTTTATCAGCACGATCAACATCAGCAATGTATTTCTGAGCATTCATTTGGTTTAAATTGTAATGCGAATAGGTGTGGTTACCAACAGTAAAGCCTGCTTTTTTAAACGCTTCTAAAAAGTCCCATTGCCCTTTTTCAATCGCGCCTGCGATGACAAATCCGGTCGCCGGCACCTGATGTTCAGTGAGGGTGCTGATGATTCGCATAAACCGCTCTGTTGAACGTTGCTGGTTGCCGGGCGTGTTCATTTTGGATGCCACCAACGGCAAATCATCGATGGTGATAGCGATTTCTCGCGTCTGAGCCAAACAATTCCATGTTACAAAACACAACATAAAGGTGCACAATTTTTGCATGATTCATCCTTGTCGAAAATATTTCTTTTTGATTGTAGCAGAGGATTCACCCAAACGGTGATTTTTGTCATGCCTCAAACATCCACCAATTCAATATCCTGGGCAGACAAAGCCTGACCGAGAAAAATTTCACCCACCGCCTGGAACCGTTTCACAGAATCGGTCACTAAATATTGAATAAAGGCGGCCTCAGAGGACGCATTCAGTAAATGTTCTTGCGCTAATAATTCCTGCAGGGCCCTTGCGGTGGCAGCAGCAGAGTCAACAACCTGTACCTGAGGCGGCAATAGCGTTGTTAACAAAGGCTTGAACACTGGAAAATGCGTACAGCCCAATAAAATCGTGTCTTCCTCACCCACCCCCTCTAAATAATGCTCAAGGGCCGCACGTGCAATGGCATTGTCCACCATGCCTTCTTCTGCCAATGCCACCAACACACTGCAGGCCCGCACATGCAAAGCCACATCGGGTAATTTTTCAGTGATCAAGTGTTGGTAAGCGTTGGCCGCTATGGTTGTTTCCGTGGCTAAAACAGCAATGCGGCGGTTTTTGGTGGCAGTAATTGCAGCACTTGCACCGGGTTTGACCACACCCAATACCGATATGTCCGGCAACATGGATTGCAAATGAGGCAATGCCGCAGTGGTAGCGGTGTTGCAGGCGATCACCAACGCTTTAATGCGTTTATCCACCAATAAACGGGCCATTTGCACCGCATATTGCAATACTGTGTCTGGGCTTTTCGTACCGTAGGGTAGACGGGCGGTATCGCCGAGATAAATAAAGGATTCATTGGGTAAAGCGGCTTTTAAAGCACGCAAAACCGTCAATCCCCCCATCCCTGAATCAAACACACCAATCGCCAATTGAGATTTTTGCATGATTGCCCTGTTTTTTTATGGGCCTTGACCGCCGTTCCGACCAACAAATCCTCGTGGCATCGACTACAAGAGCCAGGTGAGATCACTGATCGCAGCGGCGGTCAAGGCCCTTTTATTATTAAACAACCCGTTTATTTTGGGGTACTTGATTTGGTTAATTGTTGTCCCTCAACGTATTGGTTCTCTGGGTTTTTATCCACAGCCGCCCCTGGAGCAGGTTTTGCACTATGGTATACTTTCTTGAACATTTGATTCGCTTTTGCAATCCCTGTAACATCCGTTTTCGTGCTCGTTGCAGATTGGTTCGGACCTCTTAATCGCATAAAACCTGGTTCATACATGCCACTCAACTGCGCTTTTTGAAAACTTTCTATTTGCCAAGGACTGATTGACCAACCCAATTTGCCATTCCATTCATTGTCCGTAACATTGATTTTAACACCAGGTTTCAAGAAGAGCAGTGCCGCATATATTTTTTTGGCTTCCTCCTCCGTACCGCCAGAGATAAAAACTTCGTTGCCCGGGGCATTGTTAAGCAATCTTTTTGCCATTTGCAGGTAAGTGTCGGCTGATTCTTTTGGCGTTGCAGAAGCCAGATTGTGATCATCGGCAAGGCTGATGGTTTTATTGGGTTTTTGTATAAAATGGGCAACCGCACCGCTGTTAAATTTTTTGCTGGTGTGGACCGTGTCGCCTCGAACCAAACGTTTGGCGACTAATTTTGTTTCTGGTGAGCCCGCTCCGATACGCAGACTACTTACTGCGGGAGTAGGTGCACTTTCGCCTTGCTTAACCACAACGTCTGTAAAGCCCGATGAATTCTCTTCTTCCATTAAGATATTGGCCCGGGGCAAAGGATGATTGTCCGGATCTTGCACCGCATCAAAATACCGTTTGCCTGCCGATAAGGCTTGCGTTGCTCGTAAACGTGCTGTTTCTGCTTCGCCCTTGTATTTTTCGACTTCTGCAAGCTTGGCTTGCACAACAGCAGGATCCCCGCTTAATTGCGCTTCTGCAAGGGCTGCATTTGCTTTCTTCAACGCGTCTTGTGCTTGCGTTTCCAAATCTTTCAGAGATTCTTTAACACTATCGGCAAGCTTGTTGGCCACACTCGCATCCGCCAATTTTGCTTTGGCTACAGCTCGCGTAGTAGGCGTTGCTCCAGCGGCTCTAGACTTGCTATCTGTATCGTGCCTAGCAATTGTGAGCTGCATGGCCGCCATATTGGCATCCGATGTGGCAATATCCGCTTGAATATCCGCCACCGCTTTTTCTACCGCAGCAATTATAGATCCTGCTTTGGCAACATTCGATTTTGCTTTGGCAAGATCTTTTTGCACCGGAGTCATCCCCGCTAACGCTGCTTTACGAGCGGTTGCCTCATTGCGAATCGCGTCTCTTTGTGCAGGGCTAAGATGGTCATAATTGGGGCTTTCTGCCGCTAATAAGGTCGTCATCTTGGCATCATCATCAGCATCGGTCAGCGCATCCAATTTCGCCATGTCATCGTCGCTATAGAGTTTGATTTGGTCGATTTTTTCATTGGTGTGGAGGGTGGCAATTTGGGTTTTGGCTGCAGCGATTACCGCATCCAAATCAGCATTAGGGGCATGGGTGTAATCGGCACCATCCAAACCAGTTAAAGTAGCTTTTATATTTCCATAATTACCAGCATCAGCAACAAGCGCTTCTAAATCAGCAACAGGAAGAGCTGCAATGGTTCTTACCCGTTCAGCACTTCGCAAAACACCCAGTCGCACTTGGGCTGCAGCGATTACCGCATCCAAATCAGCATTGGGAGCATGGGTGTAATCGGCACCATCCAAACCAGTTAAAGTAGCTTTTATATTTCCAT
>CAZGKX010000075.1:8032-9560 GCA_964525945.1 uncultured Legionellaceae bacterium
CGCTTCTAAATCAGCAACAGGAAGAGCTGCAATGGTTCTTACCCGTTCAGCACTTAATAAAACTCCGAGTTTTCGCTTGGCCAATGCAAACAATGCGGCCACATTGTTAGTACCGGCATTCGGCCCGTCACCGGCATCCAAAATATAAGCAGGAGCAGGGGCCCCCACATTACCTACTGTTGCCCATAATCCTCCAAAAATATTCATCTCCGCGGCGGTAGGAGAGTCAACTCCCCTTAACAATCCTGAATCTATTTCCTGTTTTATCCGCAAACGAAACTCGTTATTATTGCCTTCTGAGTCGATAATGCGTCTCAACATATCCATGTTTTGGGCAACATTGCTTGGATCATACACAATCGCGTCCAATGCCTCTTTAACTTGTTGATTCTTAGCCATGAAACACACTCCAACCGATTAGGTGTATACAAATATGTTAAACCTGTATGCTTAACAAAGCCTTAACACCGTCTGAATTCAATATGGTGTTCTATTCTTTAATCTTATTCGTAAGGTCTGTTTGACCTTTATTATTGTTAATTTGTTTGCACCGTAGGGTGGGCAAAAGAGCGTAACGATGTGCCCACCTGGGTTCGAAGGGTGATTTAACCAAGGTGTGCTTGGTTTTGGCTTCGAACGGTGGGCACGCTTTGCTTTGCCCACCCTACGGTTTTATTTTTTCTCTATTACAATTCTACATTTCGAGTTTGATTTCCGCTTCCTTATGGGCTCGGATTTGTTTCTTGATCTTATGTGCTCTAAGTATAGCAAGTCTTTATAAAATGGGGAAAAATGATTTTTTTAAAAATTTGACGAACGAAGCCATGAAGTCTATTAATTAGTCATAGTGTATATTTATTTATTTCATGGGACCAGTATGCTGACTTTATTAGAAGAAGTCACCACGGAGGATATTTACAACAAGGATCTGATGCGTTTTATTGATGAAGTCAATCCAGAGATTGCTGTTATGGACGACTGGATTGCTCAATTTAATAAGACCCCTGATCGTGAGAAACGGCGTCAATTGTTACAATCCCTTTACCAAAAACAAAAAGAATTACATGATAATTACCCGTTGAGCGTGATCAACAGCGCCTCTTCTTTTCGTGAAAAAATGTATCATTTGTATGATGAGTTGAATCGTCAGGCAAAAAAATTAGGTTATAGAACATTGCTGGATCTAGCCAATGGTCAACCGCTTCCTGTAAAAAAAGAAAAGGAAACTCCACCTCAAACACTTGCTGAAATTCTAGCCAATCTGGATCAAGAAAAATTTTCGCAATTCATGTTGGTGCTTCATAAGGCCGCCCAAGAACCAGAGGGTCTGGCACTAAGTGAGCGCCTACTCGGTATTTTTAGTTCCAAAAAAGACGTGAATTATCGCGCGCTCACCACGTTTTTAAAACAAAATGCCATTGAATTTTTAGGCGGGGGCAACTCCCTCAATTTTAAAATCACACCGGCCGACAAAAGTGTTCCTCCTAGCGTATTAAAATTGGATTTTCGTGATGATGCCCCCAACAAG
>CAZGKX010000076.1:0-3412 GCA_964525945.1 uncultured Legionellaceae bacterium
GAGTTAGATTACTATTATCCGATTAAAGTGCCCCCGGATTTGGGGTAGAGCCAAACTTATTCGTTTGGACAGATTTGTGCCCTGTCATTGCCAATCGAAGGTTCGCAATGACAGAATGCATAATCATTGCCACTTGCTCTGACGAAAAGTTTGTTTTAAATTTTTTTTAATGACGTGTCTCCTGCTGAAAGACAATGCAACCGGTTGTCATCATCCAGCAGCAGCAATTGCCCCATCACATTAACCCCCATTGCCATTCCACTGAGTGTTTTGGTGGGTTGAGTGATGTTGATCATTTCTCCTTTTAGATAATCTACTTTTTGCCAATCGGGCTGAAAGCATCTGAACCCTTGCGCGATAAATAACTCCAAATGCTGATGCAATTGTTTTAATAATTCGGCAACAAGTATATTGCGATCAAAGCAACGGCCGGTCATCTCAACCAATGAGCTCCATGGCGTATCAATGCTCGAGCTGGATTGCTGATTAACATTTAAGCCGATGCCAATGATCACATCGACTCCGCCATTATTTTCCCCGATCATTTCAATTAAACTGCCGCATATTTTCTTTCCATTCCACAATAAATCATTAGGCCATTTTATTTGAATACCCTGATCGCCTATACAATGAATCAATGTCGCATGAACGGCAAGACTGACCACTAAACCAAGTCCTGACAGCTCAGAAAGATCACAGTTGAAACGCCATCGTATTGAGCAATAAATATTTACACCAAAAGGGGAGTGCCATTGTCGACCAAAACGGCCTCGACCTTGCGTTTGCATTTCCGCGCAACAAACCTCAACCAAAGGCGAGGCTGGTAATTCTTTTAAAAAACGGTTGGTTGAATCGATTGTTTCAAATAAATGCACTTGCAGGAGAGGGTTGAATGCCTGTGATAAATGTTGACGAATCGTATTTTCATTCAACAAAATTGTTGATGTGTTTAGGCGATACCCCAATTTGGAATGCCGTTCTATGGGCAGTCCTAATTTTAGGAAATGACCCAAGTGTTTCCAAATGGCTGTGCGTGAAACATTCAATTGCAGCCCTAAGCCATTGCCACCATGGTATTTTCCGTCTGCCAATAAGCTTAAAAGTTTCACTTGAATAGCACTAAATGGTTTCATTTTATCTCTAGATGTTGTTGCATCAACTCAAAATCATTCAATTTTAGATAATAAATTTTTTCAATGCTAGGATGATGACAAAGTGCTGCACAACAAGCGAGGTTAGGCATGAATGAAACCATCTGCCATTGTTTATTATGTAATGTATCATCGATGAGCTGGTTGGTTGGGGGCAAAATGGGGACATTAAATTGCGTGGTTGGATAACTTAAGCCCAAACCACAGGCTTTGATCAACGCTTCTTTTTGAGCCCATATGTGAAAAAAAGAAAGTGGTTGCAAACGGGGGGCTAGATGGTTTGAGTCTCTATTTTCACGTTCAGAAAACATTTGCGAACCGATCCCTTGATAAGGACGGGTCGAAAATATTTCCACGTCGATACCGAGAGGAAATGTTTGACCCACTGCAAGCAATGCTAAATCACTTGAATGGCTTAAATTAAAATGGAGTTGAGGATGGTTTTGCACATGCGGCTTGCCGTATTTATTTTGTTCAAATAAAACCTCCTTGGGGTGGATTTGGAGGTAGTGGGCTAAAATCACCCGCAACATGGCGCGAGCAACCGTAAATCGGCGGCGATGGCGGTCAAAATAAAAGCGTTGAGCCCGTTCTCGCTCTTCAGGGTTGAGTAGTTCGTGAGCGACGGGTGGTTCGAGTTGAAGCGAGTATTGCCAAACATCAATACGATGAGGATCTAGTTTGCAATTTTTAAGATCAAGGGGCTGAAATGTGTGCACTGTAAAAACCCAATACCTTGTTTTATCTTCATAAATTGAACAGCAAATGGTATCATATCCTATGATAATGAATTCACCAACGAGTATCACCAATGAGTCGACAATTTTTAGATTTTGAGCAACCAATTGAAGAATTGAACCAAAAAATTGAAGCGTTGCGAATGGTCAACAGTGATAATGAAATCAATTTGAGTGAGGAAATAGCGCGTTTGGAAGCAAAGTCAGAAGAGCTTACCGTTTCCATTTTTAGCCGTTTGGAGCCATGGCAAATTGCACAAATGGCAAGGCATCCATTAAGACCGCAAACCACGGATTACATCGAACATTTATTCACAGACTTTGATGAATTGCATGGTGATAGGCATTGCTCCGCTGCACCCGCCATTATCGCTGGCTTAGCTCGATTTAATGGTGAGCCTGTGATGGTTATGGGGCATCAAAAGGGCAAACGCACGAAAGAAAAAGTCTATCGTAATTTTGGAATGGCACGCCCTGAAGAATACCGCAAAGCATTGCGCTTAATGAAAATGGCTGAAAAATTTAAATTGCCTATTTTTACATTTATTGACACGGCAGGGGCTTACCCCGGAATTGGAGCAGAGGAACGTAACCAGTCGGAAGCCATTGCACGAAATTTATTAGAAATGTCACAATTAAACGTCCCCATTATTTGCGTTGTCACAGGGGAAGCTGGCTCGGGTGGTGCATTGGCCATTGGGGTAGGTGATCGTGTGATCATGTTGCAATATGCCATTTACTCTGTCATTTCTCCTGAAGGTTGTGCGTCGATTCTATGGAAAGATCCGGCTAAAGCCAGTGAAGCTGCACGTGCTATGGGCATCACTGCCAATAAAATTTTAGAAAATGAACTGGTTGATCTTGTTGTTGATGAACCATTAGGTGGAGCTCACCGTAATATTGCGGAAATGGCAAATGAGCTTAAATCCGTACTGACGCATGAATTGCATGCGCTTTCCTCGTTGCCGGTTCACGAGTTAATCGAAAGACGCTATTCTAAATTAATGGCAATGGGTGCCTGTGATTGATGAAATTTGGTTCAATAAGCTTCTAGCCTATAATCATTTGATCGTAGGGTACAGTGGCGGTTTGGATTCAACCGTGTTGCTGCATTACCTCGCTTCACATCCTCAGGCGGCTCGGTCTGTTCGAGCAGTGCACATCAACCATGGTCTTAGTGAAAATGCCAATGCCTGGCAGCAACATTGCCAACAATTTTGCTCTGAAAGAGGTATTGGATTGTCCATTTATCCGTTGAAATTTCTTTCGCGCTCCAACCTGGAGGAGCAAGCCAGAATAGCGCGTTATGATGTTTTTTCGACCCTTGTCGCACCTAACGATTGCTTGTTGTTGGCCCATCATGCCAATGATCAAGCAGAAACAGTGTTATTGCAATTATTACGAGGAACCGGTGTGGATGGTCTTGCGGCAATGCCGCCCATAAAACCATTTGGCCTCGGCGATTTAGTTCGCCCCTTGTTGCAGCATACAGGATAGTTGGCTTTATGCCTGCCTCAAAAATCC
>CAZGKX010000076.1:3422-7178 GCA_964525945.1 uncultured Legionellaceae bacterium
GTGCTTGAACAATACGCAAACAAGCACGGCTTGCATTGGATCGACGATGAAAGCAATCAAAATGATGCATTTTCTCGGAATTATTTACGCAACCAAATTATGCCGCTGCTTGTGACCAAATGGCCGAATGCTGTGAAAAATATCACATCATGCGCCACCAATTGCCAGCAAGCAAAATTAAATCTTGATGCCTTAGCACGGCTTGATTGTGATGAGTTAAACCTTATCACCCATCCTTTATCGTTTAATACGATAAAGCATTTACCTCGTCCACGAATTGCCAATATTGTGCGGGTATGGCTTAAAAAAAATGCCGTGAATTTACCTTCAATGCAAACCTTTAACCGTATACTGGATGAAATGATTTTTGCACGCCATGATGCTTCTCCTTGTGTGCAATGGGGACATGTAAAAATTAAACGTTATCAACAACGCTTATTTATACTGGGACAACACACAATCGCTTATCAAAATCAAATGAAATTGCAACAGAGTGAATCACCACGCGCAACCCTCGAGCAACATGGAGTGATTACCCAAGACACGGATACAATTGACGTTCGCTTTCGCCAGGGTGGCGAGCTTTTCTTTTTAAATGGCCAAACTAAAAGCTTGAAAAAACTGTTTCAACAATGGGGGATTCCGCCATGGCTGCGTGATAGCGTTCCCCTCATTTATGTCAATGACAAACTTGTCTTGGTGGTTGGTTATGCGGTAAGCGAACATTAACGAGTCTCGCCTTGTTTTTGCATGTACCTGCCTATGCAATAAGGTAGGAAACAGAGAGAGTCTGTTTTTCTTCGTAAACTAAGCAAGCAATTTTTTTGTTCATATGTTACAATCATTGTCTTAAAAATATTCTATTTGAATTTGGCATTCCGGATGCCATGGGAAAACTATGTCGCAGCCACTTATTAATATCACGCGAAAGCATGCTTATATTTTTGCTGCATTTCTTGTGCTCTATGAGTTTTTAACTTACATCGCCAACGACATGATTATGCCTGGCATGATTAAGGTGGTGGAATCCTTTCACGGTGAAGAATCAGCTATTGCCACATCTTTAACTGCATACGTGCTCGGTGGTGCCAGTCTGCAATTATTTTTAGGCCCCGTTTCTGATCGATATGGACGCCGTCCCGTAATGATTTTTGGGGCTATTGTATTTTGTATATGCACCGCATTCATTGCTTGTTCCAATTCAATACATCAATTTTTGCTCGCCCGTTTTTTTGAAGGCATGGGATTGTGTTTTATCTGTGTGGTCGGTTATGCGACGCTGCAAGAAACCTTCAGTGAAATGGATGCCGTTCGTTTAATTGCTATAATGGCGAATGTGTCCATTTTAGCCCCGTTATTAGGGCCTTTGTTTGGCGCGACGTTTATCCACTATTTCAGTTGGCGTTATATTTTTGTCATTATTGCTATTTTATCTCTTGTGGCATTGTGGGGGTTGTGGCGGTTTATGCCGGAAACGGTGGGGCAACGCTTAAAAAATGGTGGGCAAATAAAACAAGTACCATTGTCGATCACAGTTGTCGTCGGTAATTATAAAAAATTGTTGCTGAACAGACCTGTCATGCTTGGTTCTTTGGGATTAGGGCTTTTGGGCGTGCCATGCCTTGCTTGGATTGCGCTGTCGCCTGTAATATTGGTGAGTGATGCAAAATTAACCCTTATTCAATATGGTTTATGGCAATTGCCTGTGTTTGGTGCTGCCATATTGGGGAACATCGTTTTGCATGGGCTTACCCATCGTTTGTCCCTTAAAAAATTAATTTTTATGGGATCGATGATTGCTTGTTGTAGTTTAATCAGCATGTACTTGTTAACGTCATGGATGGACGGGCATTATTTGGGGTTAATGCCAGGTTTAATTCTCTATTTTTTTGGGTACGGGCTTGTGGGCGCGCCATTAAATCGGTTTATTCTTTTTGCGACCCCCGTTGGCAAAGGCACGACATCCGCTGTTATCAGTTTAACGGTGATGTGTCTCGGCGGTGAGGGGATCGAACTCGCAAACCATTTGTATGCAACCCACAACAATACTGCGTTTGGATTGTTCGCGGCTTTCATCGGATTGCTCTACTTCATTTTGTTAGGTCTGGTTATTGCCAAGGAAAAACCAGCAACGCATTTGAATGAGTTGTCTTCATCATGAAAATGGTTTTAGTTATTCGACGCGAATGTTAGAAAATTGCCAAGGATCGGACCAATCCAGGTTTTCAGTAAAAAGTGACGCTCTGTTTTGCAAGGGCGTCCAATCTGTGTAATAACCTTTCACTTCGCCTAAATAAATTTGTGCATGTTTTAAAATAAATTCATGATCAATTTCTTCTGGTTCAACCAAACCTTGATCTGTGTTTTCCAGCATCCAGGCTATGCCAGAAATGGCACCCGCAATCACTTGCATGCTCGTTGCATTATTGTGCGGCGCTATTTGTCGAGTTTCTTCAATGCTCAATTTAGATCCGTACCAATAAGCACCTTTGGGATTGCCCATGAGCAGAATCCCTAACTCATCGAACCCTTGGGTGATGTCATTTAATAGGATGTGCTTATTGGGTTGAAGGCTCCACTCACTGCTTCTTAACTCTGCGATTGAACGGACGGCATCAGGACAGGGTTGATAAGCGTAATGAACCGTTGGCCGATAAAGCCCATTGGCATCTTTGCATGTTAAAAAATCGGTAATTGAAATGGCTTCGGCATGACTGATCAATAAACCATGGAAGGGGCCATTGCTGGGTGTCCAGGTTCTAATGTGAACACTGGCACTGGGGCGATTGATGTAAATCGAATTTTTCTTAGGAAAAAACTGAGCGTCTTGGGGGAAGTGTTGCTCATGTGTTCCCCAACCTAATTCAGCCGGTTGACAACTTTCGCTGATCAAACCATCCACAGACCATGTATTGATAAATACATTTTCTTTTTTAGGGTATTGGGAAACTTGTGTGTCACGTTCAGCAATATGTATCGTTTTGATGCCCAATGTTTTTGATAATTTGGCCCATTCTTTAGCCGTTTTAGGGAATGTATAAGTTACCCCCGTATCGTTTGCAATATTTAACAAGGCTTGTTTTAAAAAATGAGAGATTAATCCGGGGTTGGCCCCATGGGTTATCAAAGCGGTCGGTCCCTTTGATGATTTTTTACTTTTGAGTTTAAGCACACGCTCTCTTAATGTATAGTTTGCTCTTAACTCCGGTGAAAGCAATTTGTTGGTGTAACCCCCTTGCCAAGGTTCTGTGGACATATCCAAATACAAGGTTTTCTTGTTTTGGCAAAGCGCGATAAGGGCTAAGCTCGATATATTGACGGATAAATTGATCAATAAGTCATTGGGAGAGATACGTGATCCAATGATTTGAAGATAGTTGTGTTGGGTCACAATTTCCACGTGCAATGGAATGTTAAATTCATTTGCAATGGTTTGTCCTGAATCGTCATTTGAAATGATGGTGACTTGAGTGGAATGAATACTAAATGTTTTAAACAAAAGGGGTAATATTGCCCGCCCTAAACTACCGAAACCCAGGATAAGTATTTGGTGTTTGAATAAAATCTTTGTCATTTATTACTTCTCTAAACGAATTAAAAAACGATCACTGCCGCACAATTGGGCCGCCAGTTTACTCATTTCTATGGGTTGTGATTCCACGTGATGATAATGGCCTGTTGGAAAACAGGAATGCCCCATTATTTTTTGCGATGGGCACCAGAAAATAAATTGTACAACCACGCAATCACTACAAC
>CAZGKX010000076.1:7188-9463 GCA_964525945.1 uncultured Legionellaceae bacterium
CGGTATAGAAAAAAGGCTCATGGATCTATTGAGGAATATCAAAAGGCTTAAGGATTTGGAGAGGATGAGGGAGGACGGGACTTTTGATAAGCTCACCAAAAAAGAGGCTTCATAACCTGCATACAATGTACCCATCGCAGTAACGAATGCAGTACCGTACAAAAGGTGATAAGCAACCAAGCCCATAATGAGAACGGACACTCCCCAAATAACGCCAAGCGACAATCCGAGTGCTAATGGACTGATTCGATAATTCACCATATTAATCTCCTAAAAACATCCATTTATTTAAGACAAGACAACTTATTACTCTACGAATAACAACTTAATTTGTCCAATTTTTTTTATAAAAATTAAATGGTATCATGCCGTAAAAAAACGCTCTTGACCGCGGTACTTGGAGCATGGATCTCGGCTTTCGCCGGGAATTCGGCAAGGTGATCAATGGTTGGAATGACGGTCAAAGCCAAAAAAATCGAGAATAATATGTTGAAAGCTGGTGTGGATGAAGTGGGCCGCGGGCCATTGGCAGGTCCTGTGGTTACTGCTGCGGTTATTTTAAGAGAGCCAATCGTTGGGGTGGGGGACTCAAAAAAAATTGCACCTTTAAAGCGACAACAGTTGGCTGCTTTGATCCAAAAATCCGCTTTATGTTTTGCGTACGGCCGTGCGGAAGTTGAAGAGATTGAACAATTAAACATTCATCATGCTACATTACTTGCCATGAAACGGGCGATTGAAGGTTTATCGATCGCTCCTGATGAAGTGTTGGTGGATGGTTTGTACACACCGAATGTCAACTTTCCTTGTTTAGCCATTGTCAATGGCGACCATTTGGTGCAAGAAATTGGTGCCGCATCCATTTTAGCTAAAGTGATGCGGGATGAGGAAATGCAACGAATGGATTTGCTCTACCCCGGTTATGGTTTTGCTGCCCACAAAGGGTATGGTACCGTGCAGCACCGGCGCGCGCTTGAACGATTAGGACCTTGCCCTATTCATAGAAAAAGTTACGCGCCAGTGGCTTATGCTTTAGAGACTAAATAAGCGATCATTTTGCTTCGCAATATTTGCCTTGATTAAAGGGTGGCATGCCTTTGTTGTAAACAATAGTGAATTCAATATCGCTGAATTGGTAAGGATCTGTGGTTAAACAGCCGGGTAAACTGTCACCTAATTTAAACAATTGATTGCCTGTCGCTCCATTAAAACGAACGAAGTATTGACCAGGTTCGAACGAGTCTGAGCAGCCCATATTACCAGAGAGTATAAAGGGTGTTGTAGCAACAGTGCGGCCATCCATACTAACAACGGAAAAAACCCCGCCATCCCATGTGGTTGTACTGCTTATTTTTCCACACAACTTAGAAGAAAAACAAGCAAAGCTTGTTACGCATAAGCCCAACGCTATAACTGTTTTGCAATTGATCATGGAATATCTCCTTTCTAATTAATCCTACGGACAATCATGTAAACTATCACAATTTTATATGGATGATAATAAAAAAATGGGGCAAGTGTATTAAAATACCCCCCTTGCAACCTGATTAAATGTTAAAAGCGTGCTTGTTTCATAGCAGACACCCCGGTGGTGTAGGCTGCATCAATCGTCGATAATTGCTCGATGAGTTCTGGAGTAATTGCAATTTTGTCTTCTGCAATTTGTTTCGCAAGCGCATCCAAAACTAATCCGGCATGATCACAAAAGGGGGGATGATCAGGATCACCGCAAAATTCAGCAACAGTGGGGAAATGGGCGTGGAGCGCATCATCGCCGGCAGCATTTTTTTCCAACCCGCATTCGGTTTCCAGTAAAAGCAATATTTCAGGTGTAATGGTCATCCCAATTGCTTGCGTCACCATCCATGCGCGGTTGGTATTGCGCGGATCGCTCATGTTGACGACTTTCTCCCCGACAGACATCAATGGTCTAAGTGTGGTGTTAACGTTATTGTACAATGGTTTACAAAGTTCTTTGTACAAGCCAACCCGAATGTGAGCCACAGTTTGTGTGCGCTCGCTTTCAGTAAAACCTTCATAAGAAAAATTCGTCAATAATTCATTGATGAAAGCGGATGGTGTTTGTGATTCAGCAGCTGTATTTGTGATGTAATTGTTGAGTATCGTTTTTTTATCGCTGGCGAGTTCGCATGTTGCAACAACAGCCTTGAGCGTGTTTTTAAGGATCTCAGCGTTATTTTCCAGTAAACCTGGGTTCGCATCAACAAACGCACTAAGCGCATTGGACTTTCCCGCAACTGTGATGAAAACAACC
>CAZGKX010000077.1:0-9384 GCA_964525945.1 uncultured Legionellaceae bacterium
TATTGGAGTGCTGTGGTAGGCATCAAGAGAAAGACCCCGGAATCCATAAAGAGCCTAAGTTTTTTTACCCTTGGATGTGGGTGGAGCTAGGTTTTGTTTGTAACCTTGGGCAGATCAGACCATTGTGTGGTGTAACGAGGGGACAACCGATCGGAACGCATTTGCCATGAGGAATGAAAGCCTTCTGCTGCCAGTTTTAGAGTATGGCGACCGAATCGATGGTTGATCTGATCCAAAAGAGCCATCAGTTGGTCTTTGTGTTGCAAAGATGCAGCGGACGGTTGATTAAATAAATCAAATTGTTGGTGCCGAGGGTCCACGAGCTCATTAAAGCAAAGCCCCACTTTTTTATAAAAATAGCCAGGTTGGTATATTTTTTTTAAGCATTGTTTGCTTATCTTGGTGAGAAGACGTAAGTCGTCTGTGGGGTGAACCAAATTAAAAAATATTTTGCCATTGTATTGGGGTAAATCAGGACGAAACCGGTTGCTGTATGCAAACACGGTGATGTGTTTCACGAGCAAATGGTTTTGCCGCAATTTTTCATACGCTATTGCTGCGTGCATGCTAATTGCTTGGGCTAAGAACGTAAATTCGGTTTGCATCTCGCCAAAACTACGCGATGAAATAATGCTTGTTACGGACGTGTTGTCATGGCCATTCGAGCAAGGTGTACCATTGAGCTCCATAGCTGTTCGCATCAATGCCACATTGAATTGTTTTTTTAAGACAGCCATGTTCATGTTGGCCAAATCTGCGGCTGTATGCACACCCTTGGCACGTAATTTTTTATTCCACTGTCGACCAATACCCCATACATCACCAATGGCCAAATTTTTTAGCCAATGATGCTGTTTGCTGATGTCAAAGATCGGTGTTTTAAATTCTTTTTTGGCCAAGTGATTGGCTGCTTTAGCCAATGTTTTGGTTTGCCCCATACCAATGGAGGTGGGAATCCCGGTGGATTTCAAAATGGATTTTTGCAATGCCTTGCAAAAATCATTCTGCAATGTGCTAGGCATGGAGGTTAAATCCAGAAACGCTTCATCAATGGAGTATTGCTCCAGATGAGGCCAGGCATCTTCAATGATTTGCATGACGCGATTGGAAAGATCCCCATAGAGCACATAATTGGATGAAAAAATATGAACCTTGTGTTCATTGCACAGGGCTTTTATTTGAAAATAAGGTGCCCCCATGCCAATCCCCAATGTTTTTGCTTCATCGGAGCGCGCGATCACACAACCGTCATTGTTCGATAAAACCACGATGGGTTGATCTCGTAAATCGGGGCGAAATAAGCGTTCACAACTGGCATAAAAATTATTGCAATCAATCAATGCATGCATGGTTACGTGACCGTATGAATGACATGCAACACCACGCCCCAAATAATGACATCTTGGTCATGGGTGATATCAATGGGTTGAAAGTTGGGATTTTCGGGAAGGAGTTGGACGCGCCCATCAAGACGCGATAAACGTTTCACGGTGAGCTCGCCATCAATGGCTGCGATCACTATTTTTCCATGGGTAGCAGGGATGCTTTTGTCCACAATGAGCATGTCCCCTGAGCGAATACCAGCATCGGTCATGGAATCACCATTGGCAATGGCAAAAAACGTGGAGGAGGGGTGTTTAATAAGGTGGGCATTTAAATTAAGGTGGGTTTCGATGTAATCATCCGCAGGCGAGGGGAAACCGGCTTGAACATGGCTCGAATACAGAGGGCAGGTAACGAGGGAAGTCTGTTCAAGAAATTCATACACAGCGGCTATTTTGGAAATGGGTATGCGCAAAGGTTTTGTGGCTTCCCCCCATTTGTTCATGCCTTTAGGGCGGCCGGCACCGTCTCGTTTCCCGCCGTGCGTCATGACAACCTCATTTGAAAAGTGTTCGGAATTCAAATGATAGATGACCGCTTTTTATTTGTAAAGTATTTCAGCACGAAATTACCCAACCTCGTATTTTAAGCGTCTTTTTTCCAAAAGGGTTTCATGAATGCGTTCAAATTGGGTTTTTCGTTCATTCGATATTGATAAACAGCATAAAAGGCAATGACATTTTTTAAATAATTGCGTGTTTCCCGCCACGGTAACGTTTCTATCCAAATATCGATGTCCCTGGGTGGATGGTTTTTTATCCAATAATTCACTTGCCTTGGTCCGGCATTATAAGCTGCAGCCATTAACACCGGGTGTTCTCCAAATTGTTTGGCAAGCTGTTGCAGGTATGCGGCACCAATGGTGATGTTCGTGTGCGATGAAAAAAGTTGTTTTGTATTAGAATAAGGAATTTTAGCACGTTGCGCGACCAGTTTCGCGGTCAACGGCATGATTTGCATCAAGCCATTGGCACCGGCGGAGGATGTGATTTCATCATGAAAAGCACTTTCTTGACGGATGACTGCGTAAATCATTTCGGAAGGGATCCGGTATGTTTTAGATGACTCTTGAACAGTGGCTTGATAGGTTAAAGGAAAGCGCAATGACAATTGATTGGTCAGCTCAGGGTTGTTGCTTAAATAAACTGATTTTCCATACCAATGCAAGTCGTTGGCAATCCAATTCGCCAAAGCACTCCTCTCATTTTTAGGTAATTCACTTACAAAATCGTTTAAAAGCCTTGATGCAGCCAACGTTTGGTGCGTGTTGTATAAATTTTGAATATCGTTGGTGATGGGTTTATAAGGCGCTAATAAGTGGGGATCATCATTGGCATGTTCATTTTCAAAACTTAAAGGTTTGTTCAGTTTAATGCTGGCCAGAAAGCCATAATAATTACGCTTGCTTGCAAGTTGTTGAAACATGCTATTTGCTTTTTCTTTATCGCCCAAAGCATACAATGCTCGTGCTTTCCAGTACTGCCAGGCTGGCTCGTTGATTTGCTCAGAATGATTGATCAAATACACCACCTGTCGCCATTTTTGATGAGCTAATGCAACTCTAATTTCCCAGTCGAGCAAGGTGTCATTGTAGTATTTTGGTTTGACTTGTGCGAACCACCACGCCGCATCGGGTTGGCTGCGCATGGCTTTATAGAGGGCCAGTTGAGCCAAAAAAGATTGTTGCTGCGCTTCGTTCATGATCGTTTTTGACTTGGTGTTTTCCCAATAATGGACCGCTTGATTGATATTGTTGGGGATCAATAACTTCAAGCCATAGGAATAAAATTCACCATGCAACGCGCTGGGATCAAGCTCCAAAATGCGTTTCGGGTTTTGGTGAACAGTCGCTAATATTTCCGCTTCTTGCGCTTGTGGAGGAGACAATTGTTTCAGTAAATACCTGGCCAACGAAACATTCCGTTCTTGCAAGGCCAGGGCTATTCGTTGCTGAATGAGGGCATTATCAAGCTCATGATTGCTGAGCAGTAAAGCAAACAAATCATCACAGGCTTTGGGTTGTGAATGGCCTGTTAACCACAATTGAATGGAGGATTTCTGAGCTTGCTGTTGCTTGCCTTGATTATAAAGTGCAATTTTCTCATAGCATTGCAAACTGGTATCATTCGCACCTTGATAATATTGAAGGTACCGACTCCAATCTTTATTGCGTGCCAATTGATACAACCACCGCGCTCGTAATCGGTTGGTCAGCGGCGAGGGTTTTTCTATAAATGCATCGAATTCGGGATCGGGGACGACCGGAATATGTTGACTCCATTCAGTATAAGCCATAAATTTGTCAAAATAGGCCTGATCGGCATGGGTGTTTGCACTCGCAATAACGAGACAAACCCCGTAAAAAATTAATTTAATTTTTTTCATAACCTCTCAATTGTCCAGTTTTTTACGCAAAGCAGCGATGGTGTTTGCATAGTTTTCACTGTGGAAGATGGCTGATCCTGCTACAAATTCTGTGGCACCGGCTTGCGCCAAATGTTCGATGTTGTCAATGCCAACGCCGCCATCCACGCAGATGGGCAAGTCAGGGTATTTTTGATGGATTTTTTTAATTTTTTTGATGACAGCAGGGATCAACGTTTGTCCCCCAAAACCTGGGTTGACGGTCATGACCAATACAAAATCAAGGCGATGAATACACCACTCCAGGCAATCGAGGGAAAGGGCCGGGTTAATAGCAAGACCGGCTTTGCAACCCAATTGCTGGATAAGCTGCAAGCTTCGATCCAAATGAATGGTGGAGTCTGGGTGTATGCTAATGCGCTGCACGCCCGCCTCTGCAAATTCTTGAATAAGGCCATCAATGGGGATGGCCATGATATGCACGTCCATGGGCAAATCCACGAAACGTTTGCGCAGGGCTTTGCACATCAAGGGACCAAAGGTTAAATTCGGCACATAATGGTTGTCCATCACATCGATATGGATCATGTCTGCTCCTGCTTGTATGACTTGACTGGCTTCTTCACCAAACCGCGTCATGTCCGCTGCAAGCATCGAGGGAATAATTTTGTAGTGTGGCAAGCCTTGTTCTTTAACCAAAGTCAAATGCTCCGTTGGCGGTGATGTTTGCTGTGTAAAGTTGGAAGCGCTGATTGGTGCGAGGCAGGATTTTAGACGAGGTTATATAACGAAAATCCAGGCCAAAGAAGGTGAAATCATCAAGAAAATAACTCAAACCGATGATGCCTTGACCGACCATGCTGCTGGTGGAATCGTTTAAATTCCCTGAGCCAACGAGGGTGTCGGCATAATAAAACTGAACTTGGCTTTTAACGTAGGCATAACCCGCACCAAGACCGATATACGGCACAAGGTTTGAAGAACTATCTGGCGAATAAAAATCATAAAAACCATTGATAAAACCTGCCCCTGTGTTGGTATCCCCTTGGATTCTTAAGCCGCTGCTTGAGCTTGGACTCTCAATTTTTAAATCACCAATGGTCAAGACATTCAGTGGATTGTTGTTATACAGCCCCTCAATTTCAACCCGCAAATTATTGCAGCGGTAGCCCAACTGCCCGCCAATATTACCAAGCACATTATGGCTTAAACTGCCGGTGGTTGCGGTGGTGTAAGGTGTAGCGGGAACATCAAAGTTAACAACAGGTTCATAAGACCCGCCCAGCACTAATCCCGCATACCAGCCCGGTACTGGATTTAGAGCATGGGTGCAAGTGTTTGCGAGCATCAAGACCAAGCTTGTTAACTTTACTATCTGTTTCATGTCTATCCTTATTTGTATTTGTTTCCATCAAAACGGTAGGTCGCACCTAGGTTGGCTAAATGGGCTTGGAACATGTGTCCAAATTCTGGCACGTTGGATGTCCCAATGTAACGATACCCTAAATTAAGTGCGTAATTTTCCGCAAAGTTATAGGTTACACCGCCTGTTGCTTGGTATGCGAATGCGCTATTGGAGGCGGAAAAATGATTGGCGATGAAAGGGCCGGGGCTATGAATATTGGCTTGAATCCATGCATAACCGATGCCTAAACCCAGAAAGGGTTGAATGGATGAAAGAATGCCAGGAAAATCATAATAAACATTGGCCATGCCTAACACAGCATCGTTGTAACCATCGAGTTTGGATTGGCGAATGCCATTGATGTTGACATCATTAAGGGTTGCCTTTAAATAAGTAATTTCACCTTCATAACGCATGGGATTGCTTTTAAACCCTAAATTACCTCCAGCATCAAAACCGGATTGGTAATTGGCGTTGTTATAAGTAAAGCCCATTTTTGTTTTATTGATGTTGCCTGGGATATAAGCATAACCACCAAAAACGCTGGAATACCAACCATCAATGGGGGTTGCAGCGAAGGCCATGCTATTTAAAAACACTGCAGCAGAAACAAATAAAATTCTCATTCCGTCTCTTGTTTTAATAAAAGTTATTCCATGTTAGCGATTTACCTTTATTTTGCAAGCCCTAAAATTGTTTTACCTACAATAGGGAGAGAGGTGGCTGCATAAGGATAAAATAGAGAGAAGAAATACCTAACAATAGAGGGAAAATAATCAAAAAGTTAGGCCAGATAAAATAAATTTCCCCCATGACGTCAATTTTTAGTTAAAATGGAGGTTTGGGTGAAATTTTTGGTAATTATATGTTGAAAGCTGCATTGCTACGAATGGCTGGTGAATTCCCTGCTTCGGTATTAAGTGAAGGTCAGGCGTATCAGCAGAATGGCCATGTGCTCAATGTTCGGCTAAGTGATGGTTTATTAAAAGCCCGGGTAAAAGGCAGCACCAATCACATCTATGATGTCCATATTGATTTAAAATCATGGCCAGGGACTCCGTCACGTTGCAGTTGTAAATGTCAAACCCGTTGTAAACATGCCGTAGCAAGCTTGATTGAATTACGGGATCGGGATAATAAACCGCAAGGTCTACCCGAACGTCCTTCTAATTCCTGGTTTGTTCCTCCTGTACAAACGGTACCCGACGAAGTGTTTGAACCGGACGATTTTGTTTGGTATTCCGATCTGCATGAACAAGGTCATGATTTTTTTGCTTATCAATTGGGCATATTAATTGATGGAAAACCGGTGAGTATTGTGCCCTTGGTGGCTGATTTAATCAGTCGCATGGACAGCGCCACATTGGAACGTTTACCCAGTGACAAAGTCATGAAATTGCCTTTTGCAGAAGGCAAATCGCTTCAAATTGAATTGGGTCGCATCAAACCTTTGCTGCGTTTGCTGTTGCAATATGGCAAAGAGATCCACAAGCAAGAGCCTGATTTAAAAATGCGCCGTTATCAATTGCTCTTGATGCAAGAAGCAGAACAAGCATTGGCTGCGGCATCGGCGCGTTGGCAAGGCACGGAAAATTTACGGGTTCGTTTGCAACAGCTCACATCCGTCACCGCCTTACCGGAAATAGCTGCTGTACAAGGTTTGCAAACCACCCTGCGAACTTATCAACAACAAGGGTTAAATTGGCTTGAATTTTTACGTATCAATCAATTTTCAGGCATTTTAGCTGACGATATGGGCCTTGGTAAAACCATTCAAACATTAGCCTATTTGCAACATGAGAAAGAAGCGGGGCGTTTAACCAAAGCCACTCTTATTGTTGCACCGACAAGTTTGGTGGGCAATTGGTTTGAGGAGGCCAAGCGTTTTACGCCCACATTAAATGTGCTTATTTTTCATGGCTCGGACCGGCATCTTGATCAATTCGATGGCTATGATTTGATCATATCCACGTATGGCTTAATTCAACGCGATAAACGTCGTTTCCTTGATTATACGTTCTATTATTTGATCCTTGATGAAGCACAGTCCATTAAAAATGCGAAAACAAAAACAACACAAGTGATTCAACAATTAAAAGCTGATCACCGATTATGCTTGACAGGTACGCCTTTGGAAAATCATTTGGGGGAGCTATGGTCGTTGTTTCATTTTTTAATGCCCGGTCTATTGGGCGATTCCAAACAATTTCGGCAATTTTTTCGCATTCCCATTGAAAAAAATGGTGATACTGCTCGCCAAGAGGTGTTGTCTGGTCGCATTCAACCGTTTATTTTACGCCGCACTAAAAATGAAGTGGTAAAAGAGTTACCTGCCAAAACAGAAATGGTGCGCATGATTGATTTAGCAGGTAGCCAACGTGATTTGTATGAGGCTATTCGCATGAGCATGGAGCAAAAAGTTCGCGAGGCCATTTCGAAACAAGGGTTGGGAAGAAGCCAGATCGTGTTGCTAGATGCTTTACTGAAACTTCGGCAAGTCTGTTGTGATCCCAAGCTGCTGTCTTTGCCCGAAGCTGCCATGGCGTATGGAAACTCTGCCAAAATGAATGTTCTCATGGAGCTGCTGGATAATTTAATGGAAGAAGGGCGGCGTGTGTTGGTCTTTTCACAATTCACATCCATGCTGAAATTAATAGAAGAACAATTGGTGGAACGAGGCTATAATTATTTTAAATTGACAGGACAAACACAAAATCGCCAAACCCTTGTCAATCGATTTCAAGCGGGTGATGCCCCGATTTTTTTAATCAGTTTAAAAGCCGGTGGTACAGGTTTAAATTTAACCCGTGCCGATACCGTGGTGCTTTACGATCCATGGTGGAATCCGGCGGTGCAAGATCAAGCCATGGATAGGAGCCATCGTATTGGTCAAGAAAACCCAGTTTTTGTGTATAAATTAATCACGTCGGGCACGGTGGAAGAAGCCATTTTGGCCATGCAGCAGAAAAAGAAACAATTATTTGATGGTATTTTATCGCATCAAATTATGGACAAAGTGGGCTTGACGGACGCAGACATTGCGCAATTTTTTATGCCATTGGATTGACGTTACCATGATAATAAACGTAGAGGTGGGAGAAACAAGAGTTGTTAAAGCAACAGACGACACCACTTGTCTAATGACGAGCGGGGTTTCTACTTGTATTTGCTTATTGATCAAAGGGCGTGTTGGTAGTGTGCCCTATTTGGGCATGATGCATTGGGATGGATTTTCTTACGAATTCGATAAAAATTCTCGGCAGGTTGAAAAACATGCGCGGCAAGCCGTGGATTCCCTCATTTGGCGCTTGGCGTACAGCGTCGAATTGGAAATGAAGAACTATAAACACCGGCGCGATGAAAAACCGCTGCTCGAGTCGTTTCAGATCATCGGTGGAGAGCGGGCCAGCAAAGACCTCTCAGGGACAGAGTTGGAAGTGCAGAGTTTAATTCATTATTCTAAACGTTTTTGTGATAAATATTTTAAAACAACAGACAATACATACTATGATTCTTCGGTTTATTTAACGTCTGGCACTCAAGATTTGGATATTAATTTTCGTTTAAATGACACAGAAGTGATCACCAATGGTTTAGAGGAAGATATTGACAATGCCTACACATTTCGAATATAAGTTATGTAGGGTAACCAAAGCCAGCGTGCCCACCTGTTCGAAGACATCATACACGACGTTTGAGATGATGATGAAAAAAACCATCTTTTTAACCATTGGATTATTATTTGGTGCGCCCGTTTGGCCAAGCAGCCATTGTTTTTTAGCGTCTGAAAATCAAACTGTATTAAAACAGGAAGGCTCCGATTGCAAAAAGCAGTATGCACCAGAATCGACGTTTAAAATTGCGTTGAGCCTGATGGGATTTGATGCAGGCTTATTACAGGACGAGTCTCATCCAACATGGCCCTACCAGCCAGGTTATGACGCTTTTCTTAATGTCTGGAAATCCCCTCATAACCCACATTCTTGGATGCGAGATTCTTGTGTTTGGTACTCGCAAGTGTTGACCCAAAAATTAGGCAGGCAACGATTTAAAAGCTATGTTGACGCTTTTCATTACGGTAATCAGGATGTGTCAGGGGATAAAGGCCTTGATAATGGATTAACCCATGCCTGGCTTTCAAGCTCACTGGCTATATCACCCCTGCAACAAAGTCAATTTCTGCAACAAATAATTCATAAAAAATTATTAGTTAGCCCCAAAGCATTGAACAT
>CAZGKX010000078.1:0-1900 GCA_964525945.1 uncultured Legionellaceae bacterium
TCAAGTTCATCTTTTTTAAGAGGTTGACAGTTCAGCTGCGCGACCCATGCGTTGATAATGTTTCATTTGCCACAATAAGATGCTCAGCATGAGCAAAGACACCGGATCGCCCAATTTATTCGGCCATCCCCAATGCAAGCACCAAGCCGCAATCATATCCAGTACTGTGAGCAACAAACTTAAATATAGATACGATACACTCAGCGCATTGGCTAATTTTAAGGCATTGTTTTTAATGATTTGAGGCAAGGTGTACAATAAAAAGCAAAGACGTGATAAATAACCGAGGGCCAATGAGGTTTTTAAAGCCAGCAGTCCCCCGATAACCGTAAAAAAGTACACGATCGCCAGCATCGATCCGGCTAAAACCAGCCAATACAAATACACCAACCGTTGTTTACGCCGTTTTATTAACGAACGGGTGAGTTGCAAATGCTGCACCAACATGAGCGTTAAACCCACCACCGAAACCGTTTTGTATTGCCAAGGCAACCCTTGAGAAAAACCATACAATAAATCAAAGAGATAGCCTGCATACAATAGCAAATGCATGCTGGGACTGAGGTTAACAATGTGATCCTCAGCCCGGTTGTGCAGGATCTGCGGTAAATAAACACCCACGTAGACAATGAAGGTGCAATTTAAAGCCATTGCCCCCAGCATTGCCGCTGTCATTGCACTTTTTCAGGAAATAAAGTTTGCACCAAGGCGGGGTCCACTAAATTGGGCAAGGTCACCGTTAATTGCGGTTCATGATCCATAGCACGTTGGATAGCCGCCATAGCACCGGGGTTTCTTGCCCAACTGCGTCGAGCAATACCATTGTTGACGTCCCAAAACAGCATGGACTTAAGGCGTCGCTCGGCATCCAACGAACCATCCACCACCAAACCAAACCCGCCGTTGACCACTTCACCCCAGCCGACACCGCCACCATTGTGCAACGATATCCAGGTGGCGCCTCGGAAGGCATCTCCTATCACATTGTGGACGGCCATGTCGGCGGTGTATTGTGAGCCATCATAGATGTTTGATGTTTCTCGATAGGGGGAGTCTGTCCCGGAAACGTCGTGATGATCGCGCCCCAACACAATGGGTTTGGAAATTTTGCCGGCTTTTATGGCGGCATTAAATGCCAAGGCAATTTGCGTCCGCCCTTCGGCGTCCGCGTACAAGATACGTGCTTGCGAACCCACCACCAATTTATTTTGACCCGCGGCTTTGATCCAATGGATGTTATCGGTCAATTGTTGTTGAATGTCAGCAGGGGCTTTTTTAGCCAGTTCATTTAAAACGTCGGCGGCAATCGCATCGGTTAAGGCGAGCTCGTCTTCAAGTCCCGACGTGCACACCCAACGAAAAGGTCCAAAACCGTAATCAAAGCACATGGGCCCCATGATGTCTTGCACATAAGAAGGGTATTTAAATTGCCCATCGGCTCGCACAATGTCTGCGCCAGCGCGTGCGGCTTCCAATAAAAAAGCATTGCCATAATCAAAAAAATACATACCGCGTGCGCTTAATTGGTTGATGGCGTTGGCGTGCCGCACCAATGTTTTTTTCACCTCACTCTGAAATTGCGTTGGGTTTTCTGCCATCATGCGCTTGGATTCTTCAAATGTCAGGGTAACAGGGTAATAACCACCGGCCCAGGGATTGTGCAACGAGGTTTGATCCGATCCTAATTCCACCGCGACATTTTTTTCAACAAACGCTTCCCACAAGTCCACCACATTGCCGAGGTATGCAAACGAGACCGCTTCTTTGTGGTCACGGGCTTGTTGAATACGCGCGATAAGTTCACTTAAATCGCTATAAACTTCATCGACCCAGCCTTGACTGTGGCGTTTATGCACCGCCAATGGATTGATTTCTGCCACCACGGCAATGGCCCCTGCAA
>CAZGKX010000078.1:1910-9316 GCA_964525945.1 uncultured Legionellaceae bacterium
CGCCTTAGCTTGGGCGCCCGACATGCCTCCTAAACCGGCGGAAACAAACACTTTGCCTGCCAAACTATCGTGTTGATCACGGGCAATTTTTCGACCAGCATTTAGAATGGTAATGGCTGTGCCATGCACAATGCCTTGCGGTCCGATGTACATAAACGAGCCCGCCGTCATTTGACCGTATTGCGTGACGCCCAGGGCATTGAATCGCTCCAAATCATCGGGTTTGGAATAATTGGGAATCATCATGCCATTGGTGACCACCACGCGCGGGGCGTCGGAGTGGGATGGAAACAAGCCCAACGGGTGACCGGAATAAAGCACCAAGGTTTGTTGATCGGTCATGGTGGCGAGGTATTGCATGGTTAAACAATATTGCGCCCAATTTTGAAACACAGCCCCATTGCCACCGTAGGTGATCAACTCGTGGGGATGTTGAGCCACGGCGGGGTCCAAGTTATTTTGCAACATCAACATGATGGCCGCTGCCTGTCGAGAGCGGTGCGGGTACTCATCAATAGTGCGCGCGTGCATGGCATAGGTCGGGCGAAAACGGTGCATGTAAATGCGCCCAAAATCCTGCAATTCTTTCAAAAATTCCGGGGCTAATAGGGCATGGTGTTCCGATTTAAAATAGCGCAGCGCGTTTTGCAAGGCCAATTTTTTTTCTGCGGGTTTGAGTATGTCTTTGCGCTTTGGTGCATGGTTAATGGTGGTGTCATAAGGCATTAGAGGGGGTAATTTTTCTGGAATACCCGCTAAAATGCTCTTTTGGAATGAGTCCATGCTATCTCCTCAAAAATAAATGGTCGGAGTGACAGGAATTGAACCTGCGACCCCTGCCTCCCGAAGGCAGTGCTCTACCAGGCTGAGCTACACTCCGTGAACAAATCAACCCCCACGCTATGCCAGTAAGGCGTTATCAATGAGGCGTATTGCTTCATGCGGTCAATGCTTATTTATACACGGAATTGAGGCGCATTTGCAAGGTGAATAAGGATTCTCCACTTCAATTCGCATGTCTGGACTTGCGTTATTTAAAGGAAGAATTAAGGGTATATTCCAAGACTTGTTGGTCGGTAATTAATCCATCTGCCACAGCTTCATTGCTCACGGTAGATTGTGCTAGAGCGGCTTGCATTTCAATGGGTAATGGTTTTTTATTGTTGAATGCCAATAAAGTACTCCAGCTCCACCAGTTCGCCGTCCAGTGAGCATCGTATGGGTTGTTTAAATGAACCCTACGCATTAATTTTTTTGTGCGGGCATTCCAATAAAAAAGCGGGGCAATATCACGTTGTCTGGCAGCACTTGTTTCATCCGCAAAGGGGAGTAAATGTTCAATTCCATCGTCGCTGGGCGGCCTACCATTTTGATAGGCATAGTAAATTTGGTCCGCTGAGCGTTGCAATGCTTCCAATTGGAAGGCTCGATTTTCATCCGATTTTGGAGAAAACAAGGATTTATCGCCGTAAGCTATCCAGTGATCGCCTCGTGCGTTATGCACATGCAAACCATATTGATTTTCTTCATCATGCATGATGCCACTGAGCAAATCACCCACAACCTTGGGGGTGACTTCATGGGCCAATTCGTTGCGAGGTGTGCGCATATGGCCGGATGCATATCGATCGGAGAGAAAGTGGCAGGCAAAGGCATTCATCGCATAAGCGTGTTCGAGTCGAGCCACATTCTGCGTTTGCGACGCAACGATGGCTTCTTCCATCGCTACACCATGACCTATTTGGTAAACGTGCAAAGCATCTGCCCCAAAATGATCGAAATTAGAACTCGCTAGTTGCAGAAAGCGCCCAGTCGACAGCCACCACATTGATTTTGAGCAGCCGCCTCCGGTCACGCAATTGTACTGCCTCACATAGTCCAAACCGCATTTAGAATAAATTTCTTCCTCTGTTTCTCCCCGTTTAACGCCATCTTCAATCATCGCATTTTCGTGGCGCATGAGAGTGATAATTTTAGGCACTTCCAAGACGGCTTCTTTGTTCACGGCAAACGCATTAAATGCGGCAAGGAAACGTCTTCTCATTTCAGCAAGAGACTTTCCTCTGGAAATGGGTTGCAACGGGTCGCCATAAAAATCCCCCAATGAAAGAATAATGCCATAGGTTAAATTTAACCCATTGGGCAGATGCAATACCTTTGATTTTTCCGGTGAGTGGGGATCATCAAGCGCTAATCGAACCTCATTGCCTAAGCTCACATGTTCTGGAGAGGTGTAAGTCATACCTGAGTCAGAAGCATTGCTGGGCGTGCAAAAAAAACCAATATAGAGGTAAAATAAGAGAATTTTCCAAAAAATTTGCATGTTTAAAGAGACGTCACGGGACATTGGCTGTTCAAAAAATACATTGTACAATTTTTTTCTATTTGCCGTCTACTTACGGGCGTGCCTCGGAATGCGTGCTCAATGATCGCGTTTTATGGCGTATTGCGCCAACTCAGCCAATGCGTCTTTGTACACGGAATCGGGAATCATTTGCAAGGCCGACAGAGCCTTTTCGACCTCAGTTGTTGCGACTTCGCGCGTGTAATCAATGGCTTTGGTTTCAGCAATAGCTTCGAGTATCGCCGGCAAATAATCCAACGTGCCTTGCTCCAAGCTTTCACGCACTTTCAGCTGTTGGGCGGGCGTGCCATGTTTTAACACATGCAGCAACGGCAATGTCGCTTTACCGTCAGCGAGATCATCACCTATGTTTTTACCAATGGTTTGCGCATCGGAGCAATAATCCAACGCATCATCAATCAATTGAAAGGCATTGCCCAAATGCAACCCATACGCATACAGAGCTTCTTCCATCACAGGGTCTGATTTGCTGATCAAAGCGCCTATGCAAGCAGAGGAGGCGAACAACAATGAGGTTTTAGAGCGAATCACATCAAAATAATCATCCACAGACAAGGAGTAATTGTGGCGGTTTGACAATTGTTTGATCTCACCACAACTGATTTGATGGGCGGTGTCTGTCAACAAACGCATAATAGCAAAGTCGCCGACGTCCAGCATCAATTGCATGTATTGAATAAAAAGATAATCGCCCACCAAGATGCTGGCCTTGCTGCCCCAGATCTCATTGGCCGTCTCACGGCCACGACGCAAAGTCGATTCATCGATCACATCATCATGCAGCAGGGTTGCCGTGTGAAAAAATTCGATCATCGCCGCCAAAGGAATGTGTGCTTGGCCGGAGTAATTGCAAGCGCGGCTCGCCAACAACACCAACAACGGCCGCAACCGCTTGCCACCGCTTTGCACAATGTGCGTCGCTAATTCATCGATCAGGTCAGTTTGTGATTCAATTTTCTCAAGGATCAAGGCATTAACTGCTTCAAAATCCTCACTCACCAACGCTTTTAAGCGGTGAATTGTCATCGTTTACCCCAGAGAAAATAATGCATGAATGCTAAGCGGGGTAGGGATTATTGTCAAGTTTGGGATGGGAATAAATTGGTCAGGCTTTACATTGGGCTGATATTAATTAATTACATCATATTGAATTTAATGCTCATCCACAATAAAAAAATATATGTACTATAATAACTATAAATGAATTATTGGAGATCAAAATGTCTTTTGAAGATGTATTTAATGCTGGTTTGGAATTGGCTCCCATGCCAAATGAAACGCCTGATGATGATTACTGGATTGCTGTTAATAATTATCTAAGAGCTTTTAATAAAGAATATTTGACGCGACATGGTGAAGACTATCCCCGTGGTCTGCTTGAACGACATGCTTTGGAAATTTTTGACAAGAGCAGAAACGGCAAGGAATTCGATGCAGATAGATTTCGGCAGAATCTTGAAACTAAATTAATTGTTAGGCCAGAAATTATATTATTGGGGGAGAAAGATTTTGAGGAGGAAGAGAACGATCAAGAGAATGTAGATGAAGCAGATAGAGAAAGTGACTTAAGTGATGTACGCAGTGCTCGTAGCATGAGTTCTGTCACAATGAGTTCTGTGGGAGAAACTGTACAAGAGGATGATGAAGAGGATTTAGAACAAGAGACTAGAGAAAGAAGGATGAGCGATGCTTCTTTTGAATATGCCGTACCTTTTCCAGGGCTTGGTGAAAGAAGTTCTCAACAGGAGGAAGAGGGCCCAGAAGCAAATAGAGAAACAAGCATAGTTAGTGGAAATAGGGTGCCGAGTTCCAGCGCAATGAGCGTTACAGGATTAGCAGGGCACAACCTAGAAGAGTTGCGGCCTAATTTAGATTTAGACGATGAAGATCTGAAAAAAAATATGAGCGATTTATTGATAAAATATCTAGATCATTTACCGTCTGTGCAGGACCTCGAGGATGATGACGATAATATAAGCCTTTCGGAGTCCGTTGATCCTGTGAATATAAAGTCATCTTGGCTTACAAGAAATTATGAATTAATAGATATTAAACGAAAAATAGTTCAAGAGGCACAAAATATATTAAAGGGACAAATAGAGAGTGAGAGTACTTATAAACCAGGTATAGCGGGATGTGCGAAATATTTAGAAGACAATAAGGCTATATTAGCAACCCCTACCCGCGGTAAACTGGAAAATTTAGCCATTAAAGCTTCCTTAATAATTTGTGGGAATGTGTTTTATGCGATATATAAATTGGTACAGTATGTAAGGGGCAGTTACACCCACGGGGAGGCCCTTAATAAAAATATCCAAAATATTAAACAAACTCAACTTGATATGAAGGCTGTTCTAAAAGAACAGTTCGATGCAGGCGATCAGCCGGATCTGCTAGATTCTCCCCGTTCCCCCTATTCTTTGACAAAGGGTGGTGACGAGGAATGATTTGAATTAGGATGTAGGGTGGGCAAAGGAGCATAGCGACGTGCCCACCTCTCCTTTACTCGAAAATAAATTGTGAATTGCTCTCCAATTGCTGTTCACTTCCCCAATTTAAATCATAATAACCGCGTTCTAAATATTGTCTAAATGTGCTCTGGCTCCATTCAGCTGCATTTTTAACGTAACCATGTTTCACCGGATTATAATGGATATAGTCCAAACACCATGCAAAATCATCTGCATTGCGAATAGCATGTTTCCAGAAACATTTTTGGCATATGGTTTTCTCGCGGCGGTGATTGGTGGGGCGTCAATGCGCTCTTGTGTTTACCTTATGGTGGATGGGGGTGGATGCAAGATTTTTTTTATTTGCGGGATGGTTTGGTGGGCACGTCGCTTTGCTCCTTTGCTCACCCTACGGGATGGGAGCAATACGCACTCTTAGTTACACCTAAATTAATTAGTCCTCACCATCTTACGCCGTATGTTGACGTGCCTACCTCTCCTTTACTCGAAAATAAATTGTGAGTTGCTCTCCAGTTGCTGTTCATTTCCCCAATTTAAATCATAATAACCGCGTTCTAAATATTGCCTAAAAGTGCTGTGGCTCCAATCAGCCGGATTTTTTACGTAACCATGCTTCACCGGATTATAATGGATATAGTCCAAGCACCGTGCAAAATCATCTGCATTGCGCACAGCATGTTCCCAGAAACGTTTTTGCCATATGGTTTTTTCGCGGCGGTGATTGGTTGGGCATTCAAAATTCAATGAAAAATACCGTTTAATTAAATTCCAACGCAGTGAAAAATTATCATCGTGTGGGGGCAATTGCCAAATGCAATGCAGGTGATCGGGCAATACAACCAGGCCTTTTATTTTAAAGGGGTGGTTGGTTTTTACATGATGAAAGGATTTTTTTAAGCGGTGCAGGGCATCAGGTGAGCATAATAGGGGTTGGCGTTGATGGGTGACAACGGTAAAAAAATAGACGCCACCTTTTATGAACGTTCGGCGATAATTGCTCATTTTTAATATCCATGGATGGGTTGGAATTTGTTGAGGGTGTCAATGCGCCCTTGTGTTTACCTTAAAGGGGATGGGGGGTGAATGCAAGATTTTTTTGTGGGACGGTTTGGTGGGCACGTCGCTGCGCTCCTTTGCCCACCCTACCTTAGCCCCAAATCCTCCACCCGTAGGGTGGGCAAAGGAGCGCAGCGACGTGCCCACCATGCTCTACGTCAAGCCCAGCTCTTCTCTATTCTTGAAATACTCCAAGGCCTCAGGATTGGCAAGCGAGCCTAAATTCTGGATGGCTTGGCCGTGCACCACTTGCCGGATAGCGACTTCGACGATTTTGCCGCTGATGGTGCGGGGGATGTCGGTCACTTGTAGAATTTTTGCAGGAACGTGACGGGGGGAGGCGTTGGTGCGAAGGGTGTGGCGGATGGTGTTTTGCAAGGTTTCATCCAATATTGCCCCGGGGCGTAATTTCACGAACAGCACCACGCGCACATCGTCCTGCCAATCTTGACCGATCACCACACTGTCTAATATGTCCGAGATGCTTTCAATTTGCCGGTAAATTTCTGCTGTACCAATTCTCACGCCACCGGGGTTTAAAATGGCATCGGACCGTCCATAAATGATCAAACCATGATGAGACGTGATCTCAGCAAAATCGCCATGCGCCCATACCCCTGGAAAACGTTCAAAATAAGCTTTTTTATACATTACTTTACTGGCATCTTGCCAAAAACACACCGGCATCGAAGGAAACGGTTTTGTGCAAACCAATTCGCCCCGTGTTTCCTGAACCGGTTGTCCCTGTTCATTATAAACCTGCATCGCAAAACCTAACCCCAAACATTGCAATTCACCTCGATAAATAGGAAGCAGGGGATTGCCCAGGGCAAAACAGGCGACAATATCGGTGCCACCTGAGATGGAACTCAATTGCACGTCGGATTTAATGTGTTCGTACACAAAATCATAATTTTTCGGCAACAACGGCGAGCCTGTGGAAAGAATGCATCGCAAACTCTCCAAGTTGGCTATTTGCATAGGGCGGGTGCCTGTTTTTTCGATGGCTGAAATGAATTTTGCGCTGGTGCCAAACACCGTCACTTTTTCTTGCTCAATGATCCGGAACAAACGCCCAGCATCGGGATAGGTGGGTGAACCTTCATACAACGTTAAGGTCGTGCCCAACGCCAACGCTGAGACCATCCAATTCCACATCATCCAACCACAGGTGGTGTAAAAAAATAAATTGTCATGGGGGCGTAAATCGGTGTGCAAGCCAAGCTCTTTGATGTGTTGCAAAAAAGTGCCTCCGGCTCCATGCACGATGCATTTGGGTTTACCGGTGGTGCCGGATGAAAATAAAATGTAAAGGGGGTGCGCAAACGGCTGCGCTGCAAATTCCATCTCGTGGACCGGACCTAAAAATTCATCCCACATGACCGCATTGGCAATTTCGTTGCAATGTATGGGCAATTGCACAAACGGACAAACAACCACGCGGGCTAACCACGGCATTAACGCGCTTATTTGTTGAATTTTTTCACGGCCATCGTGGATCTTGCCATGGTAGG
>CAZGKX010000079.1:0-9121 GCA_964525945.1 uncultured Legionellaceae bacterium
AAGCGTGCAGCAAATTTTGATCGGCGGTTAATTCAACAATAATGACGCCGCAGGTGATGGTGTCCATGCTGTCAATGTTAGCAAGCAAAATGTTGATGTCCAAATGCAAGTCACGGCTGGTTTGACTGATAAAAGGTACCGTTGCCCCTTCGCCTTCAAAAAACAATTGCAATAATGGGCGATGATTGATTTGCTGGGTGAGGCGATGGCTGATGTAGGGCGGTAATTGAGGGCTTAATTGAGCAAACAACATTGTGCGAGCAATGCTTTCTGGGTGTGAAAAAACACTGGCCAGTGGTGTGATTTCCATAATTTTACCGTTTTCCATCACCGCTAAACGATGACAAATACGCTTGATAACATCCATTTCATGGGTTATTAAGACAATGGTGATGCCATAAAGACTGTTGATTTTTTTTAACAACGTTAAGATGGAATCGGTGGTTTCAGGATCTAGGGAGGAGGTTGCCTCATCGCATAATAAAATTTTTGGTGAGCAACTTAATGCTCTGGCGATGGCTACACGCTGTTTTTGCCCCCCGCTCAATTGCCCAGGGAATGCATTCGCTTTATCGGTTAATTCAACCAACGACAACAATTCTTTCACTTTCGCGGCAATGCTCGCTTCGTCTATTCTTTGAATACGCATGGGCAGGGCGATGTTTTCGGAGACTGTTTTGGAGTTGAGTAAATTAAATTGCTGAAAAATCATGGCGATTTTGTGGCGTGCTATTCTGAGAGCGCGGGACGAAAGCCGTAAAATAGTCTCACCATCTATAATGACGTCACCTTGTTCCGGACGTTCAAGTAAATTGATGCAACGCAATAAGGTGGATTTACCTGCTCCACTGCGGCCAATGATGCCAAAAATCTCACCTTCCTGCACGAAGAGGTTGATGTTTTCTAATGCCACGTGGTTGGCAAAGGACTTATGTAATCCAGTTAATTCAATCATCTTTAAGCTCAAGACGGACAACTGACGGGTCGCTAAGAGGGAGAAAAGCCCGCTTTAGCCGTATTTTCGATGAAAAAAAACATCTTTTCATCGAGCGCCCGCAAGCTGTGTATTCAAATCGGCGCGAGGCTCAATTATACCCAATTTTATTGAATTAACAATAGGTTGTTTTAATTATAACACCGTACGGTGTTTGAGGATTCCTGAGCTTGCCAAACCCTACTATCCTCTATACATTAGTTTCATACGGTTTTTCTTAAAGTTGATTGTGGCAAAATTCAAAGACCTGCAAGCAGATGCGATCGCCCGAACGCAGCGCGGTTATCTTGTGCTTAAAAATAAAATTAATTTGCCTATTTTAGTGATTTTCGCTGCATTCATCGTAAGCCTTCTCTATTTTTTTTCTTATTTATTTCCCTTCACGGATGATGCCTTTGTGGTCACCAATGTCACCCCTGTCGCTGCCGATGTGTCAGGCTTTATCACCCATATCTATGTTAAAAACGGTGATCGCGTAAAAAAAGGGCAGCCTGTGTTTCAAGTTTACGAAGTCCCTTATCAACTGGCTTACCAACAAGCGCTGGCGGAGTACCATGCCAACACCAATCACATCATGGTGCTGGAAAAAAAAGCAAATCAAACGCACGCCGAGCTTAAATCGGCCCAAGCTGAGCTGGGAAAAATCAATTACGAATTGGAGCTAAAACGCAAACACAGTGTTTATGAAGCGGTGTCGACCTTAGAAATTAAAAAACTCGAATACGATGTGGGTATTTTAACACACCGATGCTTGGCATTGGAGCAAAAAATCCAAGTCTTTATGGCCGAGATAAAAGAGCAACATCAGATTGTTAAACATTTTAAAGCTAAAAAAAATGCAGCAAAAATCAATCTTGATTTAACCACTGTTCGTGCGCCTGGCGATGGTATTATTGATAATATGTACGTTTCACTTTCAACACCTATAAAAATTCATGAACCTATTTTTTCATTTATAGATACATCCAATTATTACGTGCAAGCTAATTTTGATGAAACAGATTTACGCCATGTGCGCTCTGGTGACAAAGCATACATTATTACGCGCATGTATTATTTTACAAAAGTATTTCATGGCGAGATTGTGAATAGCCTTTGGGCGGCCGAACGACAAGTCACGGCTCGTAAGAGTCAAGTTCAAATTGTAACCAACGAAAATGAATGGCTGCTGTTACCCCAACGCTTTCCTTTGCAAATTAAAATTGCCGATCCTGACAAAAATTTCCCGCTTCATTTTGGTGCAAGTGCTTATGTTTATATCGAAACTCATCGATAAATTAGATCGTTATGACAAATTTGGTGAGTTCCGCGTCAATGGCATAAAAGCCCTGTTTTTGGCAGAATTACTGTTTATCGTGAATGTTATTTTTTCTTTGCCCAACCCATTTTTTTATTATTTTTTTGTGCCTTTGAACATGATTTTGGCGGAAACTCTGGGGTTTGATTTAAAAGAAAAATATTTGTTTTTTATACTGGCCATGCTGTTGAGCACCTTCAGTATTTTTTGTTTTGGGTTATTATCCACCTTCAAGTTACTGTTTGTTTTCTTTGTATTCATTTACACCCTGTTGTTTTATTTTATATTGCTGTCTCATTTGCGGCAAATTTTGCTCATGGCGCCCTTGATCTTAAGCATGGCCAGTTATTCTTTGCTTTATCAGGGCAATCATGATTTTTATTTGGCGTTGAACCATGTTTTTTTGGCTTTATTTGCGATGGTGGTGATGCTCATCGGTTTATGGTTCTTTCCAAAAACATATTATTTAAGCATTTGGCGTCGGGCATTGATTGAATTTTTTCGGCATTTACAAGTCCTGTTGGAGTGTGTCATTCATCAGCACCTTAAAACACCTCCTTTGGTTCCTGCTGCCTTAACCATGAAGCGCTATGCCGCTATGCTTCCTAAATCCATGCATTATTTCAGCGTGTTAAAAATTACGTTATTGTCTTTTGATGCACTGATGGAAGTGTCTTATTTGGCAGCATTAAACCAGACACTACCCGTCGCAGAATTTGAGTGTTTAAATGTTTTTATCACACGAACGATAACGGCAATTAAAACCAAACAACCTGTTTCATTTTCTCAATACGAGCTGGATGAACTCAGTCGATTTAAATCCTTGTCCTCTATCATTGTGAGCTGGAATTACCTATGTTTGGATCCCAAGCTGCAACGCAGCTAACCTACACACAACTGCGTGCATTGCAAATCAGTTTGGTGTTTTCGTTTACCATTTTATTGCAATGTGTGTGGGTTTATCCGAAAGCACCGGTCACGGCCTATGTATTGTTGCTCATTTATGCCGGATTTGATAATGGCACTACCCTGCAACGCACTTATTACCGTTATTTAGGAACGGTGTATGGGATTTTTTTAGGTTTTTTCTTTTGGTATATAGGGCATATTGATTATCGTCTTATCTTGCTTGTTTGCCCGATTACGATCTACCTGGCTTATTTTTTTTCCAGCCATGCTTACCATATCCCAACGGTATTTACGGTGTGCACAGCGTTGCTGGGCATGGGGTATTATGGAACTTATTTGCATGAAGATATTAAATATTTGCTCGTTGATTTCTTTATGTGCTCGCTGATTGCGTTTGTGATGATCCTCTTTTTTGAATATTTTATTTTTAGGCGTTACCAACATATGCGGCGTTTTATCATTGAAAGTCAAACGGCAACAATCACGCACTTGCTGAATTTGGTGGATTATTTGAATCAGCCAAAGGTGACTCGCAAAGAATGGTTCGATGAATGTGCAAAACTCATTGCCAATTTAGCAAACACCGAAAAATTGCTCGGCAATGCGCATTTTATGAAGCGGTCAATGGAGGAGTTTGGCGAGGAGTTCAATGATTTTATTGATCAAGTGAACCAACTATACTCCCATTTTAAAGCGCTGTATTTTGCTTTGCATTTGGAACCCAACGCCGCCATCGACGTGACGCAATTTATTCATACCATCAATCATGAGCTGCTGCGATTGAAACATTTGGTGTCGTCTGATCTGGCTGCAAATTTATGGGGCAAGCAAAGCTATGTTACGTACCGTTAATGTGATTTTTTTGATATTTCTTGCCGGATGCATGCAAAAGGACATGCAACACGCCTTGCCGGTGAAAAACAAATGGACTGTTGCTGTCTCCCATCCCAAGGAGCCTTCAAAAAATATCACATGCATGGATTGGTGGGGTGCGTTTCACGACCCTTTGCTCAACGAGGTGATGCGCAAAGCTTTGCAAAAAAACGATGGTTTGAACATGGCTGGGGCGCGCATAGAGGCGGCGCAAGGTGAACTAAAGAAAATCAAATACCAATGGATCCCTAATGTTGATTTATTCGGAGGCTATTCCAGTAATCCAGCATTGGGTTTTCCGGGGTTTTGGTACAGTGCTTTGCCCAGTTATACGATGAATCTGTTTCGCCAAATCAAATTGCAAAAAATCGCAACCTACCAATTGGCCCAGGTGCGGGCTCAAAAAAATGCAGTGAAGTTGACGGTTATTTCCCAAGTGGCAGCCAGCTACTTTATCTACCAAGCTGAATTGGAGCGTCGCCGTCTCTTGGCCATTTTGGCCAAAGATTCGGCGCATCTGGCTGGCATTGCTGGCAAGGTTTATAAGGCTGGGTTAACGTCCAATATTGAGCCACAACAATTGTACAGCAATGTCGAAATGGTCTATGCCCAACAAGAAATCATTGAACGGAATATTGTCTTTAGTCAAAACACGCTGCATTATTTAATCGAAGAACAACCCGGTTCTTTTAAAACCGTCCGCCATTTTTCTGAATTGGATTCCAACGTTATTATTCCCGGGCAATTGCCTTTAACCGTTTTGGCAAATCGACCGGATATTTTAGTCGCCGCCACACGTTTGCGCGCAACGAATGAGGGCATCGGTTTAGCGAAAAGCGCCTTGCTGCCGACGATGCAATTGGATCTTTACGCGGGACTTGTCGCGGGCAATAGTCAATACACAACGCCTAAAATTCCTATTTACATCAATGATCAATTATTATTGATGCCTTTGGTGAGATTTTCGGTATTAGGGGATATTGCCAGGGCACGTGGATTAAACAAAGAATCCTATTTTAATTATATTGACACGGTGTTAAATGCTTTAAAAAACACCACGAATGCATTGTCTGCCTATGAACGTTTAACCAAACGATTAAAAAGAACTCTAAAAGCGCGTCATTACGTCGCGGTGAACTACAAATTCAACAAAGATAAGTATAAAGATGGTATTGCAAGTTATGCCACGATGCTTGATAGTAAGATCCGTTTGGATGAAATGAATTTAAAATTAAACCAGGCAAAATTACAACAATTATTATCGATTGTGCGGCTGTATGAGGAACTGGCGGGCGGTTATCGCGTCAATTGCGTTCCTTTAAAGTGTCCCCCAATGGATTCCATGTTAACGCCAAATTCGGCATAAACGAGGCGTTGTTGATAACTCCTCTATTTTTAGCGCAGGCTTTAAATGAAAATTTTTAACCTAGCATTGATCAGTGTTTTTTCAGGATTGCTCTCTCTTTCTGTCATAGCCGAAACCAGGTCTTTTTTTAGTTTGGATGCGGTCGTTGTTTTTTCCCAGCCCGGGCAAACTCAAGATGTAAATTTATGGAACAATATAGGCAACACATACTCGGCCAATCGTTCGTGGCAGAACAACGTGCGGGCCATGCTAGGGGTTGGTGTGCAAGCGTATGCGAGCAATGAATGGCAAATAACCAGTGGGTTACGTTTTTTACCCACCATCAACATGTCAGGCCAAGGCGATGTTTTGCAATTAAAATCCGATAATTTTCTTAATTTTTCATACAGTTACGATATAACCAGCCATCTGCTGCTGTGGGAAAACAGCGTGACTTGGACCAAGCACCGATGGCAACCAGGGTTGCTTGTCGGGATAGGTGGTGCTTGGAACACCTTGTCCAATTATCGAGAAATACCTCTGAATGAGTATGCGTATGGTGGGCAGGATCATTTTTCTTCTCAAAGCCAATCACAATTCTTATATGAAGTGGGTGCAGTGTTGGATTATGCAGTGGACAAAAATGTGATGATTGAAGGAGCCTACCGTTATATTGATGCTGGAAACGCGCGGCTGGGGGTATCGCCAGGGCAAAACACTCATGATCATCTATCAACGGGTCCGCTGCATTACCAAACAATTAGCCTAGGGGTACGTATTTATGATGCGCTTTAAAATGGCTTGTTTTCTTTTGGGTTGCTTTCCCATACTGTTGCAAGCAGGAGAGCCCATATTTAACATTCGGTTGGCCAAAGGCGAAACAGCATTTCCGCACAATATGGATTGGTATGGCTTTCCTGCGACGCGCTTCCTCGATATCACCAATCAAAGCACGGTCACCATGCCAGTTGCTTACACGTTGCCTGCGCAATACGTTATTGATAAGGCGACTTCTTCATGCGGTAGCGTGCTCAAAGCCGGAGAAAGTTGTAAATTGGCTGTGGTTTTTAATCCCGATCAACGTGGGCATTTTTCTGGACATCTGAAGGTCTGTGGGTTCAATGCGCTTTGGTGTTCTGTAGATCCCCAAGGGTTTGATGTCACCGTAACCAACAATGTGATTGTCTCCAGCAATTGTGAAACCATTCAATCGCGCCCCTTTGCCAAGCTCGATTGTGCCGGCTCGCAGCTGTATGCCCAAAATTTTTATTCATTTTTAGCCAGCGTGCTGCATGCCAACGCCCCGGCTTCGGCCCAATCGTTTAATTATTATCAACACAAGCCCAGTGTCGATGAGACCACAACACCATGCCTGCTTGCTCATCAAAAAAATGTCGATTTAGATCCAGCTATTCAAGGTGGGGGAGTGCCGTTGTGTGGGTTAATGGGGTATGCCAGCAGCAACAGTGCCTCGAAAGCGGCGGTTAGCAAACAATATCCACCTTATTTAACCTTGTTATTGGGCACCTCTTATCCGATCACACCGACGACAACCGCTTTGGATAAATTACCGCAATTGCTCGCCACGTTTGGCCAATCCAGTATGGATCCTTTCGTGCAACATTTAGGGTACGATGGCTATGTGAATTTTTTAAACAATTATTACCTGCAACAAATGTCAACGCCTTATGCCAATTGTGGTGAGTCGGCGGTGTGCCCTAGCCTGTATTATTTACCATACAGCAGTGAGGCAGCATCGTTGGAAAATTGGCCACCGCGCGGTATGCGTTATTGGGGAATGAGCGGGGGCGGAGGCAGTGGTGCTGGCTATCAAATTCAAGCGTTTAAGCCGGGCAGTGAGGAGCATTATACCCTGTTTTCAGGGGGTGGTGGCGGTGGTGGTGGCAATACTACGCCAGAGGATTTAAACACCTTGCACATTTCTCTTCTCAACACGGGCTCCGGTGGTGGTGGTGGCAGTCAATTTGCTGAGTGTTACGTGACAAAAACGGGAAACTTGAATGGTTTAGGTTTGGGCTCTGGGACGGGTGCGGGATTGAGTGCGGTGGAGGGCCGAGACATCTCTTTTCAACCCCCACCACCCACGGAGTATTCTTATTATCCCCCCAATACTCACCCCACATGGAGTGATGCTCAAACGTTGTTGTCTTATGGCGATAATTTAGCGTATCTTTTTAACACGTTATTACCAAAACTCTACAATGAAGGGTATACCATCACCATTACTGGTGGGGGCGGCGGAGGTACCGGTCTTGAGTTTTTAAACGCCATGGGCGAAGAATATCAACCGCACCCCTTGTCGATCGGGTATGGTTTTAATTTTTGTTATGTGTTCAATAAAGCCAAGCAATACACCCCTACGGATTGTATTTCTTCCTCAACACCTACCCCCAGTTCTGCCACAATTGACAATATTGTGTACCAAAATATGGGTACAATTTTTAACAAAGGAATGAACCTCGCTGTTAAGGCATGCAAGGGGGGCTATTCCAATTTTCAATGCACGTGTACGTTTCAGCATGCTTATGTTGTTTGCCAGTTGACTGATTTGTTGGTTGCCAATGGTTTTTCAAGTGCCGATGTGCCCACTTGGTTGATCAATCCACATTGCAATGAATCCGTGAACGCTGTCCAGGCCAATGCGACACTCATTGAGCAATTGCCCAGATTGAATGCAACCAACCATTGTGCGGCATCGGTTAAGACGTTTTACCAAGCAAAAACGGCAACCATGTGCATGCCGCCATGGGTTTAAAGGGTTAGAAAAAACGGTATGATGGAGTAAAGATTTTGAGTGGAGTTTAAAATTTGATGTATTCAATAGACGAATTTCAGCGAGCGGAAGCTCATTTTTACAGCATCATCAGCAGTGAGCGCATGCAAACAGAGCATGTGCTCGCGTTTGCTACGGGTGTACAATCTCCCACTTTAAATCACGCTGTGATTCATCATGTCGATGAACAGTTTCGACAGAGCCTGATTGCTTGTTGTGATTTTTATGCCAATAAGGCTGTGCCCTGGGAAATTGGGGTGCCTGATAAGCATTATCAACAATTGCATCATACCCTGCAACAACATGGTTTTGTTGAAACTGATACCGGCGTTGCTATGGGATTGTTGTTGCAAAGTGTAAAAAAATCACCTGTTTCAACGGCGTTGGTGATGAAAATTATGGACGATGATGTGGAGGGATGGAGTGTCCCGGTTATGCTTGGTTTTGAGTCAACGCCTGACAGGATGGCGCCTTATACGTTTAGGCATTTATCCGCTGTGCAAACAGGGCAACCGATCGTGCATTTTTCTGGGTTTATTGACCATCAAGCGGTGTGTTCATTAACCCTTACGTTTGGCGATGGCAATGTCCGTGTTGACGATGTGGCAACAACGCCACAGCATCAACGTCAGGGGTATGCAACACAATTGCTGCTTGCAGCCTTAGAGCACGCAAGTGGTTTAGGGGCGCAGTACGGTTTTTTGGAAGCTTCCAACAGCGGTTTGAGCGTGTACAACAACATTGGTTTTGAGCGATTGTTTACAACCCATTATTTTGAAATGGCTTGATCCTTTTTATGTTTAGAGAAGCGAATGAACGTGAATGATATTGTCCAATATAAGTCTTTTTGTAAAAACCTCGAGTTTAGCCATTTTTCCCTAATCCGTTCGCCCTGAGGAGCGTGCGTAG
>CAZGKX010000080.1:0-8871 GCA_964525945.1 uncultured Legionellaceae bacterium
AAGTCCGTTTCCGTGATTTAATTTGGCAACATACCGGTTATTTTCTGCATAATTTTGCTAAAACGATTGGTTCGGCTTGGACGGGTGGTTGGTTGATTGCGGCCCCTGATCATGGCCTCAAGCGTGATTATCAACGTTTAACGCGACTAAGTTATGCTTTTTCTTGGTTTGCCGATTTGTCGTTAATGTATTTAGGTGGCTCATTAAAACGCAAAGAACGTTTGTCAGCACGTTTAGCCGATGGCATGTCTTATTTATACATGGCTATGGCAGCATTAAGGCAGAGCCAACAAAAAGACGAACACCCCGATCATAAATTGCATGCTAAATGGGCGGTTACTTACTGTTTCTACCATGCCCAAAAATCATTATTGGCTTTTTGCCAAAATTTCCCGTCACCTGTGATTGGCTTTATTTTGCGTCTTTGCGCTTTTCCATGTGGGCAAACCATGCAATACCCCAGTGATGTGCTCGATCATCAACTCGCTTTATTAATGACCAACAATAACAAATACCGGGAAGAAATGAGCCAATCACTTTATTTAAGTGGTGATTCTGCTCAACCCATCGATAAGATGGAAAATGCGCTACAATTAATGATAAAGCATCAGGCGCTTTATAAAAAAATTGGCGATTTACGACGCTATAAATCGGTTGAATTGCGCGATAAATTGCTCGAAAAAGTCGCTCGCAGTGAATTAACACAGGACGAAATGGACACGCTTGTGATGATTGAACAAGCTCGATGGGATGCTATACAAGTGGATGAATTTACATTGGACTCGATGAAAAACAAAAGCTTTTCATCTGTAATCGGCACCGTTAAAGCACCATTATAAGCATAGAGAGCACATTATGGGCAAAGAGAAACGAACCGTCGAAACTGAAGCTGCGGCGAGAAAAGTAAAAAAAACGAGATTAGAGATTGATCAGGAATCGTTTAAAAAAATACTTGAAGTGGTTGGCAAACAGGTTGATGCAATTCAATACCTGTTCGACAATATTGAAGGCCGTATGGATCAGGAAGTTATTCAAGAAGTTCTCAAGTTATTGGATTACGCGGTGTTCTTGGCTAATTTAAGGTCAAATCCTTGGGCGTTGGGAGAGCTACAGGCTCCAGTGACGGAAGCCACCGATTTTGATTATTTTCAAATATATCTGGCGCATCGCGCAGCCAGCCAGTTGGAACAAAAAGACATCACAATGGATTGTGCCATCAGTGATAATTCGGAGTTTATTCGTGGTTATTCAAGCAATGGCAAGCCTCTGGATAACCAAGCAGCGGACTCCGTGGATAAACTTCTCAACGCATGGCTTGCTGCGATGAAGTTTCAAAATGAGGGCGGCCAAGAATACAATTTGATAAGCAAGGACGGAGTTATTTATAAAGCGCACAAGGCAACAATTCTGGAAAATGAGGCCGGTGAGCCCCTCAGAGTTTCTCCTCCTGTCTTCAAATCGGTCTTGGCTCTGGACAATGGCGGGTTGGAGGAGTTTGTTAAAAAACACAATCATTCCGTAGAAAGCATTAAGATTCAACAACATCCCTATCCTGAGCAAAAAATCGAGGTCGCTCCATAGAGCGCCAGCCACGAGTGCGAGTTTAGTCGCTGTTGATGCGTTTTAAGCGCTCCACCGTACCAATATCAAACCATTGCCCCGCATAAATTTCACCTGTGGCGTGTTGTTTATCTGTTAATTCCCGCAGGGTTGGCACGATTGAATAGCGCCCTGGTTGGTGATGCTTAAAAAGCTCGGGGTGGTATGCGGCTATTCCTGCAAAAGTGTATAAACGATGGTTGTTGTCGAGCCGGTTTGTGGGTTGCAAGCCAAAATCACCTTGCAGCGAATAAGCGGGCTTGGGAATTAAAACCAAATGCACCAAATGAGGTTCCAAACGTGCAATTGCGGCAAAGCTATAATCTGTAAAAATATCGGCATTGACCGTTATAAAGGGTTCTTTGCCCAACAGAGGCAGGGCATTGAAAATTCCACCGCCGGTTTCAAGCCCACCGGGTGGTTCGGGTGCGTAGCTAAGTGTCACACCCCAACGTTTGCCGCACCCTAAATGGTGGCGAATTTGCCCTCCCAAGTGCGCATGATTAATGACGATGTGCGTAACACCTGCCCGCGCTAAATTGGCCACATGATGTTCTATCAGAGGCAACCCTTGCACCGAGCAAAGCGCTTTTGGACATACATCCGTTATAGGACGTAGCCGTTCACCTCGTCCGGCGGCTAAAATCATGGCAGTTGTGATCATGCGTGTTTTTCCATAAAAAGCGGTTGAACTTTTGACTGCATAAAATGATAAAAAGCATGCAATTCCGTGTAATTTTCCAAACAATCCATGACGTAATGCAATGTTAATGGCAAATCATTAAGATAAACATGTTTATGATCACGCAAAGAAAGACGGCAAAAGATCCCTAGAACTTTTAAATGGCGCTGTAGTCCTGTTAAATCAAAATCTCGACAAAACGCCGACAATGTCCCGCGTGAGGGAGCAGGCATTTTCTCATAAAAATAACTCAGCCAAGTCAAAATTTGCTCACGTGGCCATTGCACGTAGCAATCTTTTAGCAATGAAACGAGATCATAAGTACAAGGCCCACTCATGGCATCTTGAAAATCAATAATCCCTAATTCAATGTGGTGAGCGTGCTCGAGGACCATTAAATTTCGTGAGTGGTAATCACGATGGATGAACACTTGCTGCTGGTTGGTGAGTTGCGCAATTAAATCGGTAAACGTATGATCCAACAAATCGCATTCTTCTTGATTCAGCTCTAACCCTAAGTAAGCCCCCAAGAACCAATCACGAAACAACGCGAGTTCTCCTTGCATATGGATTTGATTGAAAGCAGGAAGCGGGGGGGTCGAAATGGAGCAGCGTTGCAGTTGATGGATGGCATCCATGGCTAATTTGTAGAGCTTATCTGCGTTCATCGTTGTTAATGTTTTTAAAAAAACTTGATCCCCTAAATCTTCCAGCAATATAAAACCTTGGTCGGGTTCCACCGCAAAAATAATCGGTACATGTAGATCGGCTTTCATCAAGGTTTTTGCAACAAGCAAAAAGGGTTGAATGGATTCTGCGGGTGGGGGGGCGTCCATCACCACATAACTCACCCCCTCGCTCTGCAAACGGTAATAACGGCGAAAACTGGCATCGCCAGCTAACGAGGTAAGGCTATAGGAGGGGTGAGTCACGACGGTGTTTAGCCATTCGTGAAGTGCGTTTTCTCGTGTATGCATGTTATACTTTCGCCCTTATAGATAAGCGTGTTATTAAAATTAGAAAGCCAACGGTGAAAATAAGTCCTTATTATACGTTAACAAGTCTTGCGATTGTAGTCGCGAGCCTAGTTTTTAACGTTGTATACCATGCCGATGTCCATGCAGAGTCGATGATTGACGAACCGGTGCAAGCGTGTGTTTTGTTGCCAGGTTTGCCAATGGATGCTGCTTCCCGTGCCAATTATGCCCAATGCTTGGGTTGGCAAAAGGCCCCTGCTTCACGTTGTGGTGGTTACTACCAATCCATCGCAGTGACGCCGTTAGGCCAGCCTAACGAAATTCATATGCTGGCTGACGAGGCATCGTTGTATGCGGTTGGCCAATCGCAGTTAAATGGCCATGTGGAAATTCGTCAATCACAACGTGTCGTCAACGCACAAACAGCAACCGTTTATCGTGACGAAAAAACCAAACAAGTCACCGAAATTGTGTTATTGGGCAATGTCCGGTATTTGGAACCAGGTCGGATGATGTGGGCGAAAAAGGTGAGCCTTAATCCGCACGATAAATCGGGAAAAATAGACAACGTGTTGTACCGTTTTAACCTCGAAAGAGCTGGCGCGGTATTGCCTGCTTGGGGGCGTGCAAACTTCGTTCAACGTTTTGCTAACCAGGATTATTTGCTACGCAATGTGACCTATACAACCTGCTCACCTCAAGATAAAGCCTGGCAACTTGAAGCCAGTGAAATTACCTTGGATGCTGCAAAAAACACCGGTGTCGCTCGAAATGCATTGTTGCGTGTCGGTGAAATGCCTATATTTTATGCGCCATATTTTAGTTTTCCCACATCGAACCAGCGCAAATCAGGTTTTTTAATGCCCATCGGCGGTTATTCAAATGTGGGCGGCTTTGATGCCGCATTGCCTTATTATTGGAATATTGCGCCCAATTACGATGCGACCTTGGTTCCGCATTTATACACGGAACGTGGGTTGATGATGGGCGGTGATTTTCGATTTTTAACGCAGAACTCCGCTGGAATCGTTGGGGGCAATTTTTTAGCCAATGATCGGGCTTTTAATTCGTTTTTAACCGATAACCGTGCTCAATACCCTTCCTTGGATCATGTTTCCAGTGACCGCTGGTCTTTATTGTTGCATGAAACCACGCACTTTAATCCAAATTTACAAATGAACATCAATTACCAGCAAGTCTCAGATGATTACTATTTACAAGATTTTAGCACCAATTTAGCCTTTATTACGGAAAATCAATTGTTACGGCAAGGGGACATCACATACAACACTGATCACTGGTTACTGCGCGGTATGTTGCAAAGTTATCAAACCCTGCACCCTATTAATCAATCGGTCGTTGCGAATGTCTATGAGCGGTTGCCACAATTATTGGCAAGAGGTTCTTACACTGATTTACCTCTGCATGCTAATTTTAATGTATTAAGTCAATTCGATTATTTCCACAATGCAGCCGATCGTGAATTTTCCTCACAGATTTTGAATCCCTCTTTCACGAGCCTGCCATCATTAAATGCATCCACCATCAATCCGCAAGGGCCTCGTTACCATTTAAATCCGGTGTTATCGCTTCCGCAAACCAAACCTTGGGGTTATATCACACCGGAAGTGCAAGTGATTGAGAATAACTATAATTTAAATTATGGGCATCATTACAATGCTCAATCGTTTAATTACACCATTCCACGTTACAGCGTTGATAGTGGCCTATCGTTTGAGCGTTCGGATAAATTTGCAGGGCATGGCTATACCCAAACATTAGAGCCAAGGCTTTATTATTTATACGTCCCTTATCAAAACCAAAGTGCAGTGCCTGCTTTTGATTCGGCGTATATGATTTTCAATACCGATCAATTGTTTCGAAACAATCGTTTTTCAGGGTTCGATCGCATTGGCGACACCAACCAATTCAGTTATGCCGCCACCACGCGCTGGATATCCGCTGTGTCAGGCCGTGAAAAAGCCAGTTTATCGATCGGACAAATAAAATATTTTTCAAAAAGACAAACCCAGTTGTGCTATAGCAAAGATGGACATTGCACAGACAGTTCTTTGTTTTTAGGTTATTTATCACCTTTGGCCACGACGTCGCCCGTTGCAACAAATGCCAATTACCATCTAGGCGCTTTTTGGACCATGAATGCGGACTATGTTTGGGACACGTTTGAACATGCAACGAACAATGCTGATTTGAATGTGCATTACCAACCCGGAGCCAATCAAATCATCAGTTTTGGCTACAGTTACCTTATCAATGGCAATATCATTGCGTTGCAAAATGACGCGATCAATGACAATGCTTTGCACCAAGCTACGTTTGCTTATGCATGGCCCTTTACTGAAAAATGGAGTAGCCTTGGTGCTTATAGTTACAATATCAGCAAAGGCTATGGCATGATGACCTTTTTGGGCGTCCAATACGACAGCTGCTGTTGGGCCGCGCGTTTATTAGGAGGGCATACCTTTAAAAGCTTATCGCCAAACAGCATGCGGCCAGAGTACAACAACAATGTATATTTACAAATTTTATTAAAAGGGCTTGGCTCTGTGGCAAATAGCGATCCGGCGACGACAATTCAAAGTTATCTGCCGGGGTATGCGAATATTTTCCAGCATTAATCTTGTAATTTGGTGATAAATGGCCTAAATTGCGCCATTAAGTATAAAATCAGGAAATTAAGGACAGGACCATGTTAAAGCAAATAGGGTGCCTTTTGGTGTTGTTACCGGCTCTTGCTTTTGAGCCAGCACTGGCACAACCGTTGGACAAAGTCGTGGCGGTTGTGAATGATAATGTGATCACCGAAAGTGAATTAGCAACGCAAACGGAGCAATTAAAACAGCAACTCATGGCTAAAAACATGCAACTGCCTCCAGAAGCTGTGTTACGTAAACAGGTTCTGCAGCATTTAATTGATGTGGATTTGCAATTGCAGTTGGCTAAAATGAGTTCCATCGTCATTGATAACACTGAGTTGGATGAAGCCATTGCTAAAATTGCCACTGACAACAAATTAACATTGACGCAATTGCGTGAAGCTGTGAGCAAACAAGGTTTAAGTTGGGAAACGTACCGAGAAAATATTCATAAAGAAATGTTAATTGGTCGATTGCAGCAACGAGCAGTGGGCAAGGATATTGTTATTTCACCTCAGCAAGTTGATGACTACCTTAGCACCTCTCCTGAAAGTGAAAAAGCCAAACAATTGTTCCATGTTCAAAATATAGTAATACCGTTGCCCGAAGAACCGACCGCGGGTCAAGTTAAACAAGCATTGGCCAAAGCCGATTCATTGTTAAGTAAGATTAAACATGGTCAGGATTTTAGTGATTTAGCGGTTGCTGAATCGAGTGGTGAATTTGCTTTAGAAGGTGGGGATCTTGGAGAACGTCATTTGGCGGAATTGCCAGAAATTTTTGCCAAAGTAGTGATTGATATGAAAGCCGGTGAAGTGTCCAAACCCATTCGTACCGGCAATGGTTACCAATTGATAAAGTTGGTGGCTATTAATGAAAACAAAGAGCGTCACGAAATCACCAAAACACATGTGCGTCATATTTTATTGAAACAAGCCACCAATATGACCGCTGTTGAAGCAGAAAAACAAATTAATAATTTATACCAACAGTTAAAATCAGGAAAAGATTTTGGGCTGATGGCCAAGCAGTATTCACTGGACGCTGCGAGCGCGGTAAAAGGAGGGGATTTGGGATGGGTTGTTCCTGATGAGTTAGTCCCTCAATTCGCAGATGCCATGAAGGATCTTCCTCCGCATGTGATCAGCAAACCCGTTAAGACCGTATTTGGTTGGCACCTTATCGAGGTACTGGAGCGTAAAATCATTGATGATTCAGAAAGCTTCCATCGTCAACAAGTGCGCCAATTTTTACAACAACGCAAATTCAGCGAAGCCGTGCAAAACTGGCAACAACATATCCGTAGCGATGCTTATGTCAATGTGATGGATAAGGAGTTGGCGTGAGTGAGGTAAAGCCGCTGCTGGTCAGCAGCGGTGAACCAGCAGGCATTGGGCCTGACCTTTGTTTAGATTTGATCAATAAAAATCTTCCAATTGTGGTGTTGGGCGATAAACGTATTTTAATGGCCCGTGCCCAGCAGCTGCGTCTGCCCATTGTCTTTGATGATTACCACGTTAACACTCCCGTCAACATGGCGCATAACCATCTGACCGTATGGTCGGTTCCCTGCCCGCAACCTGTAACGGCCGGTATTCTTAACCCATTAAACGCATCTTATGTTGTCAAGATGTTGGAGTTGGCAACGGACCGTTGCTTGCAAAAAGAATTTTCTGCACTCGTTACCGCGCCGGTTCATAAAGCAAACATTAATCAAGCCGGTTACGCTTTCAGCGGTCACACCGAATTCTTGGCGGACCGCTGCAAGGTCGAAAATGTGGTGATGATGCTGGCGTGCAGCGCCATGAACGTGGCGCTGGTAACGACGCATTTACCTTTAAAACGGGTTGCCGATGCCATCACGCCATCGTTACTTACTGATGTGATCTGCATATTAAACAAGGCATTGCAGCAAGATTTTGGTATTAAAAAACCTAAAATTTTTGTGGCAGGTTTAAATCCACATGCCGGAGAAATGGGGTATTTGGGCCAGGAAGAAATAGAGGTTATTCATCCAGTTATTGCTCATCTCCAACAACAAGGCATTGATGTTCACGGCCCGTTTCCGGCCGACACGATGTTCACTGAAAAAAATGCTAAGCAATGTGACGTTTTTCTTGCCATGTACCATGATCAAGGACTAGCGGTTTTAAAATATGCAGGTTTTGGTATGGCGGTTAACGTGACGCTTGGTTTGCCCATTATTCGAACCTCTGTTGACCATGGCACTGCCCTTGAATTGGCCGGTAAAGGAATCGCTGAATCAAGCAGTTTGCTGGCAGCCGTGGAAATGGCCCATGCAATGGTCCATATAAAATGACCCTACTCAGTTTAATTGCAATTATCGATCAGGCCGGTGGGTTGGGTAAAAACCAACAATTATTGTGCCATTTGCCGGCAGACCTTGCCCATTTTAAAAAAATCACGCTAGGCAAGCCCATCATCATGGGGCGTAAAACATTCGCCGCGATTGGTCGGATTTTGCCGGGGCGGCCAAATATTATTGTCAGCCATCAGCAATTGACGATTCCGGGTGCTACGGTGGTGTCTTCTTTGGACGCTGCATTAGCGATGAGCAATGCAAGCCCTGAAGTGGTGATCATCGGTGGTGGTCAATTGTTTGCGGAAGCATTGCCCGTTGCACAACAACTTTATCTGACGGTTATACATCATCGGTTTGACGCTGATGTGTTTTTCCCACCATTGGACCACGAACATTGGTGCGATGTTGAGACCGTTTTTCGCGCCCGTGATGAACAGAACCCATTTGATCTGACTTTTCATCGCTATCAGCGATGCAAATGAATAAAACAGAGTCGTGTAATTTTGGTCATAAATCATCTTAATGATAATGCTGTTGATCAATTTGGTAATAAATAGAAAAGCAAACAGCATAAATTAAAAAAAAGTGAAGAAAGTGTTTGACATGAAGTGAGGAATGAGTAGAATACGCAGC
>CAZGKX010000081.1:0-8651 GCA_964525945.1 uncultured Legionellaceae bacterium
CATGCATGATCATCCATTCGGGTTTGTTTCCAGAGTCGTAAAATGCTTCAAGCAATTTGAGACGTTTGGTGATTTTTTTGATTTTAGTTTCAGAGTTTGTGGTCGGTAGCTCTTCGCGCAGAGATTTAATTTCTTCTTCTAAATCAATTTGGCGCAACAGATCACGGATGGCTTCAGCACCCATCCGAGCATCGAATTCATCGCCGTACTGCTCCATTGCATCAAGATACACTTCATCATTCAGCAATTGACCACGTTCCAATTCTGTCATACCAGGATCAACAACCACAAACGCTTCGAAATAAAGAACGCGTTCAATATCACGCAGCGTCATATCCAACAACAAACCAATGCGGGATGGCAACGATTTTAAGAACCATATGTGAGCAACGGGGCTTGCCAGTTCGATATGCCCCATGCGCTCGCGACGTACTTTTGCAAGAGCCAATTCAACGCCGCATTTTTCGCAAATAACGCCTCGGTGTTTCAATCGTTTGTATTTACCGCACAAGCATTCGTAATCTTTAACCGGACCAAATGTTTTTGCACAAAATAAACCATCACGCTCGGGCTTAAAGGTACGGTAATTGATGGTTTCTGGCTTTTTGACTTCGCCATAGGACCATGAACGTATTAATTCAGGTGATGCTAACGCAATTTTAATCGCATCAAATTCTTCACTTTGACCTTGTTGTTTTAATAAGCCAAGCAAATCACTCATTATCGGTGCTTTCTTCATTGGGTCGTTGCTTAGAGTAGCCAAGTTGATGCCTCCAAAAAATGGTCAGTCAGGTAGATTTAACAATCTACTCGTTTAAATACACCCACAAGGGGAGTATCAATCGTGTTCCAATTCAATATCGATACCTAATGCTCGAATTTCTTTTAACAACACGTTAAATGATTCCGGCATACCAGGATCCATACGATGGTCACCATCGACAATATTTTTATAAATCTTGGTTCGTCCTCCAACGTCATCTGATTTAACAGTTAACATTTCTTGCAATGTATACGCCGCGCCGTAAGCTTCAAGTGCCCACACTTCCATTTCCCCGAAACGTTGACCACCGAACTGTGCTTTACCGCCCAATGGTTGCTGGGTAACCAAGCTGTAAGATCCTGTGGAACGGGCATGCATTTTATCGTCCACCAAATGGTTCAGCTTGAGCATGTACATGTAGCCAACCGTAACCGGATTATCAAATTTTCTACCGGTCCGTCCGTCAATCAAAGTGGTTTTACCATCCAAAGGAAGGCCCGCCAAACCTAACATTGCTTTGATTTCAGGCTCGCTTGCACCGTCAAACACCGGTGTCGCCATTGGCACACCGCCACGAAGGTTGTTGGCCAACTCATCGAATTCTTTATCACTTAAGGTGTTAAGATCAATGCGTTGCGTTGCATCGTGATTGTATATTTTATGCAAGTAGTCCATGACTTCAGATTTAGGACGTTGGTTGTCCAACATTTCAGCAATACGATGACCAAGACCTTTAGCAGCGAGTCCTAAATGGGTTTCCAATACCTGGCCAATGTTCATCCGCGATGGAACGCCTAATGGATTAAGCACGATATCAACTGGCGTACCGTCTTCCATGTAAGGCATATCTTCCATTGGAACGACAATGGAGATAACCCCTTTGTTACCATGACGACCGGCCATTTTATCGCCAGGCTGGATACGTCGTTTAACGGCCAAATAAACTTTAACAATTTTCAATACACCTGGTGCCAGATCATCACCCTGTATGATTTTTTTACGACTATCGTTGAAGCGCTTTTCCATTTCTTTGGTCAGTGATTCCAATTGTCGAGAAGATTGTTCGAGTTGTTGACTGATCGCATCGTCTTGCAAACGAATATCAAACCATTTTTCACGGTTGGTTTTGTTTAAGTAGTCGTCATTGATAGCAGCCCCTGGTTTCAAACTGCCTGGACCACCCGTTGCAATTTTATTGATCAGCAGGGTATAGACACGTTGGTAGATATCTTCTTCACGAATTCGACGCTCATCGATAAGATCTTTGCGTACCCGTGCTAAGTGTTCTTCTTCAATGCTTTTAGCACGTGCGTCTTTATCAAGACCATCTCGAATAAACACTTGCACGTCAATAATTGTGCCGTTCATACCGGACGGTACACGCAACGAGGAATCTTTAACATCCGACGCTTTTTCACCAAAAATAGCGCGCAATAATTTTTCTTCAGGGGTTAGTTGTGTTTCACCTTTAGGTGTCACTTTACCCACCAGAATATCGCCACCACTAACTTCAGCACCAATGTACACAATGCCCGACTCATCCAAACTGGCCAATGCCGATTCGCCGACATTAGGAATATCAGAAGTGATTTCTTCCGTGCCTAATTTGGTGTCACGTGCAATACAGGTTAGCTCTTCAATGTGAATAGTTGTGAAACGATCATCTTGCACAATGCGTTCGGAAATAAGAATCGAATCCTCAAAGTTGTAACCGTTCCAAGGCATGAATGCAACCAATAGATTTTGGCCTAGCGCCAACTCACCCATATCGGTGCATGGACCATCTGCTAGAATATCGCCGCGATTGATGCGATCACCTGTGGTGACAATAGGTATTTGATTGATACAGGTGTCTTGGTTAGAGCGGAAATATTTTGTAAGGTTATAAATATCAACCCCGGTTTCACCCGCAGTTGTTTCATTATCATTGACCCGCACCACAATACGTGATGCATCCACCAAATCAATAATACCCCCGCGGCGAGCTACAACAGAAACCCCCGAATCAGAAGCTACAGTGCGTTCCATACCTGTACCGACCAATGGTTTTTCAGCACGCAAAGTTGGGACGGCTTGGCGTTGCATGTTTGAACCCATCAATGCGCGGTTAGCATCATCGTGTTCCAGAAATGGAATCAAAGATGCAGCAACTGAAACGATTTGCTTGGGTGAAACGTCCATATAGTTAATTTTGTCAGGCGTTGTCAATGAAAATTCATTTTCATGACGGCATGGCACCAAGTCAGCTGTAATGTTGCCGGCTTTATCAAGTGGAATATTTGATTGTGCAATGTATTGATCCACTTCTTCAATCGCGGATAGATACTCAATATCATCGGTCACTCGGCCGTCGATAACTTTACGACAAGGTGTTTCAATGAAGCCATAGTTATTGGTACGGGCATAAACCGATAAGGAATTGATCAGACCAATGTTCGGTCCTTCCGGGGTTTCAATGGGACAGACCCGTCCATAATGCGTGGTATGAACGTCGCGTACTTCAAAACCAGCGCGTTCACGCGTTAAACCACCTGGCCCAAGCGCTGAAACACGGCGTTTGTGGGTAACACCCGATAAAGGGTTAACTTGGTCCATGAACTGCGACAATTGGCTGGAACCAAAAAATTCTTTGACAGCTGCAGAGACGGGTTTTGCATTGATTAAATCTTGTGGCATTAAATTTTCTGATTCTGCCAAGCTTAACCGTTCTTTAACAGCACGTTCCACACGCACCAAACCTACACGGAATTGGTTTTCGGTCATTTCACCGACGCTACGTACGCGGCGATTGCCGAGGTGGTCAATATCATCAACCATACCAATGCCGTTACGAATATCAATCAATGTTTTGATAACGGCAAGAATGTCTTCTTTAGTCAAAATGCCTAAACCATCGTCGTTTTTGCGACCGACACGGCGGTTGAATTTCATACGGCCAACAGCTGAAAGATCGTAGCGCTCTTCACTAAAAAACAGATTTTTAAACAATGCTTCTGCCGCTTCTTTCGTTGGTGGTTCACCAGGACGCATCATACGGTAGATTTCAACCAGTGCTTCTAACTGTGATGATGTTGGATCGATTTTAACAGTGTCAGAAATATAGGCGCCATGATCAAGATCGTTGGTATAAATCATTTGGAAATGATGTATACCTTGCTCTGGCATTTGCTCCAACAATTGCATTGTAATTTCATCGTTGGCTTGGGCTAACAATTCACCCGTGCTTTCGTCAACGATATTTTTAGCCAACACTTTGCCAGCCAAATAATCACGCGGTACAACAAGATCCTTCATGTTTGCTTTTTCCATCGTTTTGATGTGTCTAGCAGTTATACGGCGACCTTGCTCAACGATAATTTCGCCCGTTTCGGGCACAATAATATCAAAGGATGCAATTTCCCCACGTAAACGCGCAGGAATTAGATCAATATGAAACTCACCATTGCGAAGATGGCAATCGGTGAATTCAAAAAATTCGGTTAAAATTGATTCAGTGCTGTAGCCCAAAGCACGCAGCAATATGCTAACAGGTAATTTACGACGACGATCAATACGCACGAACACACAGTCTTTTGGATCAAATTCGAAATCCAACCATGAGCCACGGTATGGAATAATACGAGCAGAGTAAAGTAATTTACCAGATGAGTGTGTTTTACCGCGGTCATGCTCAAAAATAACGCCCGGAGAACGGTGCAACTGCGATACAACAACACGCTCTGTGCCGTTGATAACAAAGGTACCGACATCGGTCATTAAAGGAATTTCACCCATAAACACATCTTGTTCACGGATATCTTTGATTGGCTTTTGTTCGCCTGCAGCATCTTTATCCAAAACAACAAGACGGATTTTAACGCGCAAAGGAGCAGAATACGTTAAACCTCTTAATTTACACTCACGAACATCAAAAGCTGGTTCACCTAAGCTATAAGAAACATATTCCAAGCGCGCATTTCCAGAAAAACTTTGTATGGGAAATACGGAGGTGAATGCTGCGTTTAGCCCTGAGTTTTGTTGATTAGCACCCGTTTCTATTGATATAAAATCGCGGTATGATTTTAACTGAATCTCAAGGAGATTAGGGATCTCCATTTTATCAGTCTGCCGACCAAAGCTCTTGCGGAATCGTTTTTTCTCAGCATGTGAATATTGAGGGTTAGCAACTGCTTCAGCCATGGTGGTTCCTCTATAAAGTATTAATGTCTTCAAACACGTAAACCCAGCCATGTAGCCATGGCTGGGTCAGTCATTTACAAATTGTATAACTTATTTAACGTCTACAGCAGCGCCTGCTTCTTCAAGTTGTTTCTTAATGTCAGCAGCTTCAGCTTTTGATACGCCTTCTTTAACAGTAGATGGAGCACCTTCAACCAAATCTTTCGCTTCCTTCAAGCCTAAACCTGTGATAGTACGAATTGTTTTAATAACGCCAACTTTGTTTTCGCCAAAGCTTGTCATTACAACATCGAACTCAGTTTTTTCTTCAGCAGGAGCAGCAGCAGCGGCAGCTGGTGCAGCAACAGCTACAGCAGCAGCTGAAACGTTGAATTTTTCTTCCATTGCTTCGATTAATTCAACGACTTCCATCACTGACATGTTTGAAATTGTATCTAAGATTTCATTTTTTGACATAGCCATTTCTAGCTCCTAATTTAATATTTTATAGTAAAGTTACCGTGTCTTAACCTGCTTCTTTTTGATCTCTAATTGCTGCTACAGCTCTAACTAATTTAGAGTGCGGCTCAGCAAGTGTGCGAACAAATTTCTCAACTGGCGCTTTCATCACGTACATCAATTTAGCAATAGCTTCATCTTTAGTGGGCAGGCTAGCAACTTGTTCAAGTTGTTCAGCGCCATATACTTTACCACTAACTGCTAATGCTTTGATTTCGAGTTTATCAAATGACTTGGTAAACTCTTTGAGTAAACGTGCAGCATCGCTTGGTGCATTCATTGAGAGCGCAACAAACAATGGTCCAACGAGTAGATCACTCAGGCAAGCGAATTCTGTTTTTTCAAATGCTCTACGGGTTAACGTATTAGGTACAACGCGTAAAAACACACCTGCTTTGCGAGCACTGGCCCGTAGCTGTGTCATTTGATTCACAGTTAAACCACGATAATCAGCAACAACTGCTGAAATAGCCTTTGAAGCAACAGCGGTCACCTCTTCAACAACGGCTTTTTTTGCAGCTAAAGTTAATGTCACGTTACTGACCTCCTAAGTTGTGCAAACCACTAGGATTTGACTGTTATGGTGGCCGTCTCGAAGCAAGCCTAGAGCCGGTTCACCGTCTGCGCAGGGTATTAAGCTTTCGCACCTGCGGTCTTCGACGGCATGGAACCGAAGTCTATGCCGTGAAACTGGTAGAAAATGGAGAGATATTTTACACTGCAATTGAAGATGGATCAATAGCTATTCCAGGTCCCATTGTCGTAGAGAAAGTAATTTTCTTAATGTAAATACCTTTGGACGATGTTGGCTTGGCTTTTTTAAGATCATTAATTAATGCAACCGCATTTTCAACGATATCATTGGCTTCAAAATTGATCTTACCAATTGAACAATGAATAATACCATTTTTATCTGTTCTATAACGGACTTGGCCCGACTTAGCATCTTTAACTGCTGCTTCGACATTCACGGTAACCGTGCCAACTTTAGGGTTAGGCATTAGACCTCTTGGACCAAGCACTTGGCCTAATTGTCCAACAATCCGCATTGCATCTGGCGTTGCGATAACAACGTCAAAATTCATTTCACCTGCTTTAATTTTTTCAGCAAGATCCTCGAAACCAACAATGTCTGCACCAGCATTTTTTGCTTTGGTCGCGTTATCACCTTGTGCAAATACGGCTACACGCACCACTTTGCCTGTGCCTTTTGGCAGATTCGTCGATGACCGAACAACTTGATCTGATTTGCGTGGGTCAACGCCTAGATTAACACTGATATCAACGCCTTCATTGAATTTAGTGCTACCGAATTCTTTTAAAAGATTGATCGCATCCGTCGCTTTGTACAATTGAGCGGAAACAACTTTTTCTCTAATTTTCTTTTGTTTTTTTGATAATTTTGCCATGGTCAAACCCTCACTCTAAACCTTCGACTTCAATGCCCATACTGCGCGCTGTACCAGCAATACTACGTATAGCGGCTTCTAAGCTGCCTGCAGTTAAATCTGGCTCTTTAATCTTCGCAATTTCTTCCAGCTGAGCACGTTGCAGTGTTGCCACCTTCTTAGTATTCGGTGTAGCACTGCCACTTTTCAATCCAGCTGCTTTTTTAAGAAGTACAGAAGCGGGTGGGGTTTTGGTGATGAAGGTAAAGCTTCGATCGCTGTACACAGTAATCACAACAGGCGTTGGCAAACCAGGTTCTAAATGTTGTGTTGCAGCATTGAATGCTTTGCAAAACTCCATAATGTTTACACCGCGTTGTCCTAAAGCAGGACCCACTGGTGGGCTTGGGTTTGCCTTGCCTGCCTGAATTTGCAATTTGATATATGCTTCTACTTTTTTAGCCATAACGACTCCAAATATGGGTATAGCGCTTTTTTATTTACCGATTAACGAGTAAATGACTTGAGCTCCCCGGTTACTAAATACATTCTGGTTTTACTAAGTTTTTTCCACTTGACTAAACTCTAACTCAACGGGTGTAGAGCGTCCAAAAATCAATACGGCTACACGTAAACGGCTTTTTTCATAATTAACTTCTTCAACAACACCGTTGAAATCAACAAATGGGCCATCCTTTACGCGTACAACTTCACCTGGCTCAAACAAAATTTTTGGTCTGGGCTTGGCCACACCGTCTTCGACACGTTGCATAATAGCTAACGCTTCTTTATCTGAAATAGGGGTTGGTGTTTGACTTGTTCCGCCGATAAATCCGAGTACTCTAGGTATGGCGCGGACCATATGCCATGTTTCATCATCCATCACCATGTTCACGAGAACATAGCCTGGAAAAAATTTACGTGTGCTTTTACGCTTTTGCCCCGCTCTCATCTCAACAACTTCTTCAGAGGGAACAACGACTTCACCAATCCTATCGCCAAGCTGATGATGCTCTGTACGCGAAACAATTTCACGCATAACAAAATTTTCATAACCCGAATAGGCATGCACAACATACCATTGTTTAGATTTTTGCTCTTCCACCATCATATCAACCTAAGTGCGTTATTTTTCCAATAGTCCACATCATGCCTGAATCAATACCCCACAGGACAAATCCAGTAACGGTGACCATGATCATTACGATTGATGTTGTTTGAATTGTCTCTTGACGCGTAGGCCAAACGACTTTTTCTAATTCTGTTTTTGCTTCTTTAGCAAACGAAAATACTTGTTGCCCTTTGTCGGTAAAAAAACTGCATCCCAACGTTAGCACCAACCAACCTATCCATAACATCGCCAAAATGGGCGTAGAAAGATTAAAATAGTAGGTTCCAAAAAATGCAGCCAATGTAATAACAGCCACAGCTATCCAGAGGATGACGTCTTTCAATTTATTTTTGGAGATTGTTATTTCAGTCATAGTTATCAAATAGTTGGCAGGCCAGGAGGGAATCGAACCCCCAACCTGCGGTTTTGGAGACCGCCGCTCTGCCAATTGAGCTACTGGCCTAAATTTAGTGTGAGCAATTAATCGCTCACACACTCTGAAAGTATTACTCGATGATTTTTGCTACAACACCAGCACCGACAGTTCGGCCACCTTCGCGGATAGCGAAACGTAGACCTTCATCCATCGCGATAGGTGCATGCAGATTGACAACCAATTGTACGTTGTCTCCTGGCATAACCATTTCAATACCTTCAGGCAAATCGCAAGTACCTGTTACGTCAGTTGTTCTGAAATAGAACTGCGGACGGT
>CAZGKX010000082.1:0-8568 GCA_964525945.1 uncultured Legionellaceae bacterium
TAAAAATTTCAGTGTAACTCTTATTTTTTCCTTCACTATAATCTCCAACCAAATCTTCAAAAAGTAATTCTAAAACATTCTTCCAAAAGTTCTTCAATGCATCGGACCATGACATTATCCGGCATCATTCCACCCGGCAATGCGCGCACGCCACTGCCATCGTTGCGAATAATCGCCAAAACACGTAAAGGATCGGTAGGGCTTGTAATAAATAAGGTGGGATCAACGGCGGAATTACGGCCATATCTACCCAACACTTTAAATCCATCGGGATGTGCGGTGTCGTTCAATGTTACAGTGGACGGGTTAAAATCTCGTGAAGAACTGTACCAGGGTTTTGAGCCCAGTTGTTCATCTAAAAATCCATTGACATGGATCAATGTGGTATGGCTTGCAGGCAATTGAATGGTGAGCAATCCCTTTTTAACACTCCACGTGGGCTCCACTTTTTCAATGTGTTTTAAGTCAAAGATAAATGCTTGATAACCCTTTTCTTCACGTGCAGCGGTAAGCTTATCCAAGGCAATTTGACGTGCCTTTGTTGCTAAATTTGCTATGTGATCAATGATTTCGTTTTTATTTAGCATACCATCTCCGATTAATTACAGATCAAATTGTACATAGTGTACTCTGTTCGATGGGGTGATGCAAGGTTGTGATTGCTAATTGATTTTATTAAATAAAATGCGATGTGAACCAATGGACATTAGAATTCCAAAACTCGCTAAAAAAGTGACCATTGCTGAGCCGCCGTAACTGACCAGCGGAAGAGGAATTCCAACCACGGGCAAAATACCCATCACCATGCCAATGTTTACAAATGCGGATAGAAAAAATGTCATTCCCAAACTCGCTGCCACCAGACGTGTGAATGAAGTTTGTGCGTTTTTAGCAATATGTAAACTACGAAGCGCGATAAGCACAATCACAATGATCAAAGCTATACCGCCAACAAAACCAAATTCTTCGCCATTGACTGCAAATATAAAATCAGTCGCATGTTCTGGTAAAAAATTTAAGTGGGATTGACTTCCAAACAACCAACCTTTACCAAAGGCACCGCCTGAACCGATTGCAATTTTTGATTGAATGATATGGTAACCTGTACCAAGAGGATCTTGCTCTGGATTCAGCAGCGTAATAATGCGTTGTTTTTGATAATCATGCATGACATGCCAAAGCAACGGTGCAACCAACCCTATGCCCGCCATCATAAATAAAATGATTCTCATTTGGATGCCTGCTAAAAAAATAACACAAACCCCCGGAGCAATCACCATGATGGCAGTCCCAAGATCAGGTTGTTTGGCGATTAATATTGCCGGCACAAAAATTATAATCGCAGTGTACAACAACGTCTTAAAATCAATGGGCAATGTTTTTCTATCGACATACCAAGCCGCCATCATAGGAACTGCCAATTTCATTATTTCCGACGGTTGAAAACGAAAAAAACCCAAATCAAGCCAGCGCTGAGCGCCTTTTCCTATTTTACCCATCAACATCACTGCAAACAGCAAGGCCAGCCCTATACCATAGATCCATGGTGTCCAAATTTTGTACTTATGAGGTGGGATAAAAGAAAAGACGATCATGATGGAAAATGCTAAAACCAAACGCATGGATTGGCGAAAAATCATGCTCATATTTTGATTGGACGCGCTATAAAGAATAATCAGGCCAAATGAAATCAGCAGCAGCAATAAACCAAACAAGGGCAAATCAATGTGCAATGATTTACTGGTAAATCGATAAACAGGGCGAGCGTTACTCATTTTCATAATTTGTCTTTGTTGTCTGTAAGTTTAAAATAAGCATCCATTACACTTCGAGCTACAAAAGATGCGGTGGTATCATGTTCCACTAAAACAGCGATTGCAATTTCTGGATTTTCAACGGGTGCAAAAGCAACAAACAAGGAGTGATCGCGTAACGCTGCCGGAATATTTTGATACTGCTTTTTTTCGTCTTGGCTTAAACTAAACACTTGTGCCGTGCCTGTTTTTGCGGCCACGCTATAGGACGCATTTCGTCCAAACCGATAGCCGGTGCCTTCGTTGTTCGTGATAACAGCGTGCATAGCTTCAGTCACAATCGACCAGTTTTCAGTGTTTTTTAATCGAATAGGGTATTCTTCAATCACTTTATTGGGGTGTGTATCGCCATGGTCAGGGATCGATTTGCTCAACAAATGAGGTCTAAATCTACGACCATGTTGGCTCAAACAGGCGGTGGCATTCGCTAATTGCAAAGGTGATGCTAACATGAAACCTTGGCCGATAGAGGTGATCAATGTGTCCCCGGGATACCATGGTAAGCCTTTGCTTTGGCGCTTCCAATGAGGGCTTGGGACTAAACCAGGTGCTTCTTCACTCAGATCAACATGGGTCAATTGGCCAAATCCAAATTGGACCAACATGTCTTCAATGGCCGATATTCCCATTTTATTACCCAATTGGTAAAAAAATGTATCGCACGACACCGTGATGGCACGTTGAACATTGATGATGCCATGGCCTGTGTGTTTCCAGTCCCGATAGGAATGCTTGACGCCAGGTAATTTATACCAACCTGGATCATAAATTTTCGTGTTAATCGTGGTAAACCCTTTTTCCAATCCAGCGATGGCGATAAAAGGTTTTATGGTTGATGCTGGCGGGTATAACCCACGAACCGCGCGATTATATAACGGTCTGTCTTGTTCGTTGGATAATAATTGGTAATCTTTATTGCTGATACCATTCACGAACAAGTTTGGATCAAAGGTTGGGGAGCTTGCCATGGCTAATATATCACCATTTTTGACATTCATCACCACCACCGCACCCCGTTTCTCTCGCAAGGCATCATATGCGGTTTGCTGCAACCGTGAATCTATCGTTAAATACAATTTTTCACCGGAAATGGGTGCTTGCTTGCTGATAATTCGTAAAATTCTGCCACTGACATCCGTTTCTACTTGTTGGTAACCAACTTTGCCGTGCAACAACCCTTCATAATATTTTTCTATGCCGGCTTTGCCGATAAAATTTGTTGCTCGGTAGTTAATGCTGTCTGTTTGTTGCAGTTCTTGCAAGTTGATCCGGCCGACATAGCCTACCAAATGGGCCGCAATTTCACCTTGCGGGTAATAGCGCATGAGGCGTGCTTTAATGCTCACGCCTGGAAATTGGTATTGATTACTGGCAAAAATAGCCACTTCTTCTTGGCTAAGCTTTAATTTAAATGGGAGCGGTACATAAGCACGGTTTTGGTGCCGTTCTCGTTTAAAATTTTCGATATCATCGTCGGTGATGGAAGGCAATAGCTGTTGCAAATTGAGCAGTGTGGTGTTTAGATTTTTTACACGCTCAGGTACGATTTCAAGAACATACACGGGCATGTTTTCAGCCAACACCACGCCATTCCTATCAAGGATGATCCCACGAGGAGGAGCAATGGGGATAATGCTCATTTGATTTTTCAAGGACAGGGTCGCGTAACGTTTAAATTGAGAAAACTGCAAATAAGCCAAGCGTAAAATGAGGGTAAGCGAGCAAACAATCAACAATGCAACCAATAAACTTAAGCGAAAATGGTACATTTTAGGCGCCAGCAGTTTATTGTTGAGTGTTTTTCTATACGTTGTTTTTCTCATTTATGGTAGGGATGATTGTTTGCAATAGACCACGCTCGATACAGTGCTTCCAAAAGCACAATGCGCGCCAACGTATGAGGTAAAGTAAGCATGGACAATGACCATCGTTCATCACTGCGTGCAACCAATGCCGGAGACAATCCCTCAGGGCCTCCAATTAAAAAGGTCAAATGGCTGCTTATTTGTTGTAAATGTTCAAGTTTTAAGGAAAGTTGTTGACTTGCATATGCCTTGCCTGTGATATCGAGTGCAATAAGCCGAGCTCCTTGGGGAATCGCTTCACTCATCAACAGCATCTCTTTATCCATTATCCGCGCTAAATCACTGGATTTTCCCCTGCGCAACAAAGGAATTTCAACCAATGACAGGGTGACATGTTCTTGCAAGCGTTTAGAATATTCTTTAATACCGAGGTCCACCCAAGTGGGTACTTTATTACCTAAGGTTATAATGGTAACTTTTAACATGGGTTAGCCGTAATTCAAATGTTCAAATGGCTTTTTAATGGCTATCTTGCCACAATGCTTCTAAATTATAAAAGGCTCGACAGTCTGGTTGCATGACGTGAACAATGCAATCTCCGAAATCGATAAGTGCCCACTCGCTGCCATCTAGGCCGCTGTGATGCAACGCAGGTAGGTCAGCTGTTTTCATTCCAACCATAATTTGCTCTGCAATGGCTTTGACATGGCGGGTAGAACGGCCACTGCAAACGATCATAAAATCAGTGATGGTGGTTTGTTTACGAACATCGATGATCGTAATGTCCAACGCGTGAGCATCATCCAATAATTTATTTAATACATCAAGAAATGGGGGTTGATCTTTGTATGGCATCGAAATAACTAGGTATTTGTAAAGGACGCAGTATATCAGGTAATACAGACGCATACAATTTGAATCATGTCTTTACTGTGATGTTAATGCGTTAAGGGTCTATACAATGTGCGCTTCAACACCAAGGCTTCTTTCGATTTAACCATTTTTTTCGAAATTGCATTTTGCGCTGCATGGATGGTAATGGTTGGAAAAAAGCGATCATTTTTATAGCGTAATGGTTGATTAGCCTTTTTAGACAAGGGTTGATGTGAATCTTGCTTAATTTTATCGTGGTTTGTTTGAGCAGGGCGTGTAAATAAATGATTATTTTGTTCAACAATCACTGCTAATAAAATCAATTCGCGAATGAGTTTTTGCTGATGAGAGGCATCCAAACCATTATAAAATGCAGAAAGTGATTTTAGATTTTTTGACGTCGTCATCGGAACATCTGGGCGGATCAGCGGCTGGAATGAGCCGCTTGTCGCTGTGGATGCAGAGCGCGGCGAAAATCCCATCGAAACCAATTTATTGGCTGCAAAAACAAGGCTGCCAATTTGCGTTGAGCGCAATGATTCTTCATTTGCTATTTGGACAAAAAATAAACTATCAAGATGCACTGTATTTTTTTGTTGGCACTCTCGCATAAACCATTGGCTGAATTTTTTATCGTGCAGCATGAGGGGTAATTGTTTCTTGCACGTGTTAAGAAACGCAGAAAAATTTGGGTTTTGCTGCGCATGAGCCGTTACACAAGGAGCGAGTGCCATTAAAAATGCTTCTTTATTATTGTTTTCTTCAGCATCGCGTTTACCAAAATAGTGGTGAAACTCAGGTGTCGAAAAAAAACGCTCGAGAATTAGTGGTTCTTGAACATAGCGCTTTAAATTCATCAATAAGGCGATTTTGGAGTTTTGTTGTAAATTAACAACATCATAAAAAGCAATTGGGTTTTTAATACAAACATTCATGGCGATCATGATGGCATTGATATCAGCCAATAGGCGTGCATTTGATTCATGGGTAACGGGTAAGTTGGCTTGAACAGCCAATTCCTCAAAAATGAAAAATAACTCTGATAAGCCCATGGTTCGTACGGGGCTTTCAATCAACGTAGAACCTAGGGTAATAATCCGATCAATTAAAAAATCGAGCAGCAAAGCCAGCGGTGAATTGGGCGGGATTTGCAGTGCCTGATTCAACCAGGCCAGCGTTTTTTCTGGGTTGTTGTGATCTTTTTTGTTATAAGCAATGATGGCGCTAATAAGGGCTTTTAAAAAATTGTTTTTTGGTATTTCGGTGGTTAATAAATTAAGGCTGGATATAACGTGCAGAGCTTGTTCAATGGCAAGCAAAGAACGATTGCTGTCTACATCACTATGAAGAAAACGCGTGATCTTTTCCAATGTTAAAATTTCTTTGGTTTCCAGGTATTTATCAATGGAAGCCAGGATGCTAGCAGGCAACGCCATTTGTTTGTAAAGTAATTGGATCGCGGTATCCACATGATCCGCCGTAATTTTTATTTTTAGTTGCAGGGTGTTGCGTTTTAATTTGATTAAAAGTTTATCAAGCGCCGTTGGGTTTTTGATGCCAACCAAATAAAGAAAATTTAACGATTGTTCACTGATTTTCTCAGTAAAATATTCGGCAAGCTGATCAAGCTTTTCGAGCGCCGTTTTATTTAATGCAGTAGCTGTTCGTGAAGCCGAAGGACCCATTTATTCCACCCATTTACGCAGTAAATTAACTAACAGTTAACAACTAGTAGTGGATTAGGATTTAGTCAAGAAAAAAAGGAAAATTTTGCATTGTTTTATAGTCCTTAGCGGGATCTCCAGACAGCAACAACACCACCTTTTTTCATTTTGTTACGGCGCCCGCCAATTTTTCATTGCTGTGCATCAACCGCTGAATAACATAATTCAAAATAAAACAAAGGCCTGTGACCACCGCTAGGATGATCAGCAATTTTATAAAGCCGTTGGCATAAATCAATTTAATGGATGCAAGGGACATATCGCTTGATGGTAGCGCGGTTAATGTGGCCAATTTACCTGAGAAAAAACCACCAACACCTAAAGAAACAAAAAAGATGCCCATCATGGTGCTCACTTTTTTACGGCTGGCCAAAATGGTGACTGCCGATAAGCCAACGGGCGACAACAAAAGTTCCGCCAATGAAATCAGGAGGTATGCAGGCAGCAAATACAAGGGGGACAATAAGGCCGAAGATTTATAAAAAATACCCGTGGATGTGATAATGGAGTAGGCTCCAAACATACAGAGGATAGCCAGCAAAAATTTTTTTCCAGCGCGCATGCCTTGTTGAATATTGGTTAATTGCTTTTTATGGCGAGAAAGTGCTATGCCCAGGGCTATCATGCCTAGACTTTGGATGCCCACATAGAGAGGAGGAGGGAAGTGTATACCAAACAATGTTGGTTGTACGACTCGTACAATAAACAAGGTTAAGGACAAGAACATTTGAAAATAAAATGCCCAAAAAATCACAGAAATAATACAGAGCAAGCCAATGACCATGGTTTGACGGGCCTGCTCAGGTGTTTCTGATTGGATGCAATAGACTAAATAGCCAAACGAAAAAAGAACCACAGCAATAAAGACAGCGTTGGCCAATGACGTATAATTCAAAATGCAAAATGAGCTTATCCACAGCAAGATTATCAAACAAATAGCAACCAAAATTTTATTTAAATTCAACGTGTATGGATTGTAATCGCGTATCTGATAAACATGTATGCCATACGCAAAGGTTAAAAACGCAATAACCATGCCTATGGATGCGCTAAAAAAAGCGATGGACCAACCAAATACTGCATTGAGGTAACTTGGCAGTGTCGTTCCTAAAATAATTCCGCTGGTGATCCCCATATAAAAAATAGTAAACCCATTTTCACGGTTGACTGATCCTTCCGGGTATTCATTGCCGAGTAAAGAAGAAACATTGGGTTTTAATAAGCCTGTACCAACAGCGATACCGGCCAAAGAAAACAGCAGACTTTGTTTGCTATTGACAAAACTGAGCAACACATAACTGACCAACAATACGATTGCGCCCGATAATATGGCTCTTTTTTGACCCAGCAAATGATCGGCTATCCAACCCCCAACGAGGGGCGAAAGATAGGTCAAGGCAGTAAATGAGCCGACTAAAGCGTAGACTTCTTTATCCTGCCATTTAAAATTTAACGCGAGATAAATAGCCAATAAAGTTTGCACAACATAGAAGCCGTACCTTTCCCACATTTCTGTTAAGAAAAAAATACGTAGGGATTTCGGGTGATTGTGTTGCGTGTTCATACGCATTACCTCATCAATTAATGAACATACTGTATCAGGTTGCTCGGTAATCTACAATTTCATTTCTCCTTGTCCGTGGAACTCGTGTATCCTATGCCAATGTTTGATTTTACTTTGATACAATGACTGTAGAAATTTACACCGATGGTGCTTGCAAAGGCAATCCAGGCCCTGGCGGGTGGGGCGTCTTATTGCGATGCAATGGCCAGGAAAAAAGGCTAAAAGGGGCTGAACGTTTAACCACCAATAATCGCATGGAATTAATGGCTGCTATCCAAGCGTTGGAGGCGTTGAGCCGCTCTTGTGAAATTGACTTGTACACCGACTCACAATATGTGCGGCAAGGCATGATGGAATGGATCAGTGGTTGGAAAAAAAAGGGGTGGCGTAATTCCAAAAAAGAGCCCGTAAAGAATGTGGATCTCTGGCAACGGCTTGACGCATTATCGCAAAACCATCAAATAAAATGGCATTGGGTCAAAGGTCATTCGGGTCATCCAGAAAATGATTTGGTGGATGCCTTAGCCAACGAAGCAATTACCGAGTTAACCGAGTAATTATGAGACAAATTGTACTGGATACAGAAACAACAGGTATTGGTGCTGAAGCGGGCCACCGAATTATCGAAATTGGTTGCGTTGAAGTGATTGAACGTAAATTGACGGGCAATCACTTCCATGTTTATTTAAACCCTGAACGTGACATCGACGAAGGTGCTTTTCGCGTCCACGGTATCAGCCGTGAATTTTTGCAGGACAAACCTACGTTCAAAGAAATTGCCAATCAAT
>CAZGKX010000083.1:0-7701 GCA_964525945.1 uncultured Legionellaceae bacterium
GTTTTTTTTGAGCTTGATCAAACCAGATGCTCCAAGCCTGTTTATCTTCACAGGCATAGTGCTTGCCACTGATATCTTTAAGAATGCGGTACGCTATATCGCGATTATTCGGTTGATTTAAATGCAATAAAGCAATAATTCGCTCTTTTCCTTGCTCAATAATTTGCCGCTTTACCGCTGTCGATTGGGAGAGTGCCCACAAAACAAACAACGATTTATTGCGATCCGTTACGAAAGGAGAATCCAGCAATGTTAAAAAAGGTGATGCATCCAAGTGCGTGTGAGGGGCTTTAAAGGCTGTTGTAGCAATCACCCGCAGCACATTGTTTCGAACACCCATGTCCTTATCCTGTGCATGAGGAGCTAACAACCGTAAAATTTCATGAGGATCTTTAAAATGGCCCATTAAAAATGCTGCGGCCGCACGTCGCTCTGGATCCGCATCATGGTTCAGGACCGTAATGATTTGTTGTTTTTCACGAACAGCCCCGGCATTAAACAGGGCCAAATAAGGCTTTAATTTGGGATGATTAAAAGAAGACAGGCAATGGAACACAGGGCAATTCATTTCTGGACTCAATTGTCCCGTCATCATCAAATGACTGGCTAAAACTTCAAATTTGATCATCGTGTGGATCAAATCATGTTGTTTGGGACGCTGAAAAGGTTGTGAAGGATGCACGTACATCATGCGTTCTTTGTGTTTATCCAACACAATTTCAATTGTTGTGTAACTGTTTTTTTCATCAGGGTAATGAACCGTTTCCCAATCAACAAATAAAAAAGGCCCTTCTTGTTTGATAGCTTCAACAAGTGTTGCTTTTTGCGCCAAACGTTTTTTTATCAAACGGGCGTCTCGTTCTTGCTCCGCAGTGCTTTTCGTCAGCTCTGCGGTTAAAAATTGTTCTATATCGCGTATTTTTTGCCCATAACGCTGAATGATAATGGCCGATGTTTTCGGATCTGCCCCATAAACATCAACAAAATGATTGGCCCAAGCATTGCATACAAAGAACAATGCCATACAACTTATCGTTTTTTTCATAACGCTCCAGGCACTTGGCACATATCAGCGCGGTTTAAATCCACGTGACGTTGCATGTTTTCGTTAAGAATTGGAGTGATTTTTGCACGGTAAGTGTTAATTTGATGGGGTGAGGAAGAAGATTGCCAATGGTAATCGATGCTTTTATGCAGTAAGAATTGAATAAAAATATCCAACATATGGAAATTCGAGTTGTATTCTTCCAGCCATAAAAATTGCCCTTGCTCATTCACTTCTAAAAAAACATAATCACCATCAGGGGTAACAATAAAATCAAATGATCCAAAAACGATGCCGAGTTGCCGCATAAAAACCCTGATTTTAGCCTCAACATCCTCTGGTAACTGATAAGGTTCCACCAACATTTGGCCTGTGCGAATGGCCCGCCAATCCACTTGACCATCGACATGCAATTGCGAATGCAGTTTAGCCGCAACCATATAATCACCAAAACAAGTGATTCTTAATTCGTATTTTTTCTTGATTTCTTTTTGATACATTCCGGGCGAACGTTGCAACAATTGGTTATTGGGCAAGTCTAAAAATGTAATGCGCGACGTGTATGCAATTTTGACCTGGTTTTTTTCAAACCAAAAATTGGAACAGAGGGGCTTATAAATAACCCCATCCCTTTGGTTTTGTAAAATAAAAGCATGAATCTCTTGGGGATCGTTGGAACACAACGTTTGTGGAACAATCATCCCACATTCGCGTGCAATTTTAAGTTGTAATAATTTAAAATTAGCACGCAAGGCGGATTCTTTGCTGTTGACCCACCACGCATCAGGAGCTAAATTGTGGGTAAATGATTCATAAAATAAGGTATTTTCTCGAACCACAAATTTGTAATCATCAGGATGTACAAGTTCTTTTGGCATATACGGACGCCGAGCGCGTCGCCACCACACAACATCATACTCGCTCCCCAATACAGTTTCGTAAGGATCTTTGCATTGCCAATGGTAGGACGTTTTATCAATAAACACGGAGTTTTTTTGCCGGGTGGGTTGATCAGCCGTAAATAATAATGTGACAGAATGACCTAATTGCTCGAGTGCTAATTGAACCAAAATGGCGTGCGTATCGTCTGGCTCGGTTGGAATTAAAAATTTCATATGATCTCCATGATGTGTATTTTTAGATGCTTCCATGACTGAATAAATTTTGAACGTGTTGGCGTCTTTAATGCATGCCAACACGTCCTGGTTTCAATTAAAATCAAAAACCGTATCGGGCGCTGGATAACTGCCGGTTATCCTAAATGTGGGGTGCACTTGGTTGCTTTGACCCGCGGAAACTTCCTCTAATTCTTCTTTGGACAACACCGTGGCCAACCTATAGGCTAAAACCCTGTCTTTTGTATGTTCCATTTACTGTTCCCTCCCTTAAAAATCTGCTCTAAAATCACCCACCACATCTGCACCTGCCAAGCAACTTCCCGTCGCTCTTACGGTGGGGTGCATTGATGCTTGTGCGTTGCCCCCCGCAATGGCATCCAGTTCATCGTTCTCTATCAATGTTGCCTGGGTGTAGGCAAGGACTCGCTCTTTTTCCATGATTGTTCCTTACATGTAGCAAAGTAAAAAAACTCCTTTTAATTCACCCTGCTTATTATTATTTTCATCCATAAATAATCCAAAAGTAACTTAAGTTACTTACATTAATTTATTTTTACTTTAATGTAAATACATTGTTTTCCATATTTCAAAATTTCGTCGTTAATGGCAAAATGATGTTTTAACCTGTGGATGTTGATATGAATGCCCCCATAAAAACGGCAGCGAAAAATGTGTTATCCGAAAACATCACCAAATTGTTAAAAGCCCACGATACCAATGAAAGTGATTTGGCCCGGCAATTAAACCTAACGTACAACACGATTCATCGTTTGGTCAGCGGCACAACGTTTGATCCTAAATTATCTACATTGCAGCAAATAGCTGAATATTTTAATGTAAGTTTGGATTTTTTATTGACGAGCTCAAACCCCTGCTCGTCCACCACAGATACCCCACGTACCGTGCCGGTAATAACATGGGATAAACTTCCCATCACTACGATCGATACCTCAACAATCAGCAAATGGTTGCCCATTGCTACTGACGAAAAAAAACTCATCAATGAAAATTGTTATGCTTTAGAAAGCACGCGCTCCATGCAGCCTAAATTTCCGATTGGCACAACGTTTGTCATTAAACCCGACGAACTGCCCCGGGATGGGGATTTGGTTGTTGTGAAATTTCGAGAAGACAACAGTATTTCGCTTCGAGAACTCATTGTCGATTCACCCGATTGGCAACTGCAATCGATCATTCCAGGCTCAAAAAACCTTATTTTTGATAAGGTGAATTTTGCTATTATAGGTGTCGTTATATTAACCGTGATTCAAACCAGGCATTTTTTTTAAGTGCGATAAAAATGATTAAAATCGGCTATACTTACCGGTATTGCTGAGATTATAATGTTTTGAATTTCAATTGTATGTTTGTAGGTTGAGACTTGCCCAGCATCAGATGGGTATAGATCAATTGTTGGGTCAAGGCCCAACCTACAGGTCAATTTAAAATCAAAACAGTATCTCAATCAATTTTTGTATAAGGGATATCGCATGCCTCTGCTCGCTGAAACACCGACCAACAAAGATGAATGCTTGCAACGCGTCCACCAAGCCATTGGTTTAAACCCTGACATCCCTTTTTCCAGGATATCTGCAAACACATTTATTGAGAATTTTAGCCAACAATTGCTCGCACGCCTGCCCGATACGTTTTCAATCAATCCCCACCTGATTACTCTGCGAGCATTGGGCAATCAATTCTGGACCACGGCTGAATATAGACAGGTATTATCAGATAGTTTAAATGCCTTAATGTCTGAATTACAAGCAGAAAACGACGAAGCTGGATTCCAGGCTGTGGCTGAAACAATCCATGAGCTAACCCTTGTTCCTATGCAAAAAACCGTCCAATACCGCGAAGATTTAAATGAATTTAGACAACTTGACCCTTCTCAACAAAAACAAATGCAGCAAAACGGTGAAGCGTCTTTACAGCAATAACGAACACCTCGTCATTGAAAAGGAGAAACAACCGGTGCGATGGCTGGGAATAATCATCGACGCGAATTAAAAAATTGAGACAACAGCAAGCTGCATTCAGCTTGCAACAACCCTTCATCAATCTGTACCCGATGATTCAATGGCGCGCCCGCCAATAGGTTATAAATAGACCCAGCAGCTCCGGCTTTAACGTCTCGTGCCGCAAACACCAAACGGTGAATGCGTGCATGCACCATCGCCCCGGCACACATGCAACAGGGCTCCAGTGTAACGTACAATGTGCTGTTAAGTAGGCGATAATTTTGTAAATGGGCAGCGGCCGCTCGAATCACAAGGCATTCTGCGTGTGCAGTCGGATCATTGTTTTTTATCACTTGATTGCAACCCAAGGCTAATGGTTCATTGTGTGCATCCACCAACACCGCACCTACAGGAACCTCACCAAGTTGTTGAGCAATCAAAGCTTGTTGATAAGCTTGCCGCATCCAATGTAAATCAGTGGATGCATTCATAACCGAAACAGCTTCCCTGCCCTTTTCGTGCATTCTACTCCCATTCAATCGTCGCAGGGGGTTTACCAGAAATATCGTAAGTGACCCGAGAGACACCAGCCACTTCATTGATAATACGATTGGATACTCGTCCCAGGAAATCCCAGGGCAAATGGGCCCAATGGGCCGTCATAAAATCGGTGGTTTCCACAGCACGCAAGCAAATCACATAATCATAACGACGGCCATCACCCATGACCCCCACGCTTTTCACCGGCAAAAACACCGCAAAGGCTTGGCTCACTTTATTGTATAAATCTGCTTCGCGCAGTTCATCAATAAAAATAGCATCCGCTTGCCGTAAAATGGTGGCGTATTCCTTTTTTACTTCACCCAAAATGCGCACCCCTAATCCAGGGCCAGGGAATGGATGGCGATAAACCATCTCGAAGGGCAGCCCTAACTCCAAACCGACTTGGCGTACTTCATCTTTAAACAATTCGCGAAGGGGTTCCAATAGTTTTAAGTTCATGGTTTCAGGCAAGCCACCCACATTGTGATGGGATTTAATGACTTCAGAAGCACCATTTAAGCGAACCGCTGCCGACTCAATCACATCAGGGTAAATTGTCCCTTGTGCTAACCACGTAACGCCTGATAATCGCTGCGCTTCTTCGTCAAAAATATCAATAAAAGTATGGCCTATCACTTTTCTTTTTTGTTCTGGGCAACTGATATTTTCCAAGGCTTTCAGAAACTTTTCTTCCGCATTAACAGCAATGATTTTAATTCCCAAATGCGAACCAAACATCGCCATCACTTGCTCTGCCTCATGCAAGCGCAATAACCCTGTGTCCACAAACACACACACCAATTGAGACCCAATGGCTCGGTGCAACAATGCCGCTACCACTGAAGAATCAACACCGCCAGATAACCCCAGCAATACTTTTTGTTCCCCAACTTGTTGTTTGATTTTTTCCACAGCCAACTCGACAATATTCCCAGCCGTCCATGTCATTTGAGCTTGGCAAATATCCACCACAAACCGCCGTAAAATTCGCAAACCTTGAACGGTGTGCGTCACTTCAGGGTGAAATTGCAAACCATACCAGCGACGAGACTCGTTCGCCATACCCGCAATCGGAGCATTGCGAGTTTCACAAATCACGTGAAAATCAGGAGGTAAAACCATGACTTTATCGCCATGACTCATCCAAACATCCAGCAACGCTTCACCCTCTCCGGTCGTGCGGTCTTCAATATTTTCCAATAAAAAACTGTGATTGCGCAATGCAACTTCCGCGTACCCAAATTCTCGCTCAGTGGATGAAGCTACAAAACCACCCAACTGCATGGCCATGGTTTGCATTCCATAACAAATACCCAATAAAGGAACACCCGATTTAAATACCCATTCCGGTGCCTTAGGGTTCATTTCCTCAGTGGTTGTCGAGGGTCCACCCGATAAAATAATCCCGCAAGGTGCAAGCGCGGCAAGTTGGTCATCGGACACATCAAAAGGATGGATCTCACAGTACACACCCATTTCACGCAAACGTCGCCCAATAAGTTGCGTGTATTGCGAACCAAAATCGAGAATAACAATTGGCGTTTGTTTAAGATTTTTCATATGCCTTCAATTTGATAATTTGGAGCTTGTTTAGTAATGTTGACATCATGGACATGCGATTCTCGCATACCGGCATTGGTCACACGGACAAATTCAGCTTTTTCATGCAACTCATTGATCGTGGCGCATCCCGTATAGCCCATGCAAGACCGCAAGCCGCCCAACATTTGATGAATAATGGAATTGATCGTTCCTTTGTAGGGTACGCGCCCTTCCACGCCTTCTGGGACCAATTTTTCAGCGCCGGTACCATCTTGAAAGTAACGGTCACTGGAACCTTGTAATTGCGCCATGGCACCAATTGAGCCCATTCCTCGGTAATTTTTGTACGTTCGACCTTGGTACAGTTCAATTTCGCCTGGGGATTCTTCGGTCCCGGCAAACATGCTGCCTAACATCACGGTCGAACCTCCGGCCGCCAAAGCTTTGCATACATCCCCCGAAAAGCGGATGCCACCATCAGCGATAATCGGCACTTCACCTTTAATGCCAGCAGCAACATTGGCAATCGCCGTGATTTGAGGAACACCCACCCCTGTGACCACACGGGTTGTGCAGATGGACCCAGGGCCAATCCCTACTTTAACAGCATCAACACCGGCTGCAACCAAATCTTTCGCTGCCGCCGCCGTTGCAATATTTCCACCAATCACCTGGACGTGGGGAAAATGCTTTTTTATCCATTTCACACGGTTTAGGACACCTTGGGAATGGCCATGGGCTGTATCGACAACAAGAACATCCACCCCTGCATCCACCAACGCCGCAACACGCTCATCGGTTCCCTCACCCACACCAACCGCGGCACCCACGCGTAATTGTTCGTAAGCATCTTTGCAAGCAAAGGGATTTTCTTTCGCTTTTTGAATGTCTTTTACGGTGATTAAACCACGTAGATCAAAAGCCTCATTCACCACCAATAATTTTTCAATGCGGTGTTTGTGCAAAAGGCTACGAATCTCTTCGCGGTTTGCACCTTCTTTGACGGTCACCAAGGATTCATGAGTGGTCATTACAGCAGAAACGGGCAATGACAAATTGGTTTCAAATCGAATATCGCGACTGGTGACAATGCCAACCAACCGTTCACCTTCAACAACGGGCATACCCGAGAAATTATGCAGCGCCATGATGTCCAATAGCTCTTTTACGGATAAATGCGGTGAAACAGTGATGGGATCTTTCACCATGCCACTTTCAAATCGTTTCACTTTACGAACTTCATTGGCTTGCGCCGCGATGCTCATGTTTTTATGAATGATACCAATTCCACCCTCTTGGGCCATGGCAATGGCTAATCTAGACTCTGTCACGGTGTCCATTGCAGCGGAAATAAGCGGCATGTTCAATTCAATTTCTCGTGTGAGGCGAGTGCGAAGGGATGCATCTTTGGGGAGGATGGTTGAATGGGCAGGTACAAGCAACACATCATCAAACGTCAAGGCTTGTTGCACAATAGCAAGGGACATACCAC
>CAZGKX010000083.1:7711-8171 GCA_964525945.1 uncultured Legionellaceae bacterium
AATTAGTTAACGCATGTGCGGAGCGTATATTATACAATCATTTCGATAAATAACAATTTAAATGGTTGAAATACGTTAACAATAACGTGTAAACTGGGAGCTGTATTTCACGTTCATATCGACTAAAAGGAAGGGTCCGGCGTTGGCTAAAATTATTGTCGTTACTTCTGGGAAAGGTGGAGTTGGTAAAACAACTTCTTCAGCTGCCATTTCTTCTGGCTTGGCCATGCGGGGGTATAAAACTGTTGTCATTGATTTTGACATTGGATTAAGGAATTTGGATATCATCATGGGGTGCGAACGGCGCGTTGTGTATGATTTCATCAATGTCATCAACGGTGAAGCAACTCTGAACCAAGCATTGATCAAAGACAAGCGCATTCCAGAATTGTTTATTCTACCAACTTCACAAACGCATGACAAAGCTGCGCTCACCTAGGGAGGTGTGGAACGTGCATTC
>CAZGKX010000084.1:0-8123 GCA_964525945.1 uncultured Legionellaceae bacterium
GACTGAAAAACCAATGCGTGGTGAAATCACCGCTGTTGGCGCTGGTAAAATTTTAGACAACGGCGATGTTCGTGCGCTAGCAGTTAAAGTGGGTGATGTTGTGCTGTTTGGTAAATATTCAGGCACAGAAGTAAAAATTAACGGTCAAGAAGTTGTTGTGATGCGCGAAGATGACATCATGGCAGTGATTGAAAAATAATTTATCGTTGAAAGGAGATAATTACAATGGCTAAAGATTTACGTTTTGGCGACGAAGCTCGTCAACAAATGCTTGCTGGTGTTAATGCATTGGCAAATGCGGTTCAAGTTACAATGGGTCCACGTGGCCGTAACGTTGTTTTGGAAAAATCATACGGCGCACCTACTGTAACAAAAGACGGTGTATCTGTTGCTAAAGAAATCGAATTTGAAGATCGCTTTAAAAACATGGGCGCGCAAATGGTTAAAGAAGTTGCGTCTAAAACATCTGACACCGCAGGCGATGGTACAACAACGGCGACTGTATTGGCTCGTGCTATTTTGGTTGAAGGCCATAAAGCGGTTGCAGCTGGCATGAATCCAATGGATTTAAAACGTGGCATTGATAAAGCAGTTACTGCTGTCACAAGCCAATTGAAAGAAATGTCCAAGCCTTGCAAAGATGGCAAAGCAATTGCGCAAGTTGGAACGATTTCTGCAAACTCTGATGAAGCTGTTGGCTCTATCATTGCTGAAGCAATGGCTAAAGTGGGTAAAGAAGGTGTTATCACTGTTGAAGATGGCAACGGTTTAGAAAATGAATTGTCTGTTGTAGAAGGCATGCAATTTGATCGTGGCTACATTTCTCCATACTTCATCAACAACCAACAAAACATGTCGGCTGAACTTGAACAACCTTTCATCTTATTGGTTGACAAGAAAATTTCTAATATTCGTGACATGTTGTCCGTATTAGAAGGTGTTGCTAAGTCTGGTCGTCCATTGTTAATCATTGCTGAAGACGTTGAAGGTGAAGCATTGGCGACGCTGGTTGTGAACAACATGCGTGGTATTGTTAAAGTTTGTGCAGTTAAAGCGCCTGGCTTTGGTGATCGTCGTAAAGCGATGCTGCAAGATATTGCGATTTTAACACACGCTCAAGTGATTTCTGAGGAAATTGGCAAAAGCTTAGAAGCTGCGTCATTGGAAGATCTTGGTACTGCAAAACGTGTTGTTATCACGAAAGAAAACACCATCATTATCGATGGCAGTGGCAAAGAAAAAGAAATTAACGAGCGAATTGCTCAAATTCGTGCGCAAATGGCAGAAACATCATCTGACTATGATCGCGAAAAATTGCAAGAACGTGTTGCTAAATTAGCAGGCGGTGTTGCAGTGATCAAAGTAGGTGCTGCTACTGAGTTTGAAATGAAAGAAAAGAAAGCGCGTGTTGAAGATGCTCTTCATGCTACGCGTGCTGCTGTTGAAGAAGGCATTGTAGCCGGTGGTGGTGTTGCTCTTGTTCGTGCTCAAAAAGCATTGGATGGTTTGAAAGGTGATAACCATGATCAAAACATGGGTATTGATATTCTACGCCGTGCGATCGAAGCGCCAATGCGACAAATCGTTGCAAACGCTGGTTACGAATCTTCTGTGATTGTTAACAAAATTGCTGAACACAAAGGTAACTTTGGCTTCAACGCTGCAACCGGTGAATACGGTGACATGGTTGAGCTTGGTATTCTTGATCCAACCAAAGTAACACGTACTGCATTGCAAAATGCTGCGTCTATTGCAAGCTTAATGCTGACAACTGAATGCATGATTGCTGATCTTCCTAAGAAAGATGAAGGCGGTGCTGATGCTGGCGGTATGGGTGGCATGGGCGGTATGGGAGGCATGGGTGGAATGGGCATGATGTAAGCCTTTCCCCTCTGATTTCCAATAAAAAACCCGCCACCTGGCGGGTTTTTTATTGGATTCTTTATTAAATTCTTGCCACATTAACGACGTAGTGGGGAGTTACAAAAAAATTAAAAATAGTCTTGAATTTTTATGCTATAAGCGTATGCTTAAAATTGTAATTTATTTTCAGGGTCGTTAGCTCAGCTGGTAGAGCAGGAGGCTCTTAACCTCTGTGTCATAGGTTCGATCCCTATACGGCCTACCATATTATATATTTTGATTTGATTTCATCGTTTATGAGTAAACTAGTAAGGAGCAAATCATGAGCAAAGGTATGGACAAAAAGAAAGATACAAAGAAAAAAGCTGTAAAATCTATGGCTGAAAAACGAGCAGAAAAACGCGCGAAAAAGGCTACCACCGAGTAAGTTTTAAACTTGATCCCGAGCCGCGCTCGTTAGGGTGCGAATATTTGGGCATGGCGAGTAACTTAATTTCACTTCCTTACGGCCGCTGCTTGGGTATTAAGTTCCACTGCATTAAAGGCGACAATTCAGGGTTACCCATTGCCTCAACAGGCAAATAAAATGTTTGTTCCAATAGAAACTGCCCGCTCAAAGCGGCATGTGAAACATGATCAGTAAACACAATCCAAGTGCTATCGGAAGGAAAATCAACACGTTGTTTTTTAAGTGTTTGTTGGTATTTTTCATCCAATTTCATTTGGTCATGCAAATGCAGCATGTGATGGTCATAAGATGAACGCAACGTCTTTGTTAATTTAACCCGCTGCAACAATTTGGCTTTTAGTTTGCTATACGGTGGAATACGGTGTGCAAAAGCGCTTAAAACCTCTGAAAAAGGTTCGCCCACGTGCCACACACGTGGTTGACCATGCGGGTTTATATTGCAGAAAACGCGCAAAATACGCAACCCATTGACCGGTGTTGCTGCAAAAGAATCCACATGCACGCGCGTATCGTCTTTGCGTTTAGACGTGATCCGTCCTTTAATTTCTGCGGGTCGGTAACTGGTTCTTCCCCAAATGAGTGCTTTGCTGTAATTCGGCAACAGTGTATCAATTTGTTGTTTTGCAAATTCCGCATAACGGTGCATAAACCCTTGCAGCATGGCAGGTAGTGATGGCTGAGTGGTGGTGTAACCCCCTAGTTTTTGTGTTAAGTGATTGTAGCTAATATTTTTATGCTTGGGCGCCAGAATGGTGTCTGCCAGCAACACATGTTCTGTGATCTGCAAAGCAAAGGGGTGTTGGGGCAAATAAATGATTTTGCCGGACTCTAAAGCATCAATGGCCAGTTGGTTGGGGGCTTGTTGCAATAATTCGTTCTTTAAAACTGGGTGCAAACAGTGATCCATTGAGGTCTCGGCGATGAAATAGGGTTTGATTTTATCAAACTCAACAAAGAATGTCTTATTGTTCTTGGCATGGAAGCATTTTTGATGATGGCGTGTCATCGATCTTTTCATCCAAACGTGTTACTATTCTGGCCTGTTTTTATGGTCTAAATATTCCCTATGTGGAAACTATTCTATCAATTGGCATCACCTAAAGCGTTTTATCGTTTAACGGGTCAATGGTTACCTTGGTTGGCTGTGGGGTCCTTGGTCACATTGCTGCTTGGCATTTTATGGGGCTTGGCTTTTGCGCCTGCCGATTACCAACAAGGTGACGCTTTCCGTATCATCTATGTGCATGTGCCTTGTGCTTTTTTGTCAATGGCTCTTTTTGCATGGATGGGATTTTTAGCCATTCTGCTTTTAATATGGCGTATCAAAATAGCCGGGATTGTTCTTCAGGCTTGCGCCCAGATGGGTGCTTGCATGACATTTTTAGCCTTGGTGACAGGCAGTATTTGGGGCAAACCCATGTGGGGTACCTGGTGGATTTGGGATGCCCGATTAACGTCTGAGTTGATTCTCTTGTTTTTGTATGGCGCAATACTTGCTGTTGGCCATGCTTATCAAAATAAAGATCAAAGCGATAAAGTGGTTGCAATTTTAGCGTTGGTGGGTTTGGTTGATTTACCGATTATTCATTACTCGGTGTATTGGTGGAATACCTTGCATCAAGGATCGACGTTGTTTTTAGCCAAACCTAAAATTACGGCCAGCATGATGTACCCGTTGTTGTTAACATTGCTGGGATTCGCTTTGTATTGTGGTTTGATGATTGCGTTTCGATCACGCAATGAATTGCTGCTTCGCGAGCGGCGTCAACGATGGGTAAGAGCCATTGTGCCCGCAGGGGAGAAAATATAATGAATCATTATGCGAGCTATATTTGGTCAGCTTACGGCATTGTTGGCGGGGTATTGTTGTTCAATTTAGCCCACGCCAAATGGCGCCAATTACGCATTCGTAAGCATCTACAACAATGGTTCAAACGCGTATGAAGCCCGCACGTAAACGCAAATTGTTGGTGGTGTTGTTGTTGTTGGCCATACTGGGTGTGGTGGCGGGTCTCATCCTCTATGCGTTGCGTCAAAATATAAGTTTATTTTATTCGCCCACGCAAATTGCAACAGGCCAAGCGCCTCTTCGTCAATCAATACGGGCAGGTGGTGTTGTGGTGCCTGGCAGCGTAAAACGTGGGGCAAACGATTTGTCCATCCGTTTTAAAATAACCGATTATAAAAACACCATCGAGGTTGCTTATCAAGGGATATTGCCGGACTTGTTTCGTGAAGGACAGGGTATCGTCGCTCAAGGCCAATTAATGGATCCCTCTCATTTCAATGCCCAACAAGTGCTTGCAAAACACGATGAAAACTACATGCCCCCTGAAGTCAAATCGGTGTTAGGAAAACCCAAGGAGCGAGGATGATTGCTGAGCTTGGTTTATTTGCGCTGGTGTTGGCTTTGTTGTTTGCAAGTTCTTTGGTTGTTGTCCCGTCATTGGGTTTGTGGCTCAATAAACCAATGTGGCAACGCGCCGCGTCTGTATATGCCGTAGGGAAATTATTCTTTGTAGCTATGACTTACGGCTGTTTGACCCTTTGTTTTTTAATGGATGATTTTACGGTGACGTATGTGTTGACCAATTCAAGCCTTTCTTTACCGTGGTTTTATAAGCTTTGTGCCGTGTGGGGCGGTCATGAAGGTTCGATGTTGTTATGGGTGGCCATTCTTAGTTTTTGGATGCTGACCATTGTGCTGTTTAGCCGTTCATTGAGTGAAGCCATGCGTGTTCGTGTACTGGTGGTATTAGGTGCATTGAGCGTTGGCTTTTTATTGTTTCTATTGATGACTTCCAATCCGTTTCTTCGGCAATTTCAAATTTTAAACAGCCAAGGCCGCGATCTAAACCCATTGTTACAAGATCCTGGTTTTTTATTCCATCCGCCCATGTTGTACATGGGGTATGTTGGCTTTTCGGTGGCCTTTGCTTTTGCCCTTGCCGCGCTGTGGTTAGGGCGCGTGGAAACGCAATGGGCGAAATGGGCGAGGCCTTGGACCTTGGCCGCATGGTGTTGTTTAACCGCAGGGATTACGTTAGGCAGTTGGTGGGCATACCGAGAGTTAGGGTGGGGTGGTTGGTGGTTTTGGGATCCGGTGGAAAATGCGTCCTTTATGCCCTGGCTTGTGGGCACCGCACTGCTGCATTCCCTGGCGGTCAGTGAACAACGCGAGCAATTTCTAGCGTGGACATTGCTGTTGGCCATCAGTGCATTTTCTTTGAGTTTAATCGGTACGTTTTTGGTGCGTTCGGGAGTGCTTACCTCGGTGCATGCTTTTGCTGTGGATCCAGAACGTGGGTTGTATATTTTAATCTTTTTAGCAGTTGTTATTGGTGGTTCGTTGTCTTTATTTGCCGTACGTGCCCAAACATTAAGCCGACGCGAAAATCCGAGCTTTGTGTCGAGAGAAAGCGCCTTGTTATTGAACAATGTATTCCTTGCAGTGGCTATGCTGACCATTTTAATGGGCACCGTGTACCCTTTGCTGATTGATGGTTTGGGTTTGGGCAAGTTATCGGTTGGAGCCCCTTATTTTAATGCCGTGTTCGTGCCCTTGATGATGCCTTTGTTTGTGTTAATGGGGCTAGGCATCCATTTACGATGGCAACGCGATCATTTAAAGCGCCTGGGTTTTAAATTCATGGTGATGGGCGTGTTAAGCATTGCTACACCGGTTTTCTTGCTTATCTTTTTTACCGGCGGTATCAAAGGTGCCGTTTTGTTGGGATTAATGCTGGCTTGGTGGATTATTTTTAGCACCTTGTACGCCTTGTCGAACCGCGTGAAACAACGAGGATGGTTTGGAGTAGGGCAAGCTTTTTACGGAATGATTATTGCGCATTGTGGTGTGGCTGTCAGTATCATCGGGGTTGCTGTTTCAACGGGTTATGGGATCCAAGAGGATGTGAGAATGGCACCGGGTCAAATGGCTGGGTTGGCAGGTTACCACATTGAATTTGTCCAAGAACATGATTTAACGGGTGCTAATTACCATGGGAGTCAGGCCCATTTTAAAGTCACGGCTGGAAACAGATCGCGTGATGTGTACCCTGAAAAACGTATTTATAACGTGGGCAATATGCCGATGACGGAATCGGCTATTGATGTTACACCTTTTCGTGATATCTATATTGCACTTGGCGAACCGTTGGATGAGTCGGCATGGTCGGTACGCCTTTATTACAAGCCTTTTGTACGTTGGATATGGGGTGGTGGTTTTATGCTTTTGGCGGGTGGTGTTATCGCTTTGCTGGATCGGCGTTACTACGCACAGCGATCGCGCAAAGGCGCAATGCGTGAGGTTAATTCACCATGTCTTTAAGAGTCCTTCCTGTGGTGTTATTTGTTGTCATCTGTGGGTTTTTTTGGCACAGTTTATCGCTAAATCCACACGATTTGCCTTTGGCACAATTAGGCCACGCTTTGCCTTCTTTTGAATTGCCCGTATTAAACCAACCCACTGAGCATTTAACAGCGCAATCCATCCAAAAAGAGCGTTTTGCTTTGTTGAATGTGTGGGCAAGTTGGTGTGCTGCCTGCACGGATGAACAAGTGTTTTTAATGGATTTGTCCCAGCAAGGCATTCCTATTTATGGGATAAATTACAAAGACAATGCCAAAGAAGCCACAAAGTGGCTGACTGAATGGGGGAATCCTTACCAAATAATCGGTCAGGATAAAGAGGGGCGGGTCGCTATCAATTTAGGGGTGTATGGTGCTCCAGAAACGTTTTTAATTGACAAGCACAATATGATCCGTTATCGGTATGCGGGTGTCCTCAATGCCGAGGTTTGGCAGCAAAAATTTGTCCCGATTATTCAGCAGTTGGAGCAATAAAGATGACGAGGTTTTTGTTGTTGTTTGTATGGTTAGCCGCTATGCCTTTACAGGTCGCCGCCGATTCACTTTATCCTTTGGATGATCCGAAACAAGTCGCCCAATTTAATCACTTATTGCGAAATTTACGCTGCCTTGTTTGTCAAAATCAAGATTTGTCCGATTCGAATGCGGGGTTGGCAAAAGATTTACGCTATGAAGTGTATTCTTTGGTCAAAGAAGGTCAAAGCGATGATGAAATTATTCATTATTTAACGTTTCGTTATGGTGATTTCATTTTGTTTAACCCTCCGGTTAAAGCATTAACGGCATTGCTTTGGTATGGTCCTGCCTTGTTTTTAAGCATTGGGCTATTGATTTTTTGGCGAACTTGTTTGAAGCGAAAGACACGATGAATGAACGGTGGTTTTTTGGGGTTTTTTTGATCATGCTGGGGTTCGGTTTGGCCTTGATGGTCTATCCTTTGCATTTGTCCAAAAAAAGATCTTTTTTATGGGCGTTTTGTTTGGCTGGTGTGCTTGGAATTGCTTATGCTTATTGGGGTGGTTGGTTTGATTGGCGCGTGTATTTGCAACAAACACGCCAACAACAGCAAGCTCAAGCCTTGTTAAAATCGCTTCATGGTGCCAGTGGGTTAATTGTGAAGCTAAAAGAACGGCTCGAAAAAGAGCCCGACAGTGCCAAAGGATGGTATTTCTTAGGGCGTTTGTATGCCAGTCAAAATCAATGGAACAATGCCAAAGAGGCTTTTGCGGTTGCGTATCGATTAGCCCCTAATGATGAACAGATTGCAGTGAATTATGCGCAATGCATATGGCAGTTAAATCATCAAAAATACAATGCTATGGTGCGTGATTTATTAAATGCAATTTTGAGAAAAAATCCAAAGCAAGTTGATGCGTTGGCCATGGTCGCAATGGATGCTTATCAACGCCACGATTACTCA
>CAZGKX010000085.1:0-7668 GCA_964525945.1 uncultured Legionellaceae bacterium
AGTAGGTCATTGCCAGGGTTTTATTGCTAAAGCGGCCTCGGGCCGCTTTTTTTTTCTAAAAATTTTCCTATTCTCTAACTGCCCATATCTCGTTACGTACTTCGAAAAAAGTTCCGCTCTCGCTTATCAGCATGTCGATCTTCTTAATATCCAGCAAATACCATAAATTTGATAATAAATTCAAACAATCAATTAACTTCTAATATAAAAATCACATATACTAAAATTCTAAAAATAATAATCAAGATACCCAATGAAAATTAGAGCAGTGGTTTTGATTCTCGTCACGCTAACACTAAGCAGTTGCAACAGGCCTGAACAACAATACCAAGGTTATGTGGAAGGTGAAAATATTTACCTTGCTTCACCATTTGCTGGAACATTAATTAAGTTAAATGCACAACGAGGGCAGCATGTAAAAAAAGGGGATCTTTTATTTATGCTGGATCCCAATCCACAAGACATCGTTGTGGATGAAGCTAATGCTTCGGTGTTGCAAGCATCAAAGCAATTGCGTGATTTAGAGCAACCCCGACGCCCCGCAGAAATAGCTGCTATTCAAGCACAAATTTCTCAAGCTGAAGCCCAGGTGGAATTGGCTGAGATCCGCGCGAAACGAAATCAAATCTTATACAATAAGCACGTGTTGGATAAAGATTCGTTGGACGCATCGTTGGAACGACACCAAGAATTATTGCAGGTCAAAGCGCAATTTCAAGCCAATTTGGATCTGGCTCGACAAGGCGCACGCTTAGAGCAAATAAATGCCCAAAAAGCACAAATTCAAGCGTTAACAGCCAAAGCGAATGAAGCGAAATGGGAGCTTTCACAAAAACAGCAGTATGCCCCTGACGATGGCCTCATTTTTGACACTTATTTCCGCACAGGCGAATTTGTAACCGCACAACGGCCAGTTTTATCGCTGCTGACCCCCACGAACACTCGCATCGAATTCTTTGTCCCTTTAAATGATTTAAACACCATGTATGTTGGCCAACCCATTGATTTTTCTTGTGAAAATTGCAAAAAAATGAAACGTGCTGTTATCACGTACATTTCCCCCGAAGCAGAATATGCTCCGCCTTTGGTGTATAGCCGAGACAATGATAAAAAACTGGTGTTTCGTGTGAAAGCTAGCGTCAAAACGCCTCGAGAAGTTATTCCTGGCCAACCCGTGATTGTTTATGTAGCGAGTGAGCACAATGCAGCAAGACGCCATAATTGATGTGACTGGATTACGAAAATCTTTTGATGGACGGGTGGTCGTCAACGATCTGGATTTAAAAGTTAAAAAAGGAGAAGTGTTTGGTTTTTTAGGTCCCAATGGCAGCGGTAAAACCACTACAATAAGAATGTTATGCGGATTGTTAACCCCTGATTCTGGGCAAGGCCATTGCCTTGGTTACAATATTTTAACTGAATCCAATAAAATCAAACAACGCGTGGGTTACATGACTCAAAAATTTAGCTTTTACACTGATTTAAGTGTCGAAGAAAATTTAAATTTTATCGCGAATGTGTATGGTTTGGATCATCGACAAACTCGGGTGACGCGTGCATTGCATGAACAGGGCTTGTTTGAACGAAGAAAACAATTGACAGGGGATTTGTCCGGTGGCTGGAAACAACGGGTTGCACTAGCGGCGTGTTTATTGCATGAACCACAGTTATTGTTATTGGATGAGCCTACAGCAGGCATTGATCCCATTGCTCGACGCGATTTTTGGGACAATATCCATGCATTGAGTGAGCAAGGCATCACAACCCTGATGTCAACCCATTATATGGATGAAGCAGAGCGTTGCACGCGGCTTGCTTACGTTGCTTATGGTGATTTAATGATCACAGGTACGGTGAATGATGTGATTGCAGCAACACATCTCAAGACATGGGAGATCCGCGGCGATGTAACAACCCATCTTCTGCAGGTGGTGAAAAAATTAGAAGGCACCACACAAGTGGCTCTGTTTGGTCGACAAATTCATGTCTGTGGTTTTGATGTTGCTTTGATTGAAGCAGAGTTAACGGAGTTGGCTCAGCAACATGCTATCCATTGGCAAGTGATTGAACCCACTTTAGAGGATGCTTTTATCAGTTTAGTGAAAAAATCCCAAGGAGAATTGGGATGACCATTTGGGCAAACGTCAAAAAATAGCTGATGGTCAGATCGAACAAGGCAACATGCAATGCTATGGCACGATTGCAAGCGGTCATGATGAAAGAATTCATCCAGATGCGACGTGATAAAACCACGTTGGGGATGATGATCGGCATTCCCCTTATCCAACTTATTTTATTTGGATTTGCGATCAATTTAAACCCGCACCATTTACCAACAGCAATTGTGGGCGATACCCATAATGTATTTAGCCGAAAAATCTTATCCACCCTGCAAAATTCGACTTATTTTCAATTTATTAGCCCTGCATCCAGTGAAGCTGAAGCCAAATATTTGCTTAAAACAGGAAAAGTTCAATTTGTTGTTAATTTCCCTCCAAATTTTGAGCATGATCTTGTCAAAGGTTTAAAACCGGCGGTTTTATTAGAGGCGGATGCAACTGATCCTGCCGCGACGAGTCGAGCTGTGGCTGTGTTTTCTGATTTGGCTGTATTGGCGTTACGCGATGAGTTGCGAGGGCCGCTGTCCTCTCTGTTGCCTACCCAATCGCCTTATAGGCCTCTTATTCATGCCATTTATAATCCCCTTGCCATAACAGCATACAACATTGTCCCAGGACTTTTAGGCGTGGTGTTGACCATGACATTGGTGATCATTACGGCGCTGGCCATTACCCGCGAATATGAGCGAGGCACCATGGAAAACCTTCTTGCAACACCATTGAAACCCATCGAAGTGATGGTGGGTAAAATTTTGCCTTACATCATTGTCGGTTATGTGCAGATTATCCTGATCTTAGTGATGGCACGTTTTGTCTTTGATGTCCCGATGCAAGGCAGTATTCTGTTGTTGTTGGTGCTTTGTTTGCCGTTTATTGCTGCAAATTTATCCATGGGATTAACCTTTTCAACACTTGCCACCAATCAGTTGCAAGCCGTGCAAAGCGCGATGTTTTTCTTTTTACCGTCTATTTTATTGTCAGGATTTATGTTTCCTTTTCGCGGCATGCCCGAGTGGGCACAATTTATCGGAAATATTTTGCCATTGACCCATTTTTTAGTCATTGTTCGTGGTATTTTATTAAAAGGGAATGGGTTTATGGACGTTTGGAAAGAAACTCTCCCTATCTTAGGTTTTATGCTGGTGGTAATGTTTATTGGATTTAAGCGTTATCGAAAGACAATGGATTAATTAAGGTTAGCACAATGCATGCATCAAATTATATTTACCATCATGGCGAACAAGAATTACATGGACATCTCGCTTACGACGATTTAAATGACGAAGCGCGACCAGCTGTTCTTGTTGTTCATGATTGGTCTGGGCGCAATGAATTTGCATGCCAAAAAGCGGAAATGTTAGCAAAGCTCGGTTATGTTGGGTTTGCGGTGGATCTTTATGGCAGAGGGCGCCAAGGCGAAACCGTTGAAGAGAAACAAGCCTTAATGAGCCCATTGATAAATGATCGGCGTTTATTGCGTGCCCGTTTGCAAGCTGCTTTGGATACCATCACCGCGTTGCCAGAAGTGGACAGCAAGCGGGTGGCAGCTATTGGGTTTTGCTTTGGTGGTTTATCCGTTTTGGATCTAGCACGACATGGCTCAAACCTGGCTGGGGTGGTGAGTTTCCATGGTTTACTCCATCCGGCTAAAGATATTCCCAATCAGGACATCAAAGCCAAAGTCCTGGTGTTACATGGTTATGATGATCCCATGGCAACTCCGGCGCAAGTCAACTTATTTTGCCAGGAAATGAACGACGCCGGTGTGGACTGGCAAGTGCATATGTATGGCCATACCCAACATGCATTTACCAATCCGAAAGCGCATGATCAACAATTGGGTACAGTCTACAATGCGTCTGCAGCACGCCGTTCGCTGCAAACAATGACCGATTTCCTAGACGAGTTGTTTGCTTAATGACCAAGGAGTAGGTGTGCAATCCATTCATGAACTGTCCCAACTGTTAGGGAAAAAACTATCTCAGCGACAATTTTTTTGTACCGTTGCTGAATCATGCACCGGCGGTGGTTTGGCTGCTGCGATTACGGAGGTTGAAGGTTGCTCACAATGGTTTGATTGCGGTTTTGTAACTTATTCCAATGCGTCTAAACAACGGCTAGGCGTGCCCATAGAACTTTTAAATGAGTATGGTGCGGTGAGCAAAGAAGTTGTTGCGGCCATGGCACAAATGGCTTTAAACACGACCGCCAGCAATGTTAGCATTGCCGTAAGTGGTATTGCCGGACCGGGTGGAGGAACACCGCAGAAACCCGTCGGAACAGTTTGGATCGCCTGGGCTAATCATGCCTCCGTCTCCTGCGAGTGTTTTTGTTTCACCGGCAACAGGTTTATGATTCGCCAACAGGCAATTCAAGCGGCTTTACTGGGTTTGATTAGACGCTTAGACAATGGTTTTTCTAACGTATCGTAGCATCCTTCTTAAAGCGATATGTGAGGAGATTCCTCATCCGATTCAGAGTCAGTGGAGCTTGCTATGGACGAAGCATTCGTTCTTGCTTTCAGTAAATTGTCATTGCTATTTTGGAGCACTTGCATTGGATTTGTGGACAGCGCACTGTGTTCTTCATCGGATTCATTGGCTTCTTTTGCAAAAATGTCATAGTCGAAGCCAACATCATTATCGACTGTGGGATTATCGCCTTCGTATGCATCACTACTTTCATATGTATCACCCAATTCTAAATCAACATCTTGGCTCACCGGAGGTTGGTTTCTGATCCAATTATTTATCGTGATGTGCGTCACATCCACCATGTGCTCGACCGCATCGGAAAAAGCACTTAACCAAGCATCTTTCTCTTTGTTTAAAAATTCTTTGTCAAACATCATGACCTCCAAATATAGATTGTTTCAATTTTAAATGGACTTCATTGTTGGGCCACGGCTCAACCTACACCATCATTCTCGATTATTTCCTATCGTACATGCTTTTTGCACAAGGGTATTCGCTTCGTCATTAAACTGATTCTGTTTATCAAACAGGGATAAATATTGAACTTGGTGTGAATGAACATGTTTATTTTTATTCGCTAAAAAATTAATCACCAATAATGCCTCTTTAATTTCATCAATACCTTTTGATAAGTGTTTTAGAGGCATGGTTTCAAATTTGTGAAATGAGTTTTTTAAAGCGTTCAATTCTTTGTTTTGAATTGACAAATGGTCGATAAAATGAACCATCTCATGGGCTTTATTCCTCAAGCTTTGAGCATGCTTATCCAGTTCAATATAAAAAAGAGTAGCATCATCATGGGTTAATAACTCTTTAAAACGTTTGGTGGTTGAGTTGGACATAAAGCACTCTCTTCTTAGTAGGTATAATATTTATGATAGACAAAAAATCCATCAATTTCCAACGCACCTTTAAAATTGAACGATGACGTGGCATTTAATAGACACTACTTTGAGTTTGCGATATAAGATCGGAATGAACGAAAATTATCGATTGCAATCATTGGATGTATTCCGGGGCATTACAATTGCCGCCATGATGCTTGTCAATTTGCCTGGCAATGATTTTGTTTATTCCTGGATAGATCATTCTTCTTGGAATGGCTGCACATTGGCTGATCTGGTGTTTCCTTTTTTTATCTATATTGTGGGTGTGTCATTGGCATTGTCATTGTCAAAAAAAATGCACAATGGCGTTTCTACTCGTGAGCTCTATCTCGACATTGCCCGACGTACTGTGGTTATTTTCTTGCTGGGTTTAGCATTGAATGCTTTCCCATACCATTTTTTTGATGGAGGGGTTCGGGTGCTGGGTGTGTTGCAACGCATTGCCCTTTGTTATTTTGTGGCGTCCGCACTGTTTATAACCTACAAACCTTCTGTGCAACTTTGGATTATGTTGCTGTTATTGATTGGCTATTGGCTGCTGATGTCCCTCATGCCTGTGCCCGGCTTTGGTCGGAACAATTTAACCCCATTGGGTAATCTGGCAACTTATATTGATCAGTCTATATTGGGTGTTAAACATCTTTATGCGGGTTATGATCCGGAGGGGTTACTGAGTACGTTGCCTGCCATTGTGACGGCAATGATGGGGGCCATGAGTGGCCTGTGGTTGCTTGCCAAGCCGGGTCCGCGTACTAAAACCATGGCGATGGTTATGGTTGGTTTGCTGTGTTTAGGTGCCGGTTGGGTTTGGGGTTTTTGGTTTCCCATCAATAAATCGTTATGGAGCAGTTCTTATGTGCTCTGGACGGGAGGATGGGCATTGCTTGGTTTTGCTGTTTTATATTGGGTTGTCGATGTGAAACGTTGGCAAAGCTGGACATTGCCTTTTGTGATCTTTGGTCGCAATGCTATTGCTGCCTATATCTTGCATGTGTTTTTTTTAAAAATTCAATTGATGATTCATTTGCCTCGCAAAAATGGTGCACCAGGCAATGTGCGCAGTTATTTGACTGAGCATGTTTTTGGCGGGTTATCCTTATACAATGCTTCCTTAGGGTATGCATTAAGTTCCGTGTTTTTTTGGTTTATAATTCTTACCCTTCTCTATAAAAAGAAAATATTTATTCGAATTGGTTAGGGCTTGTTGACGGTTTCTCCCTATACACAAAGCCAAATTCCAGTAATAATCAATGCATTATAAAATCACAGATACGAACCAATGTGGCTTGTACGCGTAGCGCTGTCTAAACCTTACACTTTTATTGTGCTGGCTATGTTGCTATTGATCCTCGGCATTCTTTCCATTCTTCGCACCACCAAAGATATTTTTCCAGCGATAAACATCCCTGTGGTAAGTGTGGTTTGGTCTTATGCCAATATGCCGCCAAAAGATATGGCGAACCGCATCACCACGGTGTTTGAATTGGCCGCAACCACCACAGTAAACAATATTGAGCACATGGAATCAGAAGCGTTGCTGGGTGTGAGCGTCACGAAATTGTTTTTCAACGAAGGAACCGATATTGCAGTGGCCTTAAGCCAAGTCACCGCAATCGCGCAAACGTTGCTAAAATTATTGCCGCCGGGCATAACGCCCCCTGTTATTCTGAGTTATGATGCTTCCACGGTTCCAGTAATGAATTTGATTTTGTCAAGTGATACATTGCCTGAACAAAGCCTCAATGATTTAGCCAATAATTTCGTACGTCCCCAATTGGCCACGGTGCAAGGCGCTTCGGTGCCCCCTGGTTATGGCGGTAAAACTCGGCAAATCATGATGGATATTGATACCCAAGCCATGCAAAAATATGGGGTATCCGCTCAAAATGTCAGCACAATAGTCAATCAACAGAGTTTGATTATTCCTGGCGGTACGGCCAAAATTGGTTTGTACGAATACCTCGTCAACGTCAACAATAGCCCGCTAAGTGTGGATGATTTCAATACGTTTCCGGTTAAAACATCCCCCAATGTCGTGATTTATTTGCGGGATGTGGGCCATATGCGGTATGGTTTCACTCATCACACAAATATTGTGTACAACCAAATTCTGGGATAATTTTTATGTCTTTTTCTAATGCTATAGCCAGATCACATTTCATAGCACATTCTATTGGTATTACTAAA
>CAZGKX010000086.1:0-7499 GCA_964525945.1 uncultured Legionellaceae bacterium
AGTCCCGCGCTAAGGCCGGCGCCGGTAGGAAGGAAATCCACGAAGTCGCCGTCCGGTAATTCAAAACGCTCCACCTTATCAACTGGAGCACGTTCATGCCGCGCCAATGTGGCGAAGCACGTTTGCGCATGGGTGTTTGTTAACCACCAGGCTGGTTTAAAATCACTTTTGATGATCATGAAGACGCCAAATGGTAATCAGGGCTAAATTCATGCACAGCATCAACCATCGCGGTCACATGCTCTGGTGGTACATCAGGCGTGATACCATGGCCTAAATTAAAAATCAGGCCGGAACCTGGTCCATAAGCATCCAAAACCTGTTTGACGTGACGACGGATGCAAAATGGGGATGTTAATAAAATAGTAGGGTCAAGATTACCTTGCAATGCCACTTGATGCCCTACATCAGCGCGGGCTTTGCTGAGATCACACGTCCAATCTACACCCAACGCATCACAACCTGTTTCGGCCAGCGGCAGCAACCATTGCCCCCCGCCTTTGGTAAATAAAACAATGGGGATATGTGGGTGCTTGATTTTCAAATGCGCAACAATCATTTTCATATAAGTTAAAGAAAACGCTTGGTAATTAGGCGTGGATAAAATGCCGCCCCAGGTATCAAAGATCATTAACGCATTGACGCCGGCTTGCACTTGTTCATCCAAATAATCACAAACCGTAATGGCTAATTTATGCAGCAATCGATGCATGGCTTCGGGTTCGTTGTACATCAACGGCAACACCCGCTTAAAATCACGCGTACTTTGCCCTTCGACCATATAACATGCCAGCGTCCAAGGGCTGCCGGAAAAACCGATCAACGGCAAATGTTGCGGCATTTCTTGACGAATCAAACGCACAGCATCCATGACATAGCCAAGTTCATCCCGCACCGAGAGAAACGGCAGAGCATCAATCGCCGCGGGTCCATGTAAAGGTTGAGAAAAGCGAGGCCCCTCACCTTCCTCAAACGACAACCCTAACCCCATTGCATCAGGAATGGTCAGAATGTCTGAAAACAAGATAGCTGCATCCAAAGCAAAACGTCGTAAAGGCTGCAATGTCACCTCACAAGCCAGTTCAGGATTTTTGCATAAACTTAAAAAATCACCCGCTTGTGCGCGCACTTGTCGGTACTCCGGCAAATAGCGCCCAGCTTGTCGCATGATCCAAACAGGTGTTCGCGACACCGGTTGACGGTGAATGCTTTGCATAAATACGGAATTGGAAATATCGGTCATAACCATTGCATAAATAAGACGGAATAAATGATTATACCACATGAGTTTATGCTTACTAAACCTCGTCGTTACGAGGGGTGCACTCAAACAGATGCAGCGGGCAAGGCATTTAACCACTGCCCCATTTAGTCGGCTATGAAAATTTTATGGAAATGTCTTGTTGTTTCAGGGCTTCAACCAATGAAGTGTTGATTTCACTGGTCACAATATGTTTGATATCCACGTCTTTGATCACACACCATAACACCAAAATTGCAAATTGCAATCCCGAAGGAAATAACGTTGGTTCAAACAACACCACGGGATTATGAGGAGAATGGTGGATAATTTGACTGTTTTTAGAAATCGTATCCAAGATGATTTTCTTGGCGCGCTCAACATCCTCGCTATTCGCTAAAACAAACGATGTTTTTACGCGCCAATATTTGTTATTGCGAAACGTGTAATTGGCAATTGTTTTATTGATTAAATACGAATTTGGGATCATCACATCGGTTTGTTCTAATGTTGTAATCTGGGTGGACAAGATTCTAATTTTTTTAATGAATCCTTCTATGGTGTCCACCACTACATGATCACCAGGCCGAACTGTTTTGTTGACCAAAATAATAATCCCGCTCACAAAATCGTTAGCAATATTTTGCAAACCAAACCCAATACCAACCGACAAGGCTCCAGCCACGATTGCAAACCCGGTAAAATTAACACCGGCAATGAGCAAACCTAGAAGCAAGCCTATCGCGAAAAAAACATACGTGATTAATGTAGCAATGCTGACTTGTCTATCCGTTTCCCCTTCTAAGGTGTGACGATGGGCAACGTAAGTGGCCACCACCCTTCCTATCATTAACACGGTACAAAAAACCATGATCCCCCTCACGATTCGCACAGGGATAAGTGAAACATTAGCAATGGCAATGCCATTTTTCATATAAAAATAAATCAAATCAATATAGTAGTCAGGTATATTCCAGAGGGTTAATAATAGAAAAAATCCCCACAATACCACAGCAACATTTAAAATCATTTTTACCACAAACAATTCAATTAATTTTTTATCTGATTTCACGCCTAGCGCTTCACGCAAGCGCCTGGAAATAGGTTGGCTTGCATCATTTAATCTTGCATAAAAAAAGCTTAAATGCTGCGTTATTTTGCTGACAACAAAAACAACCAATACCGTGGCCATGAGCTTAGGAATAAAAAACATGACAAAATTTTGATACCCCGTCCAATTCAAAAGGATTAAAAAAATCAAAAGCGTAAACCATATAAATTTAACGCTATACAGCGACCATTTAGACATTTTTTTAGAAAAATATAGTGCAAAAACAAGGGAACAAACGTTAAAAAATGAAACCATCAGGACAGTGAAAAAAAGAATGCGATTTTGCACAATGGCATCGTTTGAAATAGGCTGGCCCCGAGCTAAAATAACCGCAACGATACCCATAAACAAAATAAATAATAATACATGGATATTTTTCATCAAACGCGACAATCGTTTAACATCCTGGATTTCCGTTACGAACACAGCAAGATACAACTTAATGAGAAACAAGGCCGACAAATAGAGAAACAAAGCATCTGTCAGTAACGCATGGCTAGGGATCGGTGCAACATACCACAAGAGACCATGAATAAATAAACTCATGCAACCAAAAAAAGTAATAAACGGCAGCCACATTTTGCACAAGCGCACTAACGCTTGATTTTTAATTCGAAAAAGATAAATGCAAACAAATGTAAACCCCATTGAAAATAAAACAGCCACGCAGATCACAATAGGTAAAACAATTAATTTCGAGAAATCAAATTGGTCAGCGCCGCTATAACGCTGAAAAATCTGCGGATTAATGCTTGCTCGCGCAACCATCAAAGGATTAAATTTTTGCCACTGCGTATCCGCCCGCGCTAAGATATCTTGGGCATTAAAGCTAATCAGATGCTGGTTTATTTTTTTTTGCATGCCTTTCGTGCGATAAATAACATATTCACAGGTTACTAATTGGGTCACGGACTGTTTTTTTTCATTGTTCAAATAGTTGATGGGGCCGTGCCCTGTATCAGGAAGCACGCCTTGCATTTCTTTCAGCAACGGCTCTAATTGAGCCAATTGTTCTCTGCTATTTTTTACACAGGTTTCGGCTGCAGTTTGCAGTACGAACAAAAAACGGTTGGCTTGAAACACTTCGCCATAAGCAACCTCATTTTTTGACAGCAATTGGTCGATGCGTTGAATTTTTTCGAGCGCAAGAGACGCGTCGAAGGTATTGGCTTGGACAGCCGCCAAGCCAATGGTTGTTACAAATAAGCTCCAACAAAACAGTAGAACAACGTGCCATTTCACCATTTAACTTACCGTAAACACAGGCAATATACTCTTTATTTCGCCTTGGTAAATACCCATAAGAATTCCGAGAATATTTAATATCTCCTTGGAATCAAAATCCTCATCGGCAATATAGAACCAATAATCACGGTAGCGCACATGAAGCTGGCCGTTGCTAGGAGGAACAAGGCTATAACGAATCCGCATTTGCCCGACAGTGATTTTGTGCCAATCAAATACTTTTCCATCTTTGGTGTACGTTTGGGGCACTAATTTTCTCGTCACGTCGTTTTTAGGTAAATCCACACCTTTGGACAAATAATTAAAAACCCCTAATAAGGTTCGAGTTTGCGCAAAAATTTGATTTTGGGGATGGTGCGCGGAGGGCTCACTCACAATGATGAAGTAAGGTGTGGCTGCTGTTACACCATGTTTAGCAAAAACAACACGTTGCTGGGGTGTTAATTCTTGGTAACGAGGAATAAGCAGTTTTATTGCAAAGTGGTCGTCCACTTTATCACTTAATACTTCTAAATTATCGCGGTGTTGCAAATCACGGAATATCAAACCTATTGCTTGAAATTCTTTGTATTTTGGTGGGCGGGATGAGGTGGTTCGCGACGCTAAAGAAGCATTGTCCAAACGACCTAAACGTTGCACCAATAGACGAAAAACTTCATTCACCCCCCACCCTGCACGCAGCAACATGTAAACCACACTGAGATCAACGGGTGTCAGTAATTTGGTGATGTAATCGGCCCCTTGCAAGGGCGTGTAGGTAATGGTGGGCGATTCCGAAGTGCTTACGTTGCCATCCCCCGTTGCTAAAATAGCAGGGGGGGCGATTGAATTGTTAGCAAGGGATACGTCCAAGCTGCGACTGAAATTAAATTGAGCCACAATATTGTTCACGCTTAAAAAATAAGGGCTGTCCGTATAGCGTAAACGCACAATATTGAGCAACATTTGTTGGTTATCACTGTATTGCAGAGAATTGTTATAACTTATACGATCGGGGGGGAGTTGGGTGGCGCCAAAATGAGAACAGGACGTCATAAAAAATACCGACACCAAACATGAAACCAACCTATTTTTCATTATGTCCCTATCATCGAAAAGTTAGTATACCCTAACAAATTTCATTTGGAGGGTAAAGCAATACATGGAATAATTTATAAGCCCCAGCGACGTCGTTTGCGTCCATTTATCGAGGAAAATGTATGTCAGATCAACTGATTATCTCTGCTTTAAAAATTGAAACGCAAATTGGTGTTCACAATTGGGAACAACGCATTCGCCAACCATTGTTATTGGACATCATCATTGCGCTGGATGTTCAAAATTGCAATGACGATATTGCAAACACGGTAAATTATTCAAGCCTGTGCGAAGACATCACCCATTATGTGGAATCAAATTCTTTTTTACTGATAGAAACCGTTGCTGAACAGGTAGCCCAACGTATTAAGGATATGTTTCACATTGAAAAAATTACCGTCACGGTGAGCAAACCCCATGCCATAAAAAATGCGGGCAATATCAGTATAACTGTGAACCGCTAATATACTGTGAACCGAGCGAACTGAGCTGCGATACAGCTTTTGCTCCCACTTTTGGGTCATGAAACAAAGGGGCGCTAACATCAGCATTATAAGCAGAGCCGGCAGCAACAGGTAACGGCTTAAGAGGGGGTGTTCGATGAAAAATTTGCGTATAACTGCTTACATCGTCATCGTCCTCCCGCTCATCCATGTCGGCGTCATCTTCGTCGATAATTTCCTGCTTCGCATGCGTAAGGGCCTGTTGTTGAAAACGCGCTGAATTCAAAAACTGCAAACAGGTTTGGATAACCATTAGCGCCACACCGACTCCAGGGTTTAAAGCCACACCCAGCGTTAATAATAAACCACTCGCCACCAGCACCGCGGCAATATTATAACCCAAGCTGAACAATAAATTTTGTTTAATATTGGCCATGGTTTGTTGGGAAATTTCAAACGCTGTCACAATGGGTAGCAGTGAGCCACTTTCGATGACAGCACCCGCACGTTGCTGAGTGGTTTCATCACCCCCTAAATGTTTAACGGCGATGCTGAATGCACCGTTTTCCATGGCCAGCAAATCATTCACTCCATCACCAATCACAGCGACTTTTTTACCTTGCTGCTTTAATGCATCGATGTAAGATTTTTTATCAGGGATAGACGATTCGTCAGAAACGCCCACGCAATTTGCACACACATGCTCGGATTTAATGCCCAGCACCTTGGCATAACCCAGCGCCGTTTTACGGGTTGTTCCTGTGCAAATATCCACTTCTATACCTGAGGCTTGCAGCAACTGCACGGTTTTCAGAGCATCTTCTCGTAAGGGATCATTGACAATAAGATACCCTAACAATTGATGGCTCGCGCCCGTTTTCTGGGCTAAATAAACCATGGTATCACCAGGCAACTCCGTTTGCGGGACGATATGGCTGACATCAATGCCATGGCTTTTCATCATGTCTTTGTTGCCAAGGATATAGGAGCGGCCAGCGATGACGCCGGTTACACCGGAATGGTTTGTTTTTTGATCGCGTGCTTTAACATCCAAATATGGACACTTTAAGTCATTTGCAGCCTCATAAATAGCTTGGCCGATGGGGTGCGTTGCGCCTTGTTCAAGCGCCGCAAAGTAGGCTAAAAGCTCTTCTTTATCACTAATTTCATCGTCATCCAATACTTCGCTACGTGATAAATCAAGCGTCGGTATGCCTTTGGTTAATGTGCCATGGAGATCAAACACTACGCAATCGATGCCATCCGCATCTTCCAAGGCTTTGGCTTGGCTAAACGAAACACCATTCGCTGCTGCTTTTTGCATACCAATTTGCACAGCAACGGGGGTGATAAGGCCTAGCGTGCAAGGACAAGCCGAAACAAGCACAGCAACGGCGCATTGAATGGCTAACGCTGGAGTAAACAGCAAACCAACCGTGACCCCTGAAGCAACCGCCAAGAGCACCACAGTGGGGATAAAAAACTTTAAAATGGCTTCGGTTTTTTTTTCGATCGCCCCTTTGGTTGAATCAGCAATTTCAATGGCGCGATCGAGGCGTTCTAAATAAGAACGGTGAGTGGGGGCACGCGCATAACCGGTTAATTTAAAAACATGATCAATTTGCGCTTGTGTCAGTTCGGTGACTGATGCATCGCTCAATAACGCTTCATGAAGATCAGGTCCATGATCAACACCTTGCTGATCAATAAGCTGGCTTGCGGATATGCGGTGTTTTTGGATTTCACCCGCAGCATTTTGGATGGCTGCCCATAACGTTGAGCCATCCAAGTACAAGCATAATTCATTCTCAGCGATCTCAGTTTCCTTGAAGCCATCATGCAACAATTTTAAAGTATACCCCGGTACACCCACTTTCATGCGCATGGGTTTTTCACCCGGTGCTAAAATCATGCCAGCAAAAATGCGATCCCGAGGTTTAAATTGCCGAGGCAGCGTTTCTCCATAAATTTTAGACACCAAGAGCGCGCGCTCGTCTTCTTCTTCATTCCAACCGTCGATAGGGATCATGATCTGTCCCTCATCATCAGGTTCGATCAAGATCACATCACCCGGTCGAATATGCTTTAATGGGGTCAAAACATACTGCTGGTTGCTGACCCATTTTTTTACAACGCGCGGGGCTTGTTCTTGGAAGCCTTTGCGAAGCCCCATCGATTGGCTCAGCGATTCCCGAATGGCAATGCCTATGTGTCGAAAACCAAAAATCAGTAACCCAGCATCCAACATCATGGGCAAGCCAGGGATAAAAAAAGAAGCTAACGACACCCCAATAATAGTGAGGGTGCTGATGGCAAACAATGTATCCATGGCTGGTTCATGATCATGCACCAGTTTAAGTCGCGCTTTGTTATAAAATTCTGC
>CAZGKX010000087.1:0-6772 GCA_964525945.1 uncultured Legionellaceae bacterium
CGGTGGCTCGCATAAAAAAATTAATAAAGCCAGGTCCTGCTATTTCCACCCGCTCCAGCATGGGGCTGCTGGGTAATTGTTCCAACAGCAATTCCGCCATTTTACGAGGGGGCAAATGGGCATGTTTGGCCAACACCAACGCTAAATTGGTGGCAAAATCACCATGATTTTTATCTTTGCTGCGATCGATCTTCATTTCAATGGCGAGATCACCAGGCACAGTACCTTTTTCTTGCAGTTGGGTTAAAGCGTGGGTTAACAATTGTTCAACAGTTGATTTCATATCGATTTTATTTAATAAAAATTGTAGTTATTATGCGCTTTTTCGTGCCAGTTGCAAGTTTTTCAGTGTTAAACTTTCCGCTCCCTTTCGGTCACGGCTCGGTTTTGCATGCACCGAGCCGTATTATACCTTTTTTATGCGACCATCTTGCGAGAGTATAATGGCGATGGGGCGGGTGGCGTCAAAATGAGCGAAGACAATCATCAACATCACCGTGATGGGCACCGATAAAAACATACCCAATATGCCCCATAAACTCCCCCACAACGCCAACATGAAGAGGATAATCAAAGGGCTTAAATTCAATGATTTTCCTAAAAAGCGTGGTTCAACGAGATTGCCGATGATAAATTGCACCGTCACAATTCCGGAAGTGATGATGATAAAAGGACCCCAGCTTTGAAATTGAATCAATGCCAACAAAGCGGGAAACGCTGTGGCAATAATAGCACCAATATTGGGAATGTAACTTAAACATAAAATCAACAAGGCCCAAAATTCCGCAAAATCAAGCCCGACACAGCGCATAAGCACCCAACTTGATAACGCCGTGATCAGGCCAAGGATGGTTTTCAAGCCTAAATACGTTTGAATGTCTTTGGCGATTTTGTTAATGATGCGATCCACCATCACCCGATGCGACGGTTGAGGAAAAAGCGCCAGGATTTTTGCAGCAAAAAAATGTTGTTCGACAAATAAAAACACCACGTACAATGCGATCAAAACAGCCGATCCCATCAGCCCCGAAAACACACTGTACATGTTCAGTAGAATACTTTGCACATTCAAACTTTTAACAAACGCATCGATGGAACTTAAAAGACGCGTGGCGTATTGCGAATCCCAAGCATGAAACATATGGCTGAGATTGGCCTGATAACGGGATGACGCGCCAATCACATCGCTGACATTGTTGGTGATGATATTGATTAAAATGGAAAGCAAAACCACCACAATCAGCAACGACAACACCATGCTAAACCAATAAGGCAAGCGCCCGCCCACCCATGGTGATTTCAAAATAAGATCGTTTAAAGTATTGAGTAAATTCCAAATGAACACAGCAATAATGATGGGCATCAACAAACTTTTACCCAACACCAGCAAATAACCAATCAACCACACCAAAATCAAATAAGCCGCGCATTTTACAGCGCTTGTCATGCGCAGGTATCCTTCTCGTTGCATGTCGATCCATTGTTACTAGGCATCGATTATTATGGCGCTGAAAGCGGGTTTAATGCAATGAAAATGATGATTGGGAAACCCGCAAGCTAGAATTGTAGAAGACAGAACCGCCGCCCTAGCTATGGCCTGGACCAATACTTGCATAAATAGGAGTCGCAGGTTTTTTGTCTTTTTTGGCAGGACTTGCTTTAGGTTGGGCAGGAAAAAGATTGTGTCGCGAATTCACGGCTGTTCGAACAGGGGAGAGGGGCAGCCTTTTACTCGGTGTGGATAACTTTACGTCTGGACTTAATTTTAACACGGGCAAAGAATCCTTGAAATCAGGCTCATCGGCCACGGAACAAGGCGTTTTTTTAGGGCTGAATTTCTGGCTCAAAGCCATCACACTCTCATTCATGGCATTGATTGCTTCATAACTGTCATTAAAATCAACGCTTATTTCCAAGGGCAGGGATTGCTCTTGCTGTTTTTTGGGGAAGACTTGTTTTCGTTTGGTCGACACGGTTGCTCTCTTGGGTAAATGACGTTGTCATGGATGTTTTTTTTGCGCATGATACCAAAAAAAAGTCTGTTTGTTAAGCGGCGTGGCATTATAGATTAGAATATGAGCACATGGATTGTTCAACAATCAACCAGGGTCTGCTACCTCTGTGCAGTTTTTTCCATCCATTTTAGCTTTGTACAAAGCCCTATCGGCCGCTGAAACCAAACTATCCGTGGTGGTGAATTTGGGGAAATCGGCTACCCCTGCACTCATCGTGACCTTAAATGGGTTATTTTCATTATCGGTAAAAACAAGCCTTGCCATTTTTTTGCGTATTTTATCGCATATTTTAATGGCATGATGGAGAAGCATGCTTGGAAATATGAGAATGAACTCCTCTCCCCCATAGCGCCCAATGTAATCCGCTTTTCGAATTTGATTCAATAAAAACTCAGAAATCCGTCGCAACACCACATCCCCTATCGGATGGCCGTATTTATCATTGATTTCTTTAAAATTATCGAGATCGATCATGACGATCGTCAAAGGTTGTTCATAACGTTTTGCGCGTATCAACTCATATTCCAATTGTGCCAAAACATGGGTGTGATTGAGCAATTGCGTCAAGCCATCCAACTTAATATAGGACGCTAATAACGCCGATCGGTGTGCTCGTGATTTGACCGCTGCCACCAAATTTTGTGGCAACACAGGTTTGGTTAAAAAATCATCTCCCCCACAGTGGTTCAATATAGTCAATTGTTTGACCCGATCACTTTCGGTTGAAATAAAGATAATCGGTAAGCTGGCATAACGCTCATCTTGGCGAATGATCATCGCCAATTCAAAACCAGTGCAACCTGGAATATACAAATCCATCAACACCAAATTAGGATTAAAAGTTTGCAATGCCTCTAATAGCTGATTAGGCTTGGTGATGGCCTGTACATTCATGTGGGCTTCTTTAAGAATAAGCGCGTAATAATTCGCCAACTCGATGGAGTCGTCCAAAATTAAAATACGAAAATTTTCTTGCGTGGACAAACCGCATAAATGCACCAAGCGGTTGGTCATGTAAAACACATCCACAGGCTGGGGGATGAAAATCAATAACCCTGCTCGGATAGCGCTTAGCCGCGTTTTTAAATTGTCGTGGTGGGCCATGCAAATAAACGGAATTTGGTGGCGTTGGCACTGCTGGCTTATTTCTTTTATTTTTTCTTCACGGAGGTGTTTTTCGTCCAATAAAATAACCGCAGGCAGAGCTTGCGGATGCTTGGTATCGAACGCATCGACAGTACGTAATAAAATTAATTCATACCCGAGCAGCGTTAAGCTTTGTTGAAGTGCGCGCTCAAACCGGCCTTTGCGATGAATAAAATAAACAATTAATTTCGGCTCTACCCTGACATTGCGCAAGGTCAAAGCCTTAACCTCGTCTTCATTGCACACCAGACTGTCTTTGATTTGCCCCACCAAATGCGACAACTCGCTGCGTAATGTTGCATTGAGATCGATATGGTAAATCAATTGCTTTAAATAAATGTCTAAATCACGTGCCGTCTGGCTTAATGCGAAATGCCCATAAGTGCCTGCTAAACTCGCCAAAGAATGGATGGCATGATGAAATTCATCAAATATTTTTTTATCAAATTTTACGCTGATTAACTCCCATTGTTGCTCAATGTCCAAGAGCTTTTGGGGCAAATTTGCCTCAAAAGTAACACGCAATCGCTGCAATTTTCGTGGCACTGTATTCTTCATAGCAATCAACCTAAGTCCATGGATGAGCCATCGTTAGCCTTTATTTCCCATACGATAGGAAGAAAATGCGTTTATTGATCGCGAAGACTAATGAATCATTTATAGCTTACGTTAAATTGTAAGAATTTTCAGTGAATTATAATTTAAATAATCATAGAGGATGGCAAAGACCTAACGCGTTTAACCACTATCTTGTGATCCCATGTGAATGGGCTGGGCGATTCCAATCGGTTTCACCATGCCGTATAAAGTAAAAGGATTTACGTGTTATCATTTCATACTCATCATTATCGATTCATGAAGTCAGTCCATGGTGCTTGCTCAATCCTGTGAAACCTTACCTGGTGTCGGACCAACATTAGCCGCAAAGTTGGCGCAATGCGGGATCCTCACGCTCCAAGATTTGTTGTTTCACCTGCCCTTTCGCTATCAAGATCGCACACGCATCACCCCGATTCAAGACATTCGCCCCAACGATTGGTGCGTGGTGGTCGGTCGGGTTTGTAAAACGGAAATAAAGCAAGGCAAACGCCCCATGTTATATTGTTACCTGGAGGATAAAACCGGCATTTTAAAGCTGCGCTTTTTTCACTTCAACAAACAACAAATCAAATCCATGAACGAAAGCCATTCCTTGCGCGCCTTTGGCGAAATACGCACGTTTGCCAATCAATTTGAAATGATCCACCCCCAGTACCAACTGTTGGATGACTTGCAACATTGCCCGGTGGAAGAAACCCTTACTCCTATTTATTCAACGACCCAGGGCTTAACACAAACACGGCTTCGGCAAATTGTAAACAATGCACTTACCGCCTGCCAGCAAGAAATAAACCAGTTGGAATGGATGAGTGATGCACAATTGCAACACCACCGCTTGCAAAACATTCACCACGCCATTTTAGAATTGCACAACCCTCCCCCCGATATTTCCATTCAAGCCTTGGAAACGGGTGAGCATCCCGCATTAAAACGATTGGCGTTTGATGAACTGTTGGCGCAACGCTTAAGCATGCAGTTTGCCCGGCAACAGCGCGCCACGTTGCAAGCTCCCTCTATGCCCGCCAGCACCACGTTGCTTGCATCTTTTTTAGCCTCTTTGCCGTTTCAACTGACCCTCGCACAACAACGTGTCCATGCCGAAATTCAACATGATCTCGTGCAACCAAAACCGATGCTGCGTTTGGTGCAAGGCGATGTGGGCTCTGGTAAAACCGTGGTGTCCGCCCTGGCGGCGTTGCACGCCATCGCCAATGGTTACCAAGTGGCGTTGATGGCTCCCACCGATATTTTAAGCGAACAACACGCACAAACATTAACCGCCTGGTTTGCACCGTTGGGCATTGAGGTGGCGCGCTTAAGCGGTAAAATGAAAGCCAAAGAACGACGAGTCACCCTTGCAGCACTTGCCAGCCACCAATGTGCGCTCATCATCGGCACCCACGCGCTGTTTCAAGACGGTGTAAATTTTGCGAAGTTAGGGCTGGTCATCATCGATGAACAACACCGCTTCGGGGTGACTCAACGCTTGCAACTGCAACAAAAAGGCCAAACTGATCGCCAGAGCCCTCATCAATTGTTGATGACCGCCACCCCCATTCCCAGAACCCTAGCCATGACCCAATTTGCGCATTTGGATTTATCCGTCATCGATGAATTGCCCCCCGGACGCACCCCGATCACCACCGCCGTGCTGAACCAAGACAAACGCGATTCCATCATCGAACGCCTACAGGCTGCTCTCGCCCGCGGCTGCCAGGCGTATTGGGTGTGCACATTGATCGATGAATCCGAAAAATTACAATGCATTGCCGCCACAGCCAGTGCTGAAAATTTACAATTGTTGCTGCCCACAGCCCGCGTCGGTTTGGTGCATGGTCGAATGAGTGCCGCTGAAAAAGAAAACGTGATGCAAGCCTTTAAACAAGGCACTTTGGATTTGTTGGTGGCCACCACCGTCATTGAAGTTGGGGTCGATGTGGCCAATGCCAGTTTGATGATCATTGAAAACGCCGAACGGCTCGGTTTGTCGCAATTGCACCAATTGCGCGGCCGCGTCGGCCGTGGCAATACCCAATCGCATTGCGTGTTGCTTTATCAATCGCCCTTATCCGCCCAAGGCAGAGAACGCCTGAAAACCATGCGTGACACCACTGATGGCTTTATTATCGCGGAAAAAGATTTGCAATTACGCGGTTCTGGTGAATTTTTAGGCACTCAACAAACGGGTTATCGTCCCTACAAAATCGCCAACTTGCCACGTGATAAACACCTACTGGCTCATCTCCCTGCTATTGCTCAACAATTGCTGCAAGAAGATAAAAACAAAGCACGTCATATCGCCACGCGCTGGTTGGGCGATTTTGAACAGTTTTTGCAGGGGTAATTGTTCACAATCCACTCTAAAAAATACCATTCGAATGTACCATTTAATATAGATCTTAACATTACACCCAAAGTGATGCTATAATAAACAAATTATATAAATTTAAATCGATTCTATCGCGTGCTTATTCTTCATCCTAATGAGAGATGTACTAACGAGAGGAAATAGATATGGCTGATAATGATGCAGATCTTGATAGTGCTGATAGCGCCTCTGAGAATTCAGATTTTGACAAACGACAAAATTTAGGGGCCGTTTCTTACTACTCAAGCTTTTTTTTTAGCGTAGTAGGAACCTTTCTTTTTACCGTCGGTAGGCTCGTATCGGGAGCTACAACGTATTTTATGTCAGGCGGAGTCAATGCATTCAGAAATGTTCTAGGCTTCGTTATCGGGGTTGTTGGTGAAACATTTGTTCAGTCCAGTAATATAGTTGGTTTAATCCTTGGAGCGGGCGCAGCCATCAGCAATGGCTTGAGCAAAGCCTTCGGTGGTGCTTTGGGAGCAGTTTTTGTTATGGGGAATGGCTTAAGCCGAATGTTTGGCGGCGTTCTCGGCGTAGCTTTTGTCGTCGGCAATGCCTTGAGCCGAATCTTCGGCGGAATTCTCGGAGCAGCTTTTGTCGCGGGCAACGCCTTTAGCCGAATCTTTGGCGGAATTCTCGGAAC
>CAZGKX010000088.1:0-6307 GCA_964525945.1 uncultured Legionellaceae bacterium
CATCAAACAAGCATTGGAGGCTTCAAAAAATCACGAATCGGCGAAAGAGCGCATGGAGCTTTTGCATTATCAAATAGAGGAATTAACCAAACTTACCCTCGTTGAGGGAGAAATCGATGCCCTGCATGCTGAGCATCAATTGCTTCACCATGCCCGTGAATATTTGGAGCAAGCGCAGCAAATTACCGAGCGATTAAACAGCGATGAGCACCCGAATGTTAGGCAACTATTAAATGCCAGTCTGCAAGCCCTGCTGTCCCTACCCCCTGAGCATCCCAATGTGAAAAACGCCACGGAACTCCTCAACAATGCTTTCATTCAGTGTGATGAAGCCTTGGATGAAATTGCAGATTTTTCATCACGCGTGCAATTGGATCCAGAACGTTTGCAGTATGTCGAAGAACGCATGAGCAGTTTGCATCAAGCCGCTCGTAAATACCATGTGGATATTCATCAATTGCCGACGCTGGCCTTGCAATTGCAAAACGAACTCGCGCAGATCATGAACACTGAAAAGAATCAGCTACAATTGCATGAGCAATACGAACAGGCACAACAACATTATGGGCAAGCGGCCCTAAAATTACGGAGCTCGCGGCAACAAGCCGCAATGGCTCTTGCCAATGAGATCACCGCCACTATCCAACAATTAGGTATGCCAAAGGGGTTTATCAAGGTGGAAATAAGCCCCTTGGAAAAAATGCAAGCACATGGCCTCGATCGCGTCGAATATTACGTTTGCACCAATCCAGGCATGGCGCCGGACACTCTGGCTAAAATTGCCTCTGGAGGCGAATTATCCAGAATTAGCTTGGGTATCGAAATGATAACCGCCCAACGTGGCGCGACACCCACGTTATTGTTTGATGAAGTCGATGTTGGCATTGGTGGTGCAACCGCAGCGTTGGTGGGCCAGTTGTTGCGAAATTTGGGGGGGCGTTTGCAAATATTTTGTGTCACGCATCAACCACAAGTGGCTTCCAGCGCCCATCATCATTTTATTGTTGAAAAACACACAGACAACGAGCAAACTTTTTCTCGGGTACGGCCATTGGCGAAAGAAGAAAAGGTCGATGAAATTGCTCGCATGTTGGGTGGATTGGTGGTGACCGCACAAACGCGCTCTCACGCACAAGAATTGCTGATGCAACAGGTTACCTCTTAATTAAACCCCTAACACTCTTGTTCTAACCAACAACTGTCCGGGTCACACACACGCACTGTTTCACACACAGGAGTCACGGGCGCCACAGGAACTGGCACAATAACAGTAGGCGCATAATAATTCGGACCATAATAATTAGGGCCATAATAGCCACCGTATGGCGCACCAATGATAATATTAGGGCCGCCCCAGCCACCACCGCGGTAATATCCACCACCATGGTAGTTGCCATTGCCATGATAGGAATGGCCTCCGCCGTGCCAAGCAAAACAATGGGTGAACAAGAACAATCCCACCATTAAAAAAATCAAACGCATATTGCGAAAGTTAGTATTCATTTTTTTACAGCCCCGATGTTTTATTGAACGCCTTGAGTATATCTCAAATCATCAAAAGACTGTATACGGATATCATTTAGGAACCCCCAAAAATGCTTAGCCTAAAAATTAAACATTTTTTCATGATTAATTTGGATCAATACTTTAGGATATTCTCTGTTGTTGAATCTAGAAGTAGCTTGTCAAATGCACTTTCAATGGATGTTAGTTTTGTTCGCTCAACAGAGGGTAGATGCTCACTCAATTGTTGCTCAATGATTTTAAGACAATTTAAAAATTGATCGTGTTCTTCTTTGTATTCGTTCTTAGTATATCCAATTAGAAATAATTTATAGCTATTCTCCAAGTCTAAAATGTGTTTAATAATCTGGTCTTGTTCAACAGATTCATTTACAGCCAATCTTAAATTTTCTATTGAACAATATACAATATTGATATTTTCGGCTTGTTCATTTAATTTTTTCATTATTTCTTCCGTGCTAGAAACGGAAAACTGCTGATTATAAAATGGTAAATTGTCGAGTTTAAATCTAATAAATGTTAATTTTCTTGCCACATCAAGCAAGGAACGTTCGGTTGGTTGATATCCTTTTGTTGAATGATGGCTCAGTAAGGTTTCTAATGATTTTGGTACGTTATTATCTTGTGTGTTTCGTATAAAAACAGATTCGTCATCACCGGTAGGCCAGAGTAATATTTCTTCCAGCTCCGAACCATCTTGCTGCTCTTGGGGAGTATATTGCTCAGTATTAATAAAAAAACGATGTAATTTATTTAAATTTCGATGAACCCATTTGAAACGATCAACGGGTTCTGTCCAACCAAAATCAATCAGGCTAATTTCTCCAGTTATTTCATTAATCAACATATTTCCAAGATGGACATCTCCGTGACTGTATTTTGAGCCGGTTTTAGAGCTTTGTCCGGAGTGAAGCTTATAACAAGCTAAAGTAATTTTAATAGCTAAATCGTAACGTTGATCATCAGTCAAAACTGTTTTGTTGTTTTTTAAATACTTATCTAAAGGTGTACCGAGATAAAAATAAGGCAAATAATGTTTTTCGCCTTTTTTTGATATTCGTTTTGTATATCGAAGAGACTTGCCTAAATCATATGCAATGAGGCTTTCTGATAGGCTTCGTCGAGCCGCTTTGCTTTTTGTAATTTTTAAAGCATATAAGCTACCCATCTCATCCTCAGCTAGCTTAACCCTTCCTTGAGCACCAAAGCCCAAAAAGGTGTTTTTACCTTCCATTGCTAAAATTCTACCATCAACGATAAGGAAAGAGCGGCTTAATCCTGAGTCTTCTCTGCGTAGTTTGGTACCATTGGGAAATAAAACACCCTTTGGAGACAAAGACTCTTTTGCCAGAGCCCACTCACGATTTTTTAATTCTTCTGACTCCCATTGCATATGCATTTTATTATCTCTTGATAAACAGTTATGTATTATTAGTTTAGGCTAAAAAGCATACATGTCTTATGGCAACATGGAGACCTCAATAAGCAATAGATCTCTTATTATCTACGTGTTAATTGTTTCACCGATAGAAACATTCCTATATCTCAAATATAAATATAAAGTCGTCTTTGAAATACTTAATTGCTCAGCAATTTTTTTAACCAGGAAAATAAAATTTTAAAAAGAGCAAAAGAGTTATTGATATTGCCGCCTTGGCGCATCGAAAAACATATAAAACCACACTTCTGGAAAAGTGATTAATTTTAGGCTTGACCCGGTATAGGGTCTAAACAAGATAGGGAGCAAATAAAAACATAGATCAGCATGACTGATCTATGTGGCCATCAATTTTAGCGAAAGGCTTACCAACAAACACGCCGTCCGCCCACCCAATGGCCATTCAAATTACGATGTGCAGGGACCCAACGGCAACCAGCATAGTAGCCAGCGCCAACCACAGCTGGTGCGAACAATACTCCAGTGCCCCATCCGCCGCCATAGCCCCAACCACGGTAACCCCAGCCCCCCCGGTTCCAACCACCGCGATTCCAGCCATTATGGTAACCATGCCCCCAACCACCACCATGGTAATAACCGCCTCGATGGTAACCGCCGCCACCGTGCCAAGCAAGCGCATCACCGCTGATTAAAAACAAAAGACTGCCTGAAAAAAGCAGCGTACGCCCCAATTTGCAACGATTCTGGCTAACGTCCATTTTAGTATCCTCCATAAGAACAGATTTTTACATTCCCAATTTCGTCGAACTTTTTAGCTCATCTTGTATTTCTTTCTTACTGGACATTTCTACAATTTCTTCAGCTCTCTTGGCGCTTTTCATAATAAAATCGGAGTTTGCAAAGCATGGAGGTAGGCCATAAGCTGGGCCAAAGCAGGCTATCAACCACGCAATAGGCTTTATTTGCATTGCACTGAGAGCTAACTTCGCACCAAATTTTTGAAGAGGTGATAATTGATGAAATTGAACTGCGAAGTGCTTTTCTTGTAGCCCATGCTCACCGCTCCCTATCGGCAAAACAGTATTGCCAATTGGGGTCATATTATGCACATTCGAATTTCCAGCCATAATGATTGCTCTTTGATCATATAACATAATATTAGAACAAGTTGTTGATCAATTCAAGATTTAACAGCACTGCTGTCGTAGCAAAAAGGACAAACTGTGTTTTGGGTGTCGAAATTATTCTTTTGTGAGGTGAGTGCGGCGTTCTTGCATGGTTTCCACGCTGTTGATGACCGATTGTTGGCATATTTCGTGCATGATGGGAATGGAATGAAGCGGCGTTCCGGTATGAATTGCATAAGCAATAAAAAAACTGTCTTGCCAAATTTTTTCGTTTTTGCGGGCTTTAACTTTCATCCATAACGCTATCCATATAAAATGAAACAACCAGCGTTCGCGATGCAACTCCATTTCTTGGACAAACACTTCGTCCATCGCTTCATTGATTCGACAAATGCGTACACCATCCACAAAATTACAACAGCGATTCACCAATTTATCGATGTGCGCATTTTCAACAAACCATGATTCTGTAAAACGCTTGTTCTTAGGCCAGGTTTTAGAACGCTTTAATGAAGCGTGCAAGCTGTCAGGGGTAAATGGGCTGATTTGTACGCCTAACTGCTCGAGCAAATAAGGGATATCTAACGCTCGTGGGATAAAATGCACGCCAAGAATTTCTTGCATTTCTAAAAGATGCAAATCCGGCATGCCACCGTGCTCAATGGTCTGGGCTAAAAAATGGTTGGCCATCATTTCTAAATAAGGAATATCCACTTCCCGCAACATCACACTGTCGTTAAATGCCTCATCGTAATAGCGCACAACATCGGCCGCTGTAATCACCGGCGTTATCCAAGCGTCTTTTATACCCACGCCTTCTTTAAACAACAACCCACACAGACGATTTTTACGGTTCTGTCTTAAGTGGATAAACACCCCTTGTGCACCACTGCCATCGACTTCACTGGCTTTAAGCTGAATAATTTTAGCAGGAGTATCAACACTAAAAATCACCTCTTTTTTGCGTTGTTGTTTTATCCAATAATCAAATTGAGCATGGTACTCAACCGGGTACCAATGTTTAATCACCCTTAACCGCGATAACGACTCAGAACTTAACGTAATGCTTGGTAGCAATTGATCCAACGTGGCAACCACGATGTCTCGTACTTCAGATTTTGGATGAAGAAGCGCTAACAAGGCAATGTCTTGGCCTTCCTCAATGCTGTATAAATCAAAAAGCAAATCAGCAAAAAATTCAGCAGGCATCGCATAACTTTGGGCAAAGAAATTCTCTGCAATTTCAAAGACGGAAAGATCAGACAATTCCAAAATCAGATCACGGATCGAATTCAAATGCGAGATTTCTTCTTCGGGTGTCAATTCTTCTTCATTGGCAAGATAGAGGTAAGCACTTTTTAATTCATCGGACAGTTCGACATGCACTTCGTAAAATGCGTTGAGTATGGGCAGCCAAAAACTCAGTGAATGGGTGTTTTGTTGAATGGCAATGGCAATGGTTGACATGAGCTGGTGAAGTGTTTTATCGGCTAATTTATGGCCTGTTTCACTCGCCGTTTGCAGTTGTGCAACACAGATGTCCAACGCAAAAAGGCATGCGGAATAGTAACCTCGATCTTCATCCAGATCCGATTCATTCAACGATCCAATTAATTCAACCAGTTGCAACGCCAACTCTGGTTTTTGAATAAAATGGTTGTAATATTGAGGTTCCGGATCTTGATCGTTATTAATCAATGCAGCCATTTCCTCAATCCATTTTTTTAAACTCTCCGTGGATACCGTCATGTTTATTTTGGCACCTGTCGGGGTTTTCCATCATCATCAATGGCCACAAAAATAAAAGTGCCTTCGGTCACTTTATGTTTTTCTCCAATGGCCAATGCCTCTATCCAGACTTCCACAGCAATGGTCATCGACGTGTTACCGATGCCCATCAATTCAACATGACAACTGACTAAATCCCCTACCCGTACGGGTCGTAGAAAGGTCATGGAATGGATTGCAACCGTTGCCGCCCTGCCCTTCGATATTTTTTTTGCCAAAATGCCCGCTGCTAAATCCATTTGCGACACCAACCAACCTCCAAAAATATCGCCGTTGGGATTGGTCGACGTTGGCATCGCCAATGTCTGAATAGTCAGCTCACCTTGGGGTGTTGTCATTGTTCCGACCCGCGCTTTAATTTCGCCAACGCGTCTGCCATTGATGTATTAAACAATGTTTTTTTACGCACCACCGGCTCTTTACGTTGTTGCTCATCTCTTTTCGCAACAATTGGTTTTTTAGCCGGTAT
>CAZGKX010000089.1:0-4244 GCA_964525945.1 uncultured Legionellaceae bacterium
CTTTTTACCGCTGTGGATGGCGCAGTGTTCTGATGCATTTTCGAGGCGCAAGCCCTGTGTCAAACCGTTTACCACGGACTTACCATACCGGTGATACTGGCGATATTGACTGCGTGCTGCGGGCGTTAGCCGCGCGTGAGCCCCACACTAAAAAAGCCCTCGTCGGTATTTCATTAGGTGGTAATGTGGCTTTGAAGTGGTTGGGTGAGCAAGGTAAGCAAGCTTTGGTCGATGGGGCTGTTGCTATCTCTGTGCCAATGCTGCCCAGGTTGGTGGCCGATCGAATTAATCGAGGCTTTTCAAAGTTTTACCAACAGCATCTGTTAAAACGATTACGCGCCATGATGACACGCAAATTAGAAAACCACCCGGATCAATTGCCATTCACCCGCCAAGACATTGCTGCGCTGCAATGTTTTTGGACATTTGATGAACAAATTACAGCCCGTTTGCATGGTTTTTTGCACGTGCATGATTACTATCGTCAAGCTGCTTCACGGCCTTATTTAATCCGTATCAAAACCCCAACATTAATTATTCATGCACTGGATGATCCCTTCATGTCTCCTGACGTGTTGCCGAGCAACAGCGAATTATCTGCCGATGTGACCTTGGAATTGTCAGCCAAAGGCGGCCATGTGGGTTTTGTAGCGGGCCATATTCCTGGAAAGCCGGTGTATTGGTTGGATCAACGTGTTCCCGCTTTTCTGCAAAAGTATTTGTAACGGTTGTTTTGCATTATTTAATTCCCAATTGATTGATTTTTGATCGACTATTGGGGCGGTTTAGAATATAATATGCTCAATTCGTCCTTTTTTGTTGATCATATGACAAATTTTGAATTGAAAAAAATATTGGCCGCGCCGCCTGGAGAACAAGCGGCACTGTTGTTTTTTTTGCTTGATGAAGCAAGGGTGATTTTTGATGCTCAACATCAAGACGACAAAGCAACTTATACCCAAGATACCGGCGCTGTCATTTTGGCTCAGCTTGTTAATGAGAAATTTGCCTTGCAAGAATGCACTTGGTCAGAATTACAGCGTGTAGAAAAATTGATCAATGAACTGGAGGTGGGGCCCGGAAATCCTTTTTCAGGTCATTTTCTGCTGCATAAACAAAAGCCTCTCAAGAAAGATATCCTGTCCAATGATTTTCATGTTTATTGGGACGATGCACACAAAATGCATTTCATGATCAAAAATAAATTTGGCAAGATAGAAACCATTGACGTCATGGAACCAAGATTTAATGGTGTTGAGCACTTTGTAAAAACGGGCCCTGACGATAGCGTATTGTTTAAAAATGCATCGCAAGATATGTGGGATATTCTTTTTAAGGTTGCTCGTCAAAAAAATTATCATCTTGTGGCTAGAGAAGAAAATAAAATTGCTCAATTGCAAGTACCTTTTTTAACAGCAATTGCGGAAGCTAAAGAGCAAAAAGTGCAATTATTGCAGGAAAAATATTCTCATTTGCTGGAGGTTGTGGATGATCATTCAAACGTGCCCGCTGTTGCTCGTTTTGGTCATATGCTGAGAAAAGTGAATCCTGCGGCTCCTCAAGAAATGGAAGATGTTCTATCCAATGTTGAAATTTATTACCCGCAATTGGACGAATGCGATACGCCACACCAATGCCAGGCTTTAATCCAAAAACGAGATGCACAATCGGCAGTTTTTTTGACCTTATTAAGCAATCTTTTTAAACAGCCGGAATTACAAAATAAGCCGGGAGTGGCAAAGCTTAAAACGATTTTCGAGCAGGAAGATAAAACCGATACCGAAAAATTATACGAATTTCAACGTTCCTTTCATAGCGCTAAAGATGAATTAAAGACCACGTCTTGGGGCCGTAAAATTATCATTGCGGTATTGCTTTTGTTTAATTGCCAAGCCCAGGCTTTTTCTTTACAACCGTTGCGCTACCGAACACACCTTCAAATGGAAAAATTAGCGAAACTGTCAGAACTGTGCGAAGGGCTCAAAGCGCATTGTGAAGCAAATGACATAGACCGTTTTGTCGATGCTATTGAAGAGGCTTTTATGGCAGAGGATCCTCTCGCATTTGACATGCAATTCCAGCAAATCAATAGGGACTTGGTGGCATTTGCTGCAGAGCACACCGATGATGATGCACTGCAGCAGCATTTAAAAATCATGATCAATGCCTTATCGTTTAAAACGAACAACGATGAGCCCCAAGATACTTTTTCACTCACTTTCAATTTTCGTGGTTAAGGACGATGTTTCCTTAAAAATTTAAAATGCTTGCTGAGTTGAATGGCCATTTCCAACGATTGTTCATAATTTAAACGTGGGTCCACTAAACTTTGATAATCGTCTTTTAAGTCTTTAACCGCCAAACCCCGGGCTCCGCCGATACATTCTGTTACATTCTCGCCGGTCAATTCAAAATGGACGCCACCCAGGTGGCTGTTCATTTCGCGATGAATGGTAAGGGCTTGTTGAAGTTCAGACAATATATTGTCAAAGTGGCGTGTTTTAATGCCATCCACCGTTGTTTCCGTGTTGCCATGCATGGGATCGCACGACCACGTGGCTGGAATACCTGTTGCTTGAACCGCGGCTATCAACGGGGGCAGGCAGTCCGCAATTTTTTTTGCTCCCATGCGGCTGATCAATAAAATACGTCCTGCTTCGCGTTGTGGGTTTAGTCGTTCAAGAAGTTCTCTGACCCATTCCACCGTTGCACTGGGTCCAATTTTAACGCCAATGGGGTTTTGCGTGCCACGCAGCAATTCTAAATGGGCGCTGTCCAAATGGGCTGTGCGCATACCCACCCAGGGCAAATGGGTGGATAAATTATACCATTTGCCATCGTGAATATGGCGTGTTAGTGCTTGTTCATAATGGAGATGCAGCGCTTCGTGTGACGTAAAAAAATCAACTTTATTGAGATTGCTGCTTTTTATACCATCAATCGATTCCAAGAAATCCAAGGAATCAGCAATGGATCGTACAATTGCATGGTACTCTTCAGCTTGTTTAGAATGCTCGACAAACCGCAAATCCCAACGCTGCGGGTGGTGTAAATCAGCAAAACCACCGTCCAACAAGGCGCGAATAAAATTTAAGGTAATGGCGGCACAACTGTAACCTTTGAGGAGCAATTCAGGGTTTGGAATGCGTAATTGCGTGTCAAATTCTGGTGAGTTGACCAAATCGCCCCGGTAACAAGGGAGTGTCACACCATTTATTGTTTCGTAATCAGAGGAACGCGGTTTGGCGAACTGTCCGGCAATTCGGCCAATTCTGACAATGGGTTTGCGCATGCCATGCAACAGCACCAAACTCATTTGCAAAATAATTTTTAATTTATTGCTGATGATGTCCGAGCGGCAGTCATTGAACGATTCCGCGCAATCGCCACCTTGTAAAATAAAGGCTTTGCCAGCTCCTGCGAGCGCAATTAATTTTTTTAAATTTTTAATTTCACCGCTGGTGACCAACGGTGGTAAGGTGCCTAATTGCTCAACTACACGCATGAGGTGTTTTTCATCGGGGTACTGCGCTGCCTGCTGGTAGGAATAGTTTTGCCAGGACGTGGGGGACCAATTTTGCATGATGATTCTTCAGGTAAATAATTAAAAGTATGCAATGAATAAAGACTGGCTGCAAGCGATATGCTCAATAATATGTATGATTGGCAAGTAAATTATCGATTGACATTTTTTACCCAAAGAGGCCCTTGATTTTTTTTAGCGCGTCCCCATTTACTGCATTTAGGTCATTTGGGAGTTTTTAAGATGAGTGAACAAAAAGATTGGAAAAAGTTTAAAGAAGACAAAGAATCGTCACCGCAGGTCAATGAATTGAACGATGATGAAGAGCTATCGGGCGATGAGCAAAGCACGCTTTCGCACCCTTCTTACCTAGAGCTTGAAGAAAAATTGACTCTTGCCGAACAAAAATCGCATGAAAATTGGGAAAAATCGGTGCGTGCGATTGCCGAGCTGGATAATGTACGCCGCCGTGCTGAACGCGAAGTTGCGAATGCCCATCGTTACGGTTTAGATAAATTTAGTGTTGCGTTGTTGCCCGTGGTGGATAGCTTAGAGCACGCTTTGTTGCTGGCCATAAAAAATGCGGACTCAAGCATGCAAGAAGGGCTTGAGTTAACCATGAAATTATTGCTGGACGTGCTCAAAAAATTTGATATCGAACAATTGGATCCCGTCGGTGAAGCATTTGATCCACAGCAACATGAAGCTATGTCCATGCAGG
>CAZGKX010000089.1:4254-6175 GCA_964525945.1 uncultured Legionellaceae bacterium
AGGAGTCTGCTGATGCAGCCCCCAATACTGTGCTGGTGGTGTTTCAAAAAGGTTACAAACTGAATGATCGCGTTATTCGCCCAGCTCGAGTGGTGGTCGCAAAAGAAAAATCATAGGCCCTTGAAATTCATATTTCAATCCCCATATTGACGTTATTAGTCGAATAAACAAACGAATTGGAGCATCATAACCATGGCTATTATTGGAATTGACTTAGGCACAACAAACTCTTGCGTTGCTGTGATGGAAGGCGGAAAACCCCGTGTTATTGAAAACAGTGAAGGTCACCGCACCACACCTTCGATTGTTGCGTACACCAATGACGATGAAATTTTAGTGGGCCAAGCCGCTAAACGCCAGGCGGTAACAAACCCTGACAAAACGTTGTTTGCTATCAAACGCTTGATCGGACGGCGTTTTGACGACGCTATCGTGCAAAAAGACATCAAAATGGTGCCGTACAAAATTGTTAAAGCAGACAACGGCGATGCCTGGGTTTGCGTTAAAAACGACAACAAAGCGCCTCCACAAATTTCTGCTGAAGTGTTGCGTAAAATGAAAAAAACAGCAGAAGATTATCTAGGTCAACCCGTTACAGAAGCCGTGATCACAGTACCTGCTTATTTTAACGATTCACAACGCCAAGCCACCAAAGATGCGGGTCGTATTGCCGGTCTTGATGTTAAACGTATCATCAACGAGCCAACTGCCGCGGCGCTTGCTTATGGTATGGATAAAAAACGTGGTGATTCTGTTATTGCGGTTTATGACTTGGGTGGTGGTACATTTGATATTTCCATCATTGAAATCGCGGAAGTCGATGGCGAGCATCAATTTGAAGTGTTGGCAACCAACGGTGATACCTTCTTGGGCGGTGAAGATTTTGATATGGCACTGATTGAATATTTAGTGGCCGAATTCAAAAAAGATTCTGGAATTGATCTGCACAATGATCCATTGGCTTTGCAACGTCTTAAAGATGCTGCTGAAAAAGCTAAAATTGAGTTGTCTTCTGCACAACAAACGGATGTGAATTTACCCTATATTACAGCGGATGCATCTGGTCCTAAACATTTAAACATTAAATTGACTCGCACCAAATTAGAATCGTTGGTGGAAAAACTGGTAGAGCGCACCGTAGCTCCGTTGAAAACAGCTTTAAAAGACGCTGGCTTAACGGTCTCTCAAATCAATGAAGTTATTCTCGTGGGCGGTCAGACGCGCATGCCTTTGGTTCAAAAAACCGTGGAAGAGTTTTTTGGTAAAGAACCACGTAAAGACGTAAACCCTGATGAAGCAGTCGCCGTGGGTGCCGCTATTCAAGCTGCGGTATTGTCGGGTGAAGTGAAGGATATTTTGTTGTTGGACGTGACTCCCTTGTCTTTGGGCATTGAAACATTGGGTGGCGTTATGACAAAATTGATTGAAAAAAACACCACTATCACAACCAAAGCCAAACAAGTGTTTTAAACGGCGGATGACAACCAAACCGCTGTGACTGTGCATGTGTTGCAAGGTGAGCGTGAGCAAGCTTCTGCGAATAAATCGTTAGGCCGGTTTGATTTATCCGATCTTCCTTCTGCGCCTCGTGGCGTTCCGCAAATTGAAGTTACATTTGATATCGATGCCAATGGTATTTTAAATGTTTCTGCCAAAGACAAGGCAACGGGCAAAGCCCAATCCATTGTGATCAAAGCGTCCAGTGGTTTGAGTGATGAAGAAGTTGATGCCATGGTCAAGGATGCACAATCGCATGCGGATGAAGACAAGAAATTTAAAGAACTGGTCGAATTGCGCAATCAAGCCGATGGTTTGATCCACAACACTGAAAAATCGTTAAAAGATTTAGAAAGTGAAATGGCTGCGGATGAAAAGCAAGGCATTGAAACCGCGATTGTTTAGCTAAAAGACGCTTTTAAAA
>CAZGKX010000090.1:0-5946 GCA_964525945.1 uncultured Legionellaceae bacterium
AGGTACAAGCCAATGCGCTCTTTAAACAATACAAAACGAGCCTCTCTTTTTGTAGAACGGCCCTCATCAACCAGCACATCGTTCAAATAACGCTTTAACTCATCGTCTTTGCAAACGCTGACCGTTGTTGGGCGCACGTGTTCTTTTTTCTGGAAAAATAAGGGGCGTGCTGTGGCATGTATGGCCGAGGGATGGTGTTGAAAAACCTCCTCTACCACTGGTTTTTCCACAAAAAGAGAGGCGAAAGGGCGTCGATTATTTATATCCCATTGAGGGGTATAGCTGATACCAGGGCTTTGATAATGAACTTCAAAATCAACAAATTGGCGACGTTTGGGATGCTCGTCTTGGAGCATGTTCATGACCTCTTTATTCAATAATACATTGGTATAACCATGTTTCAGCAGTGTTGCGAAAAACAGCGGTTTATCCTGAACCCCTTCCTGTAACACACAAATTTTACCTTGATCATTCATTTCGATTGCATGGGAACAAATACCCACATGCTTGCAAAATAAAGTACGTTCAAACGCATTATACGCATAGTCGCTATTCAGCAAATCGGTCATTCTCGAATGACCGTCAATGGCCGTTCCTCGGATGGTTTTAAACTGATCCGATTCCCGCTGCAATTCAGCGCAATTTAATTGAATAAAATGCATGGCTTCTTTGTAAACAATAAAATTGCATAAATCACTTATGGCCATGTTAAGGGGGCTGACGATGGTTATTTCATCGTTGCAACAATCTTTATTGGCTTGGTACACCAGTTCTGTTGTTGATATGCCGTCATTGAGAATAGCTCTAATTAACAAAAGAACTGACGTGGAATACCGAGGAAAATACCCCGATTGCTTTTCCAGTTCGGTGTAACCTGCTGCATATAAATTCTGCAACTCCTGAGCATTTTCCATTAAAGTGATAAGCGACTGTTGCCACGCGTCTTTTAAAGAAGAATTCGTTTTGATGGCCACACTGGCATGGATCAAGGCCGAAAAAAATAATGCCCGTGCCGAGCATGTCCTATCGTTTCGAATTTTGAGGATCCAAATGTTCTCCCAAGAGGTATAGGTACGTGCGTAATTCTCCATAAAGGCTTTATAGCGATGACGGGTAAGTGCTTGCCACTCAAGACTCACACCATAAACGATGGGTTCTAACAGCATAAAATCATGCACAATCAACCCTTCCACATCACGGCACAGAGGACGAGGTCCCGGGAAAATGCTGCCACGCAAACGAGTAAAGCGATATTCTCGAATTATGTTTGGATCCAAAGTCATAAAGCACCCCTTCAGCAATAAGGAAGAATGAAAACGAATTTGAATTATAGACTATAAATGGTGTTTGAGTGGGCAGCCATTGAGAGAAGATAAATTACGCCCTCGCGCGACCTATCAGCTTAGCGATTTTAAACCGACATACGGGCCCTGGCAGCCAAACGACAGGGCGTTATGTGCAATAGAGATATTAAGACAATACCCCTTTAAAACGTAAAGGTTGATACTGACGTGCAACATGGATTTTGACGTTTTTTGGCTACTTCCCCCCTTTTTTATAAGGGTCTTAACCAGTTTTCTTCAGTTATCAAGCCGAGTGCACTATCATGTATATTTTGTAAGTGCTTTGACTGGCCTTTTTGACCATTGAATGCAAAAATTCCCAAACCAATAACCAGAGCGCTTGCGCCACATGCTATTGGAATGATTCCTCCTGAAATAATCGCAGTTGCGCCGAGTGCAATGACACATACCCCAAAAGCAAACATAGCTACGCCAATGGCTTTTCCAGTTGACGAAGGGCTGCCCTTTAACGTCAAAGCATAGGCTTGATAGTCCTCTAGTAATTGCCCGCGTTCCAAATCGTCGCATGTTAATAACTCGAAAGTCATTGTTAAAGTAGTTAACATTGTATTTTTATTATCCTCGTTACACGCTTGATCGAGAACACTGATTAAGTTATCGAGATGGTTTTTTAGCGCATCATCTATAATATCATCCAATAAAAATCTGCATCGTGCGCGGTGAATACCATAACATTCAGGAGGTTGTTTCGCCATGGCATCAATAACCCTAGCCTTCGAAAGTGTAGGATCTATTTGAATGATTTTATTCACAAAATCTTCTGCAGCATTGTAATTATGATGCCAGTCAAAGAAACATGAGTACCTGTCTTCAGTTATGCAATGTAGCATTGCAATGACGTCATTTTTTGATAAACATGAAATCAGTCCGAACAATTCTTCATCATTCTTTATTCCGCCCTCCATGTAGTTGCAAGCTATCAACTCATAAAATAGAAATTCTTGTGAAGCTCCGTGAGAGTTAGGTCTTTTTACTTGTGGATTTAACAAATGTGGATTTAACAACACTTTTTGATAGAATCTACTTTGATCAAAGGGATATGAGTTCCCTATTGCTTCATCTTCAGCACGTTCAATTGCCAGACGCAATAACAACCTATCTAGGATAGTCCCAGCTAAACTGTGTAAATTAATGCTCATAAAACGCGCAAGTGACGATTTATCTTGAGTTGAATACGGATGATTTTCCCAATCGTGGGCTAAGGTAGCGGTGCTTGGAGTTGAATCAAACCAATCAAGACATATTTTAACGGCATCATCAATCGTTTGGTCACTTAGCGTTTCGGCAATGTTGTTATTCAGTTTATCCAACAATGAAACTACTTCTGCGATCGTTGTCATAAAACACCCTCGTTGAAAATAAATTACATGGCCTGCATTTTATCACAGTGAATTGTTTTTGCAATTATTGAATTAATAATAGAAACTCACTCCATTTGGCCAAGATTTGAAGAGCAACGATGGATTCACTTCAATCTATATATCTTCAAAATAACATACTCCAGAAGTTATGGCATTTAGCTCAAAATAAATCCATTTTTACTCTGGTTGTTAGGTTCTTCAGCCATTTCTTTTGTTTGAATAAGCCCTTTTACCCATAAGGGCAAAGATGGTTTGAGACGTTCGCGATAGGCTTCCCCATGTTTTCGGGTTCTTGTTTGCCAAAAACTACCCCCACCTACGGATGCATGGCTATCCCAAGGGTTTTCCAATGTTTTAAAGGTGTTTTGTCCGTCTTGCACGGTCATTTCTTTGAGAAAGAAACTTAAGCGCATGATTTTTCGAATGCCTTTGTCGGGAATTTCTTCCATTACTTTGTAGATCATTCTTAATTCTGAGCTGGAGTAATTTTTGGGGGTTTTGTTCATCACAAAGGAAAAATCAGGGTAAAACCCACCTTCTTTTTCATCATGTTTCATCACGATCATTTCGATGGGTATTAATTCCTTTCCTTCATAATACCGTATAATATTTTCTTGGAGGGTATTCACAATCAAACGTTTGCTGTAATCCAAATTATGATCGGTTTTCGGAAAATCGCCCTTGGCCTGTTCTAAACCTTGTATTAAATGATCTTTAAATTCGTTGAACAATGCCAGCACGTTATTTTGTTGTTCTGTCAGTAATAAATCCAGTACTTCATCGCCATTGTTCGCGCCAAAAATGAGCATTTCCGTGAGAAAATCATCAAAATTACGACCTATCGATTCACAAAAGGTGATTAAATCATTACCGGGTGTTTGAAAATAGGCATTTACCGCGACATCCTGGCATTTTTCATTTTTGATGGCGCAATACAAATGCCATAAATTCTCATTTAATTCGCCCGGAAATTCCTGCATGATGGAACGTATATTGGCGCTATTGGCCTCTGCTTGCAATTTTATCGATAAAATGGAATTTATTTTTTTGGAGTGCAGGTACAATTGATAAACAGACACCACATCTTGACGCAACGGATCAGCACTCCAGCCATAAGTTGTTCCGTAACGGTTTCTCGCATCGTTCATAAGGGCAAACCATCCCGCCTCAGATATACCAAGCAGGGTGACTTCGGATGTGGATAAAATAAATTCAGGCATTTTTGCCTTGTTATAAAATGCATTGCTGCTAGGTTATAACAAAAACATTAAGAAACTATTAGCCACCTACGTCAGTCATTTTTTCTAAAATTAAACTACAATGCATCTTATCAGTGCTGTAATTTGTCATCTCAAATCCTGATTTTTCATAACATCAAATGACTTGCTCAGGATCAAGCAGTACCTTCTTCGCAAAAATCTCAACCGGAAGAACATTTTGTAACAAATATGTCTATTAATAAAAAAATTTCACACATGAGTAATGCGTGTGGTTGCTAATTGCTTTTTCTTTTTATTGCTATGCCAAGCTTCATCAAATCCAATTGCATCTACACTCCAATAGAGATTGTCATCCACGGACAAAGAAGCTATCGCCTGATAGGTTTCCAAAGGAAATACCTGTGCTTTATCGTAACGAGAAGCGTGAATTAAAGCTCGAATCACTTTGGGAACATGATCATCTTCCGAAGCAATAGCTTTTGATATAATTTGGTCCCAATTCAATACTTTAGGGTAAGATTTAAATTGTTCTAAATTTAAATAAGGCCGGCCATGTGCAATATAATAGACTAGATCTGTCGCAAACTTGCCTCGCAATAAAGATGCTGCATGTCGAGGTTCAAGTAACTCGACGTAATAGTGCAAAAACATAGAACTCGTTAAAGTATGCATGAGAAAAAAATCGAGCATGGTTTCTTTATCAGCACAGTGTGGACCCGCATACAGTGCTGCTGCCAAAATTTGTAATTCAGTAGCGCGTATTCGCAAACCCGTTGGACCATCGAGCGATTCAGAGACTTGCCATTGTTGGCAATATTCATGAACTAAATGAGGAATTGTATTGATTACAGTCGTATATTTATCTTTATCAGCCCATTTGACTGCCCCATCTATTCGAGAATCTTGATGAATGGACAATATAATGTTCATTGCTGTTGATAATAACTCACTCCTATTTTTTTTCGATGAAACCTCACCTTTACTGTTTTTTTTATGAATAGGCTCATAAAAATGATGAAATCGTGGTGGATGAACAGCTACCCAAGCTAACCCTTCAGCAACCATCAAAGGATGATTAAATTCAATGCCATACCCCAAATGAATCATGGAATGGTAAACGCCACCTAAAAACCGGGAATATAGCCCAAATTGAGAATCTTGTTCAAAAATATAATGCTGAACGCACCACTTAATTCCTTTATTTTTCACTTCTTCCTGAAAAAAATTTACGTAGGCTGAGTAATAATCTTCGTTCCCCAAACAGTGTAAGCTGTTCCAGGAAAAACCAGACTTAAGAGGTCTTCTCGGCCGTTGAAAAACAGCATTGTCATGATAAGCTTTTTCCAATCGCGGTCTATCTGCACCCAAACTATAATCCGCTAACAATTGATGCACCAGATGATTATGAAATCCCTCATCATTGAAAAAAAGATGATGATGATCTGCATCCTTCTGAATAAGTTTTATCACTAAATCCATGGTTTTTTCATTCGCACAATTGTTTGCATGTTTAAACGCACCTCTCGTATTCAGATCTAGACACTGCGTTTTCTTTTGCATAACTGTCTCCAATGACCTAATTATTGTAAGTATAGGCCGTGGACGTTTTTGCAACCGAGTCTGTGTAATTTTTTTCTTATAAGTTCAGTAGGTTGCAAACACAATATCATTTAAAAAATACGGTTGTAAAACCTTTTTAGAATAGTATTCTGTTTGAGATATGCTCTTTTTTATTGAAAAAACGCATTGACCTCATTATAGGGAATGACATCGCTTGTGAAGTTTTTATATGACCCTTCCGCCAATAACTCCTTAGCAATTTGTCGTATCAAGGTCAACGTTGATCGCATGGGTCCTGAACCGGTACTAACCCTCTTAACACCCAATTTTTGTAATTCGTTCGTTGTTGGAACACCCGGATTAGCTAGAATATTGATTGGCCCATTAATTTCTTGAGCAAGTCGAGCAATAATGTTTGGATCGCCAATTCCAGGAACAAAA
>CAZGKX010000091.1:0-2786 GCA_964525945.1 uncultured Legionellaceae bacterium
AAAATCTCGACGGCATCGTTTTCGCGACGTTGCGTGGTGTATTTGGATTGCCCGGGTTTGCGCTTGTCTAAAAACGGTTGAATGTCAGCGGCCTCTAAAGGTAAACCAGGCGGGCAACCATCAACAATGCAACCAATAGCAGGTCCATGGCTTTCCCCAAATGTGGTCACTGTGAACAAAGTACCAAAGGTATTGCCGCTCATTTAAAATAATCGATCAATTGTTGCCGCGTTAATAAAAAGACCCCTTCGCCACCATGTTCAAAATCCAACCAAGTAAACGGCACATGGGGGTATGTGTCCACCAAAATCGCCTCGCTATTCCCAACTTCCAGCACTAAAATACCGTGGTGGGTTAAATAAGCTGCAGCGCTACGCAGTATTTTTTCAACGATCGCAAGCCCTTGGTTTGTTGTTTCCAAGGCTAATTTTGGCTCATGTCGGTATTCAACCGGCAAGGTTTGCATTTCATCGTGCCCAACATAAGGCGGATTGCACACAATAATGTCGTATTGCACTGCAGGCATGTCGTCAAAACAATCCGATTGGATGAGCGTTAAGACATCTTGCAAGCCATGGCGCTTTTGATTGATGTTGGCAACAACCAATGCGTCTGGGGAAATATCTACGGCATCCACTTCCGCGTCCGGAAACGCATAACAGCAGGCTATGGCGATACAACCACTACCGGTACATAGATCCAAAACTCGAGTGACATCATTGGCATCGATCCAAGGAGAAAATTGTTCACGGATCAATTCCGCAATGGGAGAACGAGGAATCAATACCCGCTCATCCACATAAAAAGGAAGATCGCAAAAATAAGCGGTTTGGGTTAAATAAGGAACGGGAACCCGTTCAATAATACGCCGCTCCAATTGCCGGCATAAGCGATTTTTTTCTTCATCGGTTAATTGCGCCTGTAACAATTGTGGATCAACATCATGTGGCAATGACAATGTCCCCAAAACCAAACTCAACATGTCATCCCAAGCATTGTCCGTACCATGGCCGTAATACAGCGACGCTAATGTTGCTTGCGTCAAACCAAATCGCAAATAATCAATGATCGTTTTAAAATCGCGGGTTGCATTTAAATAGGATTCAAGCATGCCAAACTCTCAAACAAATAAATTAAATTGTACGCGATTTAAGACGACAGGCAAAGCAATAGTCAATTCCAGCAATTTCATTTGACTTATAATGGATAAGAAGCTGCGCGTTTCAAACTTTCTTCAGTATCCGAATCGTCAAACACAGCAGTATTTGCTACCAGATTATCTTCTCGTTTAGACTCTTCCTCATTCTTCTCTACAGCGATCATTGTTCTTAACATAGATGAATAATCTAATAATTCATCTATATTTTCAAAACGTCTTACCATCACGCTACTCTTTTGAGTTTCTTCCTTTATTTTTTGGTCAATAAGTTCAATTTTTTTGTTTAAAGTATCTAGCTTATTGTCATTCACCTTCATTGCTTCATTTATTTTTTCAGTTAACAAATTTTTCTTAGCGTTCAGTAATCTGTCTAAATGCTTGGGTTGCAAAGAACTAAACTCCTTTTGAAGTTCTGTTAAATCAGACTGCAATGTTGCAATTTCAGTTTGTTTACTTTGGATCAATGTAGGCAACTGGTATATGAAATTTTGTGTTCGGCTCATAATTCCATCCCACGATAATAATGTTTTTTGATCATCGTTTTTTTGCTTTTGTTCTAATGCTTGATATTCTTTTTCTGCCTCTAGTAATCTTTGATTTAAGACCTCTTTTCTTTGCAACACCTCTTTTAATGCTTTTTGCGTGGGGAAATCCGTAATCGCATCAATCGTTTCTCCATGGAGATTTTCAAACGCTAAAGTTTGCATCAACCTAATTTGTTTCATTTCATCAAATGAGGCTTCAACAGCAACAGATTCGCCTCGTTTTATAGCTAGCATTGCATTTATTTCTTGGACATATGCACCGAAATCTCCAGCAAGAACGGGGTCTAATTCGATATCGTCCACCGAAAGTAACTGGGTTGTTAAAAAGATTGCGCAACTATTATATGTTTTCAATTGGTCTTTTTCATTACGATACTTCACTTCATCTTTTTTAAATTGCTCCAGTTTGTTTTCATAGCGTGTAAATCCATCAAAGGCAGCCACAGGTCCTGCGCCTTTGATAACCACATCATAATATTCACTGAACCCAGTATGCCCCGGTTTAATGTCAACATACTCAATGCTTACATCGTCAATACGCGTCAAATCATCTTGCATTTGTGTAATTTTACGGCCGAAATACTGGCTATTTCTTAATATATCTGGATGTTCTTTTTCAATCGTCTGTTGTATGGTCGTTAAATTTTTAATCAACTCTTGAATGGGTTTTAAAAGTGGATGGTAAGGTAAGAGTTTTTCTTTCTTCCATTGTAAAAAATGTTTCATTTCATAAAAAACGGCTAGACTTGCATCAGCACTTTGAATAGCCCCAAGTTCCTTTTGGATATCACCCCATTCAGCTTCTTTTTTGTAGTGACTTTCAATGGGTGCATATAATTTTTGAAATGATTTTAAATGCGTATCGTATTGCACTTTTTCATGACTTTGTTGTTGCCTGTTTGCATCAAAAGAAATCACGCGCGCTATGTTAGCAAAATTTTTTAGTGATTGTTGAATCACTTTGCGAGTGTCTTTATGACCCCAGGAAAAATAAAATTTAAGGTGACTTAATTGAGCTTGTTGTTCATGCAATCCTTGATAAAGATTGGTGATCGCCGTATCTCTATTAGTATCTGATGCAT
>CAZGKX010000091.1:2796-5331 GCA_964525945.1 uncultured Legionellaceae bacterium
ACAGCGCGTGCTAACTGCAAAAGTGCAATGGCCGCTCGTTTCACGCTGGCCCGCTCAATGAGCGAATCTAAGCTGGAAGTTTCTGCCCATGATAAATTCTGAATCAAATCATCTGCCCATTGCATCGCGGCGTCATCGACATAGCTTGCCTTTAAATCGCCTATATATTCATTCGTAAGTTTATTTTGCTCGACTAATCGAAAGCACTCTATAACGACAGGCTGGATGCGATATTTGTCGTTTAATTGTAAATCTTCACATGCCCTTAGTCCTTCTACCAGTGTATTTAGATTTTCTTGACTGCTCTTTGTATCATCATAAACAATCTTGGCCGGTAAATGTTTTGTTTTTCCATCAGGTTCAGATCTGATACCGGCAATAATATCATTAAAATGATCTATCAATATTTTTAATTTAGTTGCTACGGACGTTACTTCTAGTTCCTCTCTTTTTTCAGACGGTAAATCTTTTTTCGCAAACGCTAATACCGCGCCAGCTTGGTCTTGCAATGCATAGCGTAAATAGTTGGCGGTTGATTTTTTTGCTCTATTGGCAATTTTTTTATCTTCGCGTGCAGCCAGTTTGCGCACTTTTAATTCTTCAGAAATGTTACTATCGCTCATATATTGAAGACGCAATTCGTCAACTTCATCCAGTTCCGATACTGCATTTGTTTTTTCCAATAATTGTCCTTTAACCGCATCCCAAATTTCTGGAATTTTTTCACGCTCATACTCTAGTAACGCTTGTGTGAGCTCTTTGGTATTTAATTTTCCATCCTTTCCTCGGCGTATATACGGGTTTGAATATTTTTTATCTGGATCAGATTCCAACAATTTTACATTCCATTGCTCATTCATCTGCACAATCAATTGCTCGCGCATAAGCAATAACTCTTGGCGAAGTTTTTTATGATCTGTACTGGGAGTAATGCTTAGCAATTCTTCTTGCCATGCGTCAAATTGCTTTAACACGATTTGCTGCATACCATCGACTTCTTGCATATAATGACGTTGCACCGCAGCATCTTCATTCATTTGTTTTTGCAAACGCACAACAACATCCTTTTGAACATCTCGATTCATGCCACGCAAGGCGCTGATGCTATAACGGCTGGGTAAGCCATTGACTTCATAAAGAGCCACATATTTTCCTATACGGCCATTTCGCGCTGCCCGCCCAATGATTTGACCGGTGTTTCTTGGTGTATCAAGATAAGTTTGGATGACATACAAACCCTGTTCGTGCTTGGGATCAATGTCCGTTCCTCGCCCAAGCATCGGCGTACTGACCGTGATCATACCTGGCCTACCAGCAATTTCTTGTAACGCAATTCTTTCTTCTTCATTGGTAATTAATTGCACATTCTTAGGACCATATTCAGCCAGTAATTTTTGATAGGTCGCTTGCGCTTGATTCATGTCTTTCGTAATCATTAATATCGGTTGAATTCCTTCATTTGTTTCATCCGCTTCCGCAATTGCTTGAAGCAACGCTCTATCAAATTGTGGATTTCTGCCTTTGATATGCTCAACTTGTTGAATAGCTTCAAGGGCTATTTGAAAATCAGGTGGATTTGATTGGATCAAACCAAAATTTGCAGTTTTGAATTCGTTTAGAGTCTCTTTAGAGGGAGTCAACGTAATCATATTCGGTCGACCTGCGCGTTCTATAAGCTTTTGTTTCTCAGTTCCAGATTCAAGCCCCGTTAGAATTTGTACGTTATTTTTTCCATATTGATCCATCAACATTTGATAAAATTCTTCAATTTTCACCTTATCTTCGACAACAAAAAACACAGGTTTTAAACCTAAATCAACCTCTTTAGCCTGCTTTGTAACACGCTCACCCAAATATTGCCGTTTATTTTCTCGATGAGGCGGAATCGACCATGCATCCATGTCAAATTTTGCTTTTTGTTCTAATAACTCCTCGGGTGTGCCAGCTGTTCCTGATATGCCCACAATCCGTCCATGTTCATAATAGTAATCAATGAAACTTTTGGCGGATTCCGTTGCCACAACTAACATTTCAGCATCAATAGGAAATGAACGTTCTGGGTATTTCTTTCTAAGGCGGGCTTGTAAAAATTGTTGACGACTGTCACTTAACGTCGACCCTAGTTGAGGTATACTGCCAATTAAGGGTATGGCTATTGATACCGTTTGTTCAATACCCTCGATTTCACGCTTTTCTACACCTACGGTAAAATCACTGCCCTCTTTCAGCATGTCAGGATGGACTTCACAAGCCGCATTTAACCATTTATCAAATTTCGCATCTTTTAAACCGAGAAGTTGCGCGCGTTGCTCAGATGTTTGGGCGCGAGCATCCAAAAATAACTTAAGTTGGCGAATATCTTCTTTGGTATCCCACAACGTTTCACCGGCTTTCAGGGCTTTTACACGCCGAAATTCGGGTTTATCTATAAACTCATTCACCAAAGGATAAATCCATGCATATGGATTTGTGTAATTATCACCACCGCCTTCCGCTCCAATGGCCAAATTAAACAGTGTTTTTTCATCCAATGTT
>CAZGKX010000092.1:0-5068 GCA_964525945.1 uncultured Legionellaceae bacterium
CATGAGTTTAAACCATGTCTTACAACGTGCCTCATTTTATTGCAAACCATCCCGTTATCGAAACAACAACAGCAAGCCAAGCGATTTATAATCCCGCGGTTGGAGAAATCATTGGCCACGTGCCGTTTGCAGACAAATCCATTTGCGATCGTGCGGTGGCCGCGGCTAAAACAGCGTGGCCAGCCTGGGCAAACACGCCAGCCATCAAGCGCGCCCAGGTGTTGTTCAAATTTCGAGATTTATTGTTACAACATCAGCATGATCTTGCACGCATAGTGACCCGTGAGCATGGCAAAACCATTGACGATGCCAAAGGTTCCATCGGCAGAGCCATTGAAGTGGTGGAATTTCATTGTGGATTGATGGCCCAATTGCAAGGCTCTATGTCACCCAATGTCTCTGCACACATTGATTGTTACACCCTACGTCAATCCATCGGCGTTTGCGCCGGCATCTCTCCTTTTAATTTTCCTGTCATGGTGCCGGTTTGGATGATGATACCCGCCATTGCCTGTGGCAATACCTTTATTTTAAAACCTTCTGAACAAGATCCTTCAGCGCCGGTGCGTTTATTGGAATTGTTGCGTGATGCGGGATTACCCGATGGCGTGGCCAACTGTGTTCATGGCAACAAGGACACCGTTGAACATTTGTTACACCACCCCGATATTGCTGCGGTCACCGCAGTTGCCTCAACGCCAGTCGCCAAGCAAATCTACACCACCGCCACCGCGCAAGGTAAACGCTCCCACACCTTTGGAGGCGCTAAAAACCATTGTGTTGTTATGCCGGATGCCGATTTAGATCAGGCAGCAACAGCGATTATTGGCGCGGCTTTTGGCTCCGCTGGGGAGCGCTGCATGGCCATATCTGTGGTTGTGGCCGTGGGCAATGAGACCGCCGATCATTTATGCGCCAAGCTAACCCCTCTCATCAAAGGCATCACAATTGATGCCGGCGATGCGCAACCATGCGACATGGGGCCCCTCATCAGCAGCGCACATCGAGAGCGAGTATTAGCGGCCATTGATCAAGGTGTCGCTGAAGGTGCAAAACTAAGGATTGATGGTCGATCATTTTCACACCCCAAACACCCACAAGGTTTCTTTGTAGGACCCACCTTGTTTGATCATGTTCTCGAAGAGATGACCATCTATCAAAAAGAAATATTTGGACCTGTGTTGGTCATGGTCAGGGTTGCTACGCTAGAACAAGCCATTGCATTGGTGAATCGCAATGTTTATGGCAATGGCACTGCTATTTTTACCAAAGATGGTTTCAGCGCTCACGAATACAGCCAACGCGTCAATGTGGGCATGGTTGGTATAAACATACCGATTCCAGTACCGGTTGCCAATCATCCTTTTGGCGGGTGGAAACATTCCTCCTTTGGCAACACCAATATGCATGGCGAAGAAAGCATTCATTTTTACACCAAACTTAAGACGATCACCAGCAAATGGTTTGCCACACAAATCCATCAAAATGCATTTGTGATGCCAAGTAATGGCTAAAAGCAAGGAGCAAGCAATGTCAAACATTGGTTTTATCGGTTTAGGGAATATGGGTCTGCCCATGGCAATTAATTTGGTTAAAGCAGGACATAAAGTCACAGGATTTGATCTCCAACCCACAGCCCTCACCAATTTCAGTGCAGCAGGCGGACAAAAAGCAAGCGAATTGCTGGACGCCATTCAAAACCAAGATGTGATCATCACCATGTTGCAAACAGGGCAACAAGTGAAACAAGTGTGCTTAGGCGAAACGGGTGTTTTTGCTCATGCAGCGGACAAGACTTTGATGATCGATTGTTCCTCCATTGATGTGCAAAGTTCACGTGAACTGCATGAACAAGCCGCAAAAAAACACTTCATGTACCTTGATGCTCCGGTGTCTGGTGGGGTGAAAGGAGCGGCCGGGGCCTCTCTGACATTCATGGTGGGCGGTGACAGTGAGGCATTCAACCTTGCCAAACCTCTGTTCGATGCCATGGGCAAGACCATTATCCACACCGGTGTTGCGGGCACCGGGCAAGCCGCCAAGATATGCAACAACATGATACTAGGCATTTCAATGATCGCCGTTTCCGAAGCATTTACTTTGGCACAATCATTAGGTTTAACGCCTCAGAAATTTTTGGACGTGGTCTCTCATGCTTCAGGCCAATGTTGGGTAACAGAAAAATATTTGCCAGTACCCAATGTCATGGACAACGTTCCAGCCAACAATGAATACCAAGCAGGTTTTTCAGTGGCCATGATGTTGAAGGATTTGTGGTTAAGTCAGCATTCTGCAGAAGCCGTTGGTCTCAAAACCCCCATGGGCCAACAGGCAGCACAGTTGTACCAACATTTTCATGATCAAGGCACAGGGCATTTGGATTTTTCGGCGATTATTAAATTACTCGAATAAACCTCGAGTTATTGCCGTCTGGTGACGCCTGGTTATCCGTTCAGGAAGTGAATGCCGTGCCTTGACCGGGTGATGGTTGATGCGACCAGTCAAACCATCGGTTTAATACACCAATCAACTCTTCAATGCCCTGCTTTTTTAACGATGAAAACGCTTGCACAGTGATAAAATCAGCAAACAATTCGTATTGCTTGCGCACTTGCAATAAAGTGCTTTGCACGGGTCCACGGCTTAATTTATCGGCTTTGGTCAGCAGAATATGAACCGGTAATTCACGTTCAATGGCCCAATTGATCATCATTTGATCGAGCTCTTTCAATGGGTGGCGAATATCCATCAATAACACCAAACCACGTAAACTTTGCCGAACATCCAAATAATGCGCTAAATTTTTTTGCCAATCTTGCTTCACTTGCAATGCAACCTTGGCATAGCCATAGCCTGGCAAATCCACTAAACGACGTTCTTCATTCACCAATGTAAATAAATTAATGAGCTGAGTGCGGCCCGGGGTTTTACTGGTACGGGCTAATTGTCGAATCCCGGTTAAACAATTTAAAGCACTGGACTTACCGGCGTTAGAACGACCCGCAAAGGCAACTTCGTAGCCGGTGTCATTGGGCAGTTGTTCAACTTTGGCCGCACTTTTTAAAAATTTTGCTTGGGCATACGGATTCACTAACATAATGATCAATTCATTTTGGGATTTTTATAGAACAGTGTACCATTAAATGCTGCAATGATGAGGCAATAATGAAATTTTTGGTCTTTTTTTTAATTGTTTTTAGTTCACCCTTGGCGTATAGCACCGGAAATATGGAAGCAGGACAAGCAAAATCCATGCTATGTGCTGCTTGCCACGGCCCGCAGGGCATTAGCTTCAATCCCGAATGGCCTCATATTGCCGGCCAACACAGCCGTTATTTCATCAAACAATTGCAAGCGTTTAAAGCCGGTAAAGATCGCAACGCGCCCACCATGGCCCCTATTGTGGCCACACTGAACGATCAGGACATGGCGGATTTAGCGGCTTTTTATGCAAGCCTACCCCGCCCGGTGGCGAAAAAAACCACTCAAAAGCAAAACCGCGGTGAACAACTTTATCGACAGGGGGATTACAATAGCCATGTGACGGCCTGTATCGCTTGCCATGGTCCGGACGGCAGTGGCAATGCCCAAGCAGGTTTTCCTTTGTTGGCCGGCCAATCCACAGCCTACACTGTTTTGCAATTGCAGGCCTTTAAAGACGGCAAACGACGCACTGATTTAAACGCCATTATGCGTGACATCAGTGAACGCATGACATCGGCAGACATGCTTGCTGTGGCGCAATACATTGCCTCACTGCCCAAGCAATAACCCACTCACGTGATAGGTAAAGTCGAAATCCCAGGGTTTTCCAAACTAAGAAAACCTGTTTTAAAATCATAAGCAAAAATTTCAGCGTAACGACCCCAATCGATCATGGTGCGCAGCACCCGTTCCGCTTCTTTCTCACTTAAATAATCTTCAAGTTTGCTTAAAAAACGTTCCTCAGAAACGCGGTGGCCTATTTTTTCATCTAAAATCCTACGGATATAGCGCGCCAGCGGCACTTTTTCCAACAACCGTTGCGCAAACAATTGCTTACGCGTTTGCAAGTCAGCTTCAGAAAATTGTTTTCCCAACTCACTTAAATGCACATCCCCTTCTAGGATCTCGGCAAATCCCAAAATCTCCAAAGTCTCTAATATAGGAAATAAATCATCCACATTCATCATCAATTCGTCAGCCAAATCCGGTAAATCAATGCGGGCTTGGAACGAGGTCATGGTTTCAATTAAACCGGATAATTCCGAAGGTTCAACGGCCGGCAGTCGGTAGCCTAGCCCAATCTGACGCTCACGGTGTGCATGCCGCCTTTTTTCATCAGAGCTTGAAATCATCAACGTATAAATTCTGTCCACTAAATCACGAAACTCAGGTGTCTCCGCACGACGAGGTTGTGCCATGCTTACTTTTAAATCAGCACGAATATAACCAGGATCACTGCCTAAGATCACAATTCTATCCGCCAACATAGCCGCTTCTTCAATGTTGTGGGTGACCAACAAAATACCGTTGGTGTTGGTTTTTTTATCTTGCCACAACTCCAATAAATCTGATTTTAAATTTTCTGCTGTTAACACATCCAACGCCGAAAAAGGCTCGTCCATTAGCAACACATCTGGGTTTATCACCAACGCACGCGCAAAGCCAACGCGCTGTCGCATACCCCCTGATAATTCTTTAGGAAAAGCGGATTCAAAACCATCCAAACCAATGATATCAATCGCTTCAATGGCGCGATGCCGACGTTCACGTCGACCAATCCCTTGTGCCTCCAGGCCCAATTCCACATTCTCTAAGACAGTTAACCAGGGCATCAACGCAAACGACTGAAACACCATGGCAATACCCGGTACCGGTTGGACCACCGGCTGTCCGCGGTAGGTTACTCGGCCACTGGTGGGCGAAATGAGACCGGCAATGATGCGCAATAACGTCGATTTACCTGATCCCGATTTGCCCAGCAATGCCACAATTTCGCCGTCATGCAACTTAAAATTGATATCATCCAAAACAAGCAAATCTTGCGTAGCCGCTTTTTTATACGCTTTTCGTAAATGATCAATGG
>CAZGKX010000093.1:0-497 GCA_964525945.1 uncultured Legionellaceae bacterium
TAATTTTCCTACTGCGGCAAGTGTTCCAGCTGCAAAAAGGAGAGAATCTCCCGGCAGAAACGGAGTGAAAACCAATCCTGTTTCTAAAAAGATGATTAAAAATAAGAACATAAATGCACATCATCGCCGTACCTAAAGCAATTTTAGGAAAATCACCAGCTATCGTACTTGCCTGGATATATTCGCCAAGGCCCGTGGCTTTTAGCGTGGTGTTTCCCCAACTCACCCATTCAGCAACAATGCTTGCATTCCATGCCCCACCCGCAGCCGTGATGGCCCCAGTGATGTAATAAGGAAATATACCTGGCAATGCTAAACGACGCCACCATTGCCATCCTTTTACCCCTAAATTATCGGCTGCCAAACATAAATCGCGCGGAATGCGAGAAGCGCCGGCAATGACATTAAACAAAATATACCATTGCGTACCTAAAATCATAAGCGGAGTTACCCAAATTTCCACGTTCAAATTAAAACGACCGATAGCAATCACAAAC
>CAZGKX010000093.1:507-4740 GCA_964525945.1 uncultured Legionellaceae bacterium
GTTTATAGGAACGACTATCCTTTGTCGCCAGTAAATCACAAACAATGGATAGAATAAATTGGCAGGAAACGCCGCTGCAAATTGAATAATAGGCTGGGTTTTTTGAGCAATATGGGGCCGCAGACCGACCCATACACCCACAGGAATCCATATGAGAGAGCTGAGCACGATAAGGATAATCACCCGTGTTCCGGTTGCCGCACCCAACAAAAATACATGGCCAATCTCATTTAAATTCAACGTGGAGAGAATGTAATCAAATAACCAATAACCACCCCCGATCATCAGCAACGTAATGACTGCCGTCCAAACCCAATCCAAGCGCTTTTGCCGATGAAAATCAAACTCTTTGGCGACTTTCAACCGTTTTTTTCGCAGCCATTTGGCATTTATGATGTTATTTTTTACAATTTGCAAACCATTATCAACCCGTTTCATCAGACGGCTAACCCGAATTAAATCAATCAACCACGATTGGTATTCTTCATCGCTTGCCGTTTGTTCAACGTTAAATTTCTCAGACCAAGCAATCAAAGGACGAAACAAAATTTGATCATACAAAAAAATAACAATCATCATGGTTAGGATCGCATAACCCACGGCAGGCAAATTGCGTTGCTCAATAGCCAATGCAATATAGGAGCCAACCCCAGGCAGTCGAATGTCTTGGTGAGCAACAATAATGGCCTCAGACAACACCACAAAAAACCAACTGGCTGACATGGACATCATGATGTTCCACAACAATCCAGATAAAGAACAAGGCACTTCAACTTTCCAAAACAGTTGCCACGGCGAGAGTTGAAACATCGCTGAAACTTCCAGCAAATCATCCGGCACCGTTTTTAACGATTGGTAAAAACTAAAGGTTATGTTCCAGACTTGGGCCGAAAAAATAACAAAAATGGAAGCACATTCAGGCCCTAACAAACTTCCAGGAAACAAATGAATAAAACCGGTGATGGTGATGGCTAAAAAACTCAAGACCGGCACAGATTGTAAAATATCGATGGCCGGAATAATGATTTGCTCAGCACGTCGATTTTTTGCGGCCAACGAACCAACAATGAAGGTAAACAGAATGGAAAAAAACAGCGCAATGAACATGCGTAAAACCGTGCGCACAGCATAAAAAGGCAGTTGCAATGGATTGAGCGAAATGGGAATGGGTTCACCCAAAGCATAAGGCGTTGCCATTTGTTGCCCTGCCCAGCCGAGAAAAAACAAGACCGCAAGGATAATGATCAATAACAACAAGTCCCAGCGATTAATAAAGCGGCTGACATTATCCCGATTGACAAAATAAACACGGTTATCGCCCACTAAAACTCCTGATACCACCTGACGGTTCTTAATTTAATACCAACGATATCCATTCAGCCCATCTCGACAGAATTAAAAAACCCTCTAAAATAGGATTTGTTACTCAATTCAGTTTTCAATGGCGAAACACAACTTGAGTCTGTGCTCAAATTGCGATAGCTTGAACATTGAATCGTCAATACACCTTCAATTTGTCACAAAACTTACAGGATTAACCTATGTTTTATTCTCGTATTTTTTCGCTATGTATACTACTTTTTTCCTGCACAGCAGCACAGGCCAATTTAACCACGGCGCAACTTGCGGTATGGGCCAATGAAGCCATTGTTACAACCTACACCTACAGTTATGAAAATTTCATACAACAACAAAAGGCCATTGCTCTGTATTTTACTCCAAAAGGTTGGATTGCGTACAGCAAAGCTTTTCAAGATGCAAAATTGCAAAATTCAATCGTCGAAAACAAATACCTTGTCAGCGCTGTTGCGACCCTGCCGCCGACGATTAAAACCATTGGCAACCAGCAATGGCAAGCCACCATGCCATTGCTGGTTTCATATAAAAACACCCAGTACCAACAAAAACAAACCTTGAATGTTACCATACAGTTTACTGCCGTGGCGGATGGCGGAGTAAGAGGGCTCGCCATCACCAATCTGCAAGCCAAAGCATCGGCGGATCCTTGCCAGTGTAAAAATGAAGAAAGGTATAAAGCCATTGTTTAATTGCAGTGGTTTATATTTATAACCGCATGCTTGTCGGCCTGCTTCATCCGAGTATAATCATGAATAAAATACCAGCTGGAAGGGAATGAAAATGCTTGCAAAAACACCACTACACGCCAGTCACATTGCCAATGGAGCAAGGATGGTCGACTTTCATGACTGGGACATGCCTTTGCATTACGGTTCACAGCTTGAGGAGCATCACGCGGTTCGAAAAGACGCCGGTATGTTTGATGTTTCCCACATGACCGTTGTTGATGTGTTAGGCGCCGGCGGCAGACAATTTTTACGCAAATTACTCACCAATGATGTGGATCAATTGGAACATGTTGGTCGCGCCATGTACACGTGCATGTGCAATGAGCATGGCGGCATTATCGATGATCTCATCGTTTACCAACGCAGTCCCGATAATTATCGGATGATTCTTAATTCCGCCACACGGCTGCATGATTTAGCGTGGATTCGAGATAAAATCAAAGGTTTTTCAGCCGGGCTTCAAGAAAGAAATGAGTTGGCCATGCTCGCTATTCAAGGCCCTCAAGCCCTGCAAAAAACCATCAGCATTTTATCGCCCGCGCAAGCAGATGCCGTGTCCACATTGGCCAGATTTGAGTCCGTTGAGGTGGATAATTGGTTTTTTGCCCGCACCGGGTACACCGGTGAAGATGGTTTAGAAATCATCGTCCCCAATGAAATGATAACCACCTTGTGGACGTCTCTGATTCAAGCTGGCGTACGACCCTGCGGTTTAGCAGCACGCGATACATTACGTTTAGAAGCAGGACTATTGCTTTATGGCCAAGACATGGATGAAACCACAACGCCCTTGGAATCTGGATTAGCATGGGTTGTCAAATGGCAACCTGAAGACCGTGATTTCATCGGCATGGGGGCCTTGTTATCTCAAAAACAACGCGGGCTCAAAAGAAAATTAGTGGGTTTGACGTTGCTTGAGAAAGGCGTCATGCGGACCAATCAACGCGTGGTCGTTGAAGGGCACCCGGATGGCATCATCACTAGCGGCACTTACTCTCCCACCTTGGAGCAATCTGTTGCTTTGGCGAGGGTTCCCACAGAAACAGGTTCACATGTTATGGTTGATATTCGTGGCAAACTCATCCCTGCCAAGGTGGGTATACCACGCTTTATAAAAGATGGCGCACCGCTTTAACCGACAAGGAAATTAATCATGAGCAATTCACATCATCATTTAAAATTTACCTCCACACACGAGTGGCTTTCCACTGATGAGGAAGACATGAAAATAGGCATCACCGACCATGCCCAACAATTATTAGGGGATATGGTTTTTGTGGAATTGCCGGTCGTCGGCGATGAAGTGAATGCGGGTGAAGAATTAGGTGTTCTCGAATCGGTGAAAGCTGCTTCTGATTTTTATGCGCCCATCAGTGGAACGATTATTGAAATCAATTCACTGTTGAATGAAAACCCCGCCTTGTTGAATACGGACCCCTACGGGCAAGGTTGGCTGGTCAAAATTCAACCCCATGATCGCGCTGAAATGGACGATTTACTGGATGAAGAACAATACCAAAATGAGATTGCTGAGGAGCATTGATCATGCCGTACATTCCCCATACACCCAACGACACCAAAGCCATGCTTGCGAGCATCAACGCGCCCGAGATTGAATCTTTGTTTGATGAGATTCCCAGCCATTTACAACATGGAGAATTTCAACATTTGCCCTCTGGCATTAACGAAATGACCATGCTAAAACAAGCGCAGTTATTAGCCGATAAAAATCAAAATGGCATTTGCTTTATCGGTGCAGGGAGTTATGAACATCATATTCCTGCAGCAGTATGGGACATTGCCTCCCGCGGTGAATTTTTAACGGCGTACACCCCTTACCAAGCTGAAGCAAGCCAGGGTACGTTACAGCTGTTGTATGAATACCAAACCATGATTGCTGAGCTAACAGGATTGGGAGTCGCCAATGCATCGATGTACGATGGTGCAACGGCGCTTGCTGAAGCTGTACTCATGGCCGTACGCATCAATCGGCACAGTAAAACAAACCGTGTACTGATCGCCGGAACAATTCACCCTCTGTACCGAGAAACACTGGAAACAATTGTCCGTAATCAACACATCGAATTGGTCACCTTGCCTTTTGACAAAGAGCAAGGCATTACCCCATTGACCGCTTTGGATCAAT
>CAZGKX010000094.1:0-4208 GCA_964525945.1 uncultured Legionellaceae bacterium
ATGCTAAACAGAATTTTAATAATGCATATAAAGATTACTCAAAAGCAATCGAACATTGGCAAACATTGCTAGCTCTCGCACCGCCCCAATCAGAAGAGGCACGCGCAATTCGAAAAGAAATTGCAAGGGCGCAGCAACAGCTTTAAGCGTTGCACGCGCATTATTAAATGGCAGCACCCAGTTGCCTTATTAGGATAGATGCATCTTCCGTAAATTGATTTTTTTTACTTGAGTCTTCGTCATTCGAAAAAATCATCATGCCTTCGAGAGCTCCAAATATAATTTTTGCGGCTTGTTGTGGGGTGACCTGTGAATGTATTTGTTTTAGAGTGAGCCCCTGCTGCCAATTTTTTTCGAGCCATTGAATATTTTGCGTATAAAAAACATCTATTTCTTGTCGAATTTCTGAGGTCAGCTGTTTTTTTTCCAATGCCAAAATCATGGCAAAGCAAATATACCCTTCATTCAATAACATATCACTGAATAATGCAATGTAAGCATGCAGACGATCACTTAATGTCTCAAATTGGTTGATGTGATGCAATTTTTTAAGTTGTAATTCTCGATAAGTAAGCAATGCAACATGCGCTAATTCTGTTTTTGATTTGAAATGGTTATAGAGACTGGGGGCTTTAATTCCAATCTCTAATGCCAAATCCCGTAATCCCAAATTGCTATAACCTTGGTCTTGCATCAAACGCATTGCACAGGCAACGATTTTATCTTTTGTTGGGTGATTCATTTCAATTGAATGCCCCCGCGGTGAGAAACGAAAAGAACCGTATCTTCTAGAGCATAGGCATCATGTTCGTCATTGACGTCCACCTGGAGAAAATCGCCTTGCGTAAGCGTGACTTCGCCGAAGCGGATCATTCCTGAAATAACAACAATTTGTTCCCAAACGTCATGTGCATGCAGTGGAAATTGTGCCCCATTTTTAAATTGAGCAAAATAACCGCCATCACCCCGCGCATCAGTCCATACCGTGCTGATTGCAATGCCCTCCATGCCACTCTTATCCCATGTTCTCGTGTTTACTCGATTAACCAGCATTTACCTTACTCCATTGTTTAATTTAACTAACGATCGTTAGCTTAAATAGTAGGCAGTATTTTGTCAAGCGGTAGAACGGCAACAACCCTAATACCCTGTTATTCCAAATTCAGGTCGATTCAATCACAAGGCCGTTGTTCTTTTTCACTTCCCCAAGCGTAAAAAAAGAACGCAATTGAGAAACGCCGGGCAGTGAAAGCAATACATTCGCGTACAACCGCTTAAATGCTTGGATATCTTTCACTCTGATTTTCATCCAATAATCAAAATCTCCTGACAAAAGGGTGCATTCCATAATCATCGGAATTTTTTGAACGGCGTCTTCAAAAAGAGAGAAACTATTGGCGGTGGAACGCTCCAAAATGACGCCCACAAAAACCAACACCGAAAGCCCCACTTTATCCGGATCAATGTCTGCCCGTACACCTTGTATATACCCTTCCTCACGTAAACGGTGGGTTCGATTCCAACATGCGGTTTTACTCACATTTACTTTCTCGGCCAGCAGGGCGTTGGATATATCGCCGTGATTTTGCATTATTTTCAAGATTTTAAAATCTATTTTATCCGGGGTCATATGTATATTATTCCTAATAAATAAGAATTATCAAAATAAATATCTATAATGTGTTAATTATGTAGTTTTTTAAACCTTATATCAACTCTAAATAAGAGCCTCATTCATAAAAAGTTCATTTAGAATATACAGACTATTTCTTTGATCAATGCGTACGAAAAATGCTTACTGTAACCACTCAAACTGAACGTGACGTCGATACCACGCATGCTTTGTCGGGCACCGTTAGGTGGAAATTTATGGCGTTCATTCACGGTGTTTGTACCAACGGGTCCCTGTCTTTTGCATTGCACTTTGTCACCCAGCTGAATGACAGCAGGCTTTATTATTTATGGTTAAAATATCTTTTTTTGGCAGGAATCGATGAGCAATGGCCTGCCTTTGCAAAATCGATACCCGCGCTCGCCCAACTTCAAACCATCGGTGAGATAGGCAGCTATGCGTTATATGGTCTTCGTATTGGTTTAAATTTGAAACTGTTGTTGAGTGAAAAAAAATCTGCTCCCAACATGCCCTGGGCATTGATGGGTGATTTTTTATGGGGAATATCCAATGGTCTGTCGGTGGCCGTGCTCAGTAGTGCGGTGATAAGACCTGGCTCCTACACATTGGGTTGGTGGGGGAATTTGAGCATGCAGCTGTTGTTGGTTTATGATGTGGGTGCAGAGTTTGCGCAATATATTCAACGGCAACGCCTCTTAAACCGTATCATTATTCCAGAGCACATGGAGCAAGCTCGCCTAAAAAAAATAAGAGAATATGAACAACATTCTTGCCGTGCACGTATTGTTTATAACTTCATTCTTGCTGTGGGTTATTGCCTGTTTCGAGATTTTTGGACATCAAACCTTCCGCCCTCAAGCGGTGCCTTGATGTGTGTTATCGCTACAATATTGGTCAACAGTTTTGAATGGTGGATGTATGCGTTAAAAAATTCAGATGCATTTTCAACCCCACTTTGCATGGGTAGTGTGTTTGCTGTTGCTATCGATTTTCTTTTTCCAGTGTTTCTTTGGTTTGCATTGGACAAAGAGGCTGTTTTTCCAAGTGTTGTTATTGGGTTAGCGGTTAGAACAATGATGCATTCTTATTTAAAATACGAACATTTAACATGTCAAAAAAAAACACCACGCAACTCGTCTTTATTAAAATATTCTATTTTTAAATCAACGCCGACTCAAACGGAAGAAAACACAGCATGCTCAAATCTCAACAGCCCCTAGGAAAACTATAAAAAAACTTTACGTTAAGGTATTGTCTAAGACTGTGTTTAAATAAGGAGCGCACGATGCTTTTCAAACAATGCAATATTGATAAAACGGATCGGATAAATCGGGCGGTGATTGGTGGGATTCTGTTTCTTGCGGCATTGATTGGCATGAGCAAGGTCTTTTTCATGGTGGTTGGCCTCGTTTTAGTGGTTGAGGGTTTGGTGGGTTGGTGCTCTATTTCTTTTTTGATAAGTCAATTCAAAAGGCGTAAATAAGTTTTGGCTCTTTATGTGTTTCAGGGTCTTACGCGACTAACAATTGAACCAACGACGCCAACAAAGCTTTCCCTCTTTTTCTAACATTATGCACAAACTCAAAAAAACCGAGATAGATCGGTAGTTTTTCCTGTGAAATACCTCTGTGTGGTCTAAGCCAAGATCGTAAAAGAGACCAAAAACCTTCCATCGTATTCACATGTACCTCATGAAAACCATCACCGTCCTCATCACGTGCATACTCCCCGGCGCCATGATTCACTGTTTTATGCCCATATCCCCATTTAGGTAATTATTATACTCAGCTGTACAAAACCCGCAGTATATCATTCGTGCAGATATCAAATCGTATTACAAATCCATACAACATCATTTGTTGCTGCAAGATATTAACCGATATTATGGCGATCCAAAGATACAAGCGATGCTAGAAAATATCGTTAAAAACCCCATTGAAACGCCACGTGGTTATAAAAACCCTGATAATGGTATTGCACTTCGTGGACCATTATCCCAGTTTTTCAGCGCTCTTTATCTCAAACCAAACGTCAACTACAACGATGTAAACGGCGTTTAATGGCGGTACTGCGCGAGCGGCGATTACGCTTGCCACGCAAAAAAACACGCATAGGTTGTATCGATAAAGGGTTTCATTTTTTAGGCATCAACTATTCGGAGACGCAACCTCTGGATGGAATCAACGTCACACAGGCACCATGTGGTTCAGTGACACCGTCTAATTCTGCGTATTATTTCACCCAAGTGAGGGGGGGTGGACAAGTGCGCCGATTACTGGCCACGTTATGCCTGAGCAACACCGTATCGTTCCACATGCCCGGACGTTACGGAATGCTCGTGAGCAAGTTAAACAAATGGTTGACTCGTCGAGTAGCCACCTCCCATTACTGGGAGTCAGCCCTCTAAGAACGGAGCGTGCGACTTTCCCCGCACTCCGCTCAAGCTCGCATAAGGCTGGATGATTCTCAACCCGGCAGATTTTGAGTCATTGGCACGTGTGATTCTGGCGCGTTTCTCCTTGTATCGCTGTTTAAAATAATCTTTATAACAGGGATCAAAAGGTGTAGCTTCAGC
>CAZGKX010000095.1:0-3964 GCA_964525945.1 uncultured Legionellaceae bacterium
AACCCAACACGTGGCCGTGGTTTTGCGCATGCAGATCGGAGAAGGGTTAACGTTGTTTTGTGGTGATAATCGAGAGTTTACGGCCATTATTGAATCAATTTCTAAAAAAAAGGTAGGGGTTCGCATTACCCAGGTGCAAGAAGTGGATCGTGAATCTCCTTGTGAAATTTGGCTTGCCCAAGCGATTTCGAAAGGTGAGCGCATGGAGTGGGTGATTCAAAAAGCAGTGGAATTAGGTGCATCAAGAATTACACCCGTATTGAGCGCCCGTTGTGTGGTAAAACTGGATGCTGAGCGTTTGCAAAAAAAACACCAGCAATGGCAAAGTATAGCGATTGCCGCTTGTGAACAATCTGGACGAAACAAATTACCGGTGATTGATGCACCTTGTTCTTTGGATGTGTTTTTGAACCAGTGCCAGGTTGATACCAAATTAGTGCTTTATCCAACCGCGACCGAATCATGGCGCCACCATGGGTTTTCTACACGTAACATCGCTCTTTTAATTGGCCCAGAAGGGGGCTTCAGTCCCGATGAAGTCAATCATGCGTTGCATTCAGGGTTTCAATCTTGGTGCCTTGGACCACGGGTGTTGCGAACGGAAACTGCGGCTATTGCAGCGTTGAGTGTCTTGCAAGCAGTGGCAGGTGATCTATAATGAATGTTAATTTCGTAAAATAACAAGAGGATTTTTCATGAGCGAGCATATTAAAGCAGTAACAGACAGCAGCTTTGAGCAAGATGTATTGAAAGCAAACAAACCTGTTTTGGTTGATTTTTGGGCGGAATGGTGTGGCCCTTGCCGTGCATTGACACCCATTTTGGAAGAAGTGGCGGCTTCACATAGCAATGACGTCATTTTTGCTAAAATAAACATTGATGAAAATCCTCAGGCCCCTTCAAAATACGGCGTGATGAGCATTCCGACGCTGATTCTTTTTAAGAATGGTGAAGTGGAAGCCGTTAAAATGGGTTTATTGTCTAAATCACAGCTCAGTGCATTTGTTGAAAGCAATACTTAAATCACCACCGAGCCGCAAACTATAGGACGGGGAGCAGTTTGGGTGCCCAGCCGTGTTGTTTTTACGCCCCTTAATGTCCGCCTCCTTACGGTCGCGGCTCGGTTGTTAGTGATGCGATTACGAAAATTTTTTAATGGACTTTGTGTAAAAATATAGATTTTACTATGAACATATGTTAGGGTTACAATCCTATGTAGATGGATATTTTGATTACACTGTTGCGTTTAATACGATGTCCATCAGGCAGCTACCTGCCATTCCCTTTTAAAGACAATCCTGGATACCCAATTCATTTAACCAACCCATCAAGTGAGAAGTATGAATTTTAGTGAACTTAAGCAATTGCCTATTGCTGATCTCGTCAACATTGCGCAAGAAATGGGCGTTGAAAACACCTCTCGTATGCGTAAACAAGACATCATTTTTGCCAGCCTTAAAGCCCATGCGCAGAAAGGTGAAGATATTCACGGCGACGGCGTGGTCGAAATTCTTGCCGACGGCTTTGGTTTCTTGCGCTCTTCAGACGGTTCCTATTTAGCAGGACCGGATGACATCTATGTATCGCCTAGCCAAATTCGGCGATTTGGACTTCGTACGGGTGACACTGTATCGGGTAAAATTCGTCCCCCAAAAGATAACGAGCGTTATTTTGCTTTGTTGAAGGTGGATCAAATAAATTATGACACTCCCGATAACACCAAACACAAAATTCTTTTCGAAAACTTAACACCGCTTTTTGCGGCACAACGTTTGGTGATGGAGCAGGGCAATGGCAGTACCGAAGATTTAACTGCGCGCGTGGTTGATCTGTGTGCGCCATTTGGACGTGGTCAGCGTGGCCTGATTGTGGCTCCGCCCAAAGCCGGTAAGACACTGATGTTGCAAAACATTGCACATTCTATTGAGAAAAATTATCCTGACTGTTTCCTGATTGTGTTGTTGATTGACGAGCGTCCTGAAGAAGTGACTGAAATGCGTCGCTCAGTCAAAGGTGAAGTGGTGGCCAGTACCTTTGATGAACCCGCAACACGCCATGTTCAGGTGGCTGAAATGGTGATTGAAAAAGCCAAACGGCTGGTTGAACACAAACGCGATGTGGTCATTCTTCTTGATTCCATTACCCGTTTAGCGCGAGCCTACAACACCGTCGTTCCTTCTTCAGGAAAGGTTCTTACGGGTGGTGTGGATGCCAACGCGTTACAGCGCCCCAAACGCTTGTATGGTGCTGCACGTAATATTGAAGAGGGTGGCAGTTTAACCATCATTGCCACAGCGATGGTGGACACCGGTTCCAAAATGGATGAAGTCATTTACGAAGAGTTCAAGGGAACAGGTAACATGGAAATTCATTTGAGCCGCAGTATTTCTGAGCGCCGGGTGTTTCCTGCGATTAATATTAACCGTTCTGGTACTCGCCGCGAAGATTTGTTGTTAAGTCCAGAAGAATTGCAACGCACTTGGATTTTACGCAAAATTCTGCAATCAATGGATGAATGCGATGCCATTGAGTTTTTACTTGAGCGCATGAAAAATCACAAAACCAATGCCGAATTTTTTGATGCGATGAAGCGCCAAGAATAAGCTGCGTTGCAAGTGTTTTTATAGATGGCCCGGTCAGCAGGGCCATCTGGCATTGCCAGCCATCACTCTAAATCAAATCCCGCGTCAATCCAGCCTTGTGAGCCTGTTGCTAACGAATACACATGGGTATACCCCATATTTTGTAAACTATCCGCCACCAGCGCACAGCGAAATCCCCCGCTGCAATAAACAACGATGGTTGTATTTTGATCGGGAACTTTTTTTTCTATATCACGCTCAATAATGCCTTTGCTCAGGTGCATTGCCGTTGGGAGGTGGCCATTTTGCCATTCATTGTCCTCGCGAACATCAATCAAACAAAAAGGCTTTGAAGCGTCCAATTTACTTTTTAATTGCTGAGGAGATATTTCTTTAATACGGGCTTTGGCTTGTGCAACCAACGCTAGGAATTGGGTTGAATGTTGTTTCACTATGCACCTTTCATGGTTCTTCTTGTTAGAATAACATAATCAAAATTGAACGAGAGAGCAAGCCGCTGCTCGTCACGTGGATTCAGGCGTCCTTGGTCGAATGCTGTCGGTGTCTTCATCATCATCGTCACTGTCGTCAATGGGTAAGGAGGACCGCTTTGCTCCAGTATTTGCCCACGGGTCGCTTGAATTCTTTTTCAAGTCTGTGGGAGACATAATACCTATGGTCATTAAATAAGCCTGGGTGCTTTGGCCATCACGGATGTGGGGCAGGGGAGAGCTTGTGGAATGAACAATTTGAGCAGTATGTTTAACCTCTTTAGCGAGATTCGCGTCTATTATGGCAAGGGTATTTTGTTGGGGGGTGGGTGATAGAGAGGGAAAAATAAGTGCCAAATTGTTAGCGTCATCTTGGCTATTTTCTTCCACGTCTTCAGTGATATCCGCCAGATGATTTCGCTCATGTTTTATTTTATTGTTGAGGATAAAAAAGCCGACGAGGGGAAGTAATTCGCCAACACATCCCCCTAAAATAACAACGGCGAAAGGAATGCCCACGGCCGGAAATAATAAACCAAGTGTGCCGGCAACAGCGAGCAAGCCGCCTAGGACGGCTGTGGCGAATGCTTGGCGATCGAGCCATAGTTTTTCCGATAACCATGCGGCATCTTCCTCCTCATGGAAAGTGGTCAGCTCCTTAATCTCGACATCAATGTCGCTGCGCAGTTTGCGGTCAAGTCTTTTTTTTGCAGTTGTACTTAAAGGAGGGGCTTTAAAGGGCTTATAGCGATTTGAATATAAATCTTTGGTGCTTTTTTTCAAAAAACGGCGTTGCGTCAGCGTATTTCAGCGTCAACAATTGATTGGCCGGAACACCTGTCAATACTTGCCGCTTGCCGTCGTTCCAGCGGATTTCGAGCGTGTCAACGG
>CAZGKX010000096.1:0-3703 GCA_964525945.1 uncultured Legionellaceae bacterium
TTGGTTGCAAACACAACATGCAGATTTTGTTTGCATTCAAGAAACAAAAGCACAAGTCCATCAACTGCTGCCCGAATCACTGTATTTTCCCCAAGACTTTTATTGTGAATATTACGATGCGCAAAAAAAAGGGTACAGTGGCGTTGCTATCTATGCGCGAAAAAAACCAGAACGGGTTATCCAAGGACTGGGCTTTGATTATTGCGATACAGAAGGGCGGTATTTGCAATTTGATTACCCGGGATTAAGCATCATTTCCTTGTACATGCCTTCCGGCACCAGTGGCGAAGAACGCCAAATGGTTAAATTTGATTTCCTCAGGCGCTTCGCTGAACATTTACAACAATTGATAATGGCTGGGCGGGAGTTGATTATTTGTGGGGATTACAACATTGCTCACAAACAAATTGATTTAAAAAACTGGCGCGGCAATCAAAAAAACTCTGGTTTTTTACCCGAAGAGCGTGCTTGGATGGATCACTTGTTTGATCGCTTAGGTTTTGTCGATGCTTTCCGTGTGGTCAACAAAAATGAAGACCAATACACTTGGTGGTCAAATCGAGGTCAGGCCTGGGCAAAAAATGTGGGCTGGCGCATTGATTACCAGGTGATCACACCCGCTTTGGCGTCTGCGGTTGACCAGGTCAGTATTTATTTGGAGCAACGGTTTTCCGATCACGCTCCTTTATCGATTCAATACAAAGGTGATTTTTGTGTTTAAATTAGCCAGTTGGAACGTCAATTCGTTAACGGTTCGCCTCGAACAAGTGATTGCCTGGTTGAACACCTCAGGTGCGGATGTGTTGGCATTGCAAGAAACAAAGCTTATCGATGAAAAATTTCCCATCGACGTCTTTGTCAGCCTGGGCTATCACGTCGTTTTTTCAGGGCAAAAATCATACAATGGTGTGGCAATCATCAGTCGACATCCTATCACTGAATGCGTGACGGATGTGCCTGATTTGATGGATCCGCAGCGCCGAATTCTCGCGGTCACGGTTGCTGGTGTTCGGTTGATTAACCTCTATGTGCCCAATGGAGCAGCTGTGGATACCGACAAATACCTTTATAAATTGCAATGGCTTGTGCATGTCACCGGTTTTATCAAGGAACAATTAGCCCTTTACCCGCAAGTGGCTGTGGTGGGTGATTTTAACATTGCTCCCGAAGACCGAGATGTCCATGATCCGGTGGCATGGGAAGGGTGTGTGTTGGTAAGCCCCGCCGAACGGCAAGCGTTTGCGCAACTAAGGGAATTGGGGTTGCTGGACAGCTTTAGAAAATTTGAACAAGAGCCGCAGTTGTTTAGCTGGTGGGATTATCGTGCTGGTGGTTTTCGCCGTAATCGAGGCTTGCGCATCGATCATATTTTGTTGAACCACACCTTGCATGATCAATGCGTGGAAAGTTGCATTGATGTGGAGCAGCGCCGTCTGGAAAGACCGTCCGATCATGCTCCGGTTTGGGTCTGCCTGGAGAGGTAAATTTAAAATCAAAGCACTATAATTTGATTTCATGCCACTAATCTGCTATCTTCTCACGTCATTAAAAATAGAAGAGTATGGTGCCTGGCAACGATCAGGTGGCGATATTCGTTTTGCAAACATGAGAGAGTGGTACTATGAAAGCATCGGTTCATCCTGAATACAAAATTATTAACGTAACTTGCAGTTGTGGTCATGAATTTGAAACACGCTCGACCCTGTGTAAAAATTTAACCATTGAGGTTTGTGCCAATTGCCATCCTTTCTACACGGGCAAACAAAAATTAGTGGATACCGGTGGTCGTGTCCAAAAATTCCGTGATCGTTATAAGTCGCGCGCCGCTGTTCAAACAGATGAGAAAGCGGGTTAAAGAAAAGGCGCAATTGCTTGCGCCTTTTTTCCACTTACCGTTTTATACCATAAGACCACTGGTTTTATGATGAATCGCATGTAGGCGATTCTTTCCCTGTGCACGTTAAAAATGAGACGGTCTTTTCCTCGAAGACGCGCGTCCACTGATGACGTATCGCAGGGCGATTTTTTAAAAATCACTGTTCATCTCTTGTTTTTTTCTATATGATTTTTTACTGTTTTGTTCGATAAGGAAGTAAGCATTGTGAGTGAAGATGTTTTAAAACAGCGCGCGTTGCGTTACCACGAATTCCCAACGCCAGGCAAATTAGGTGTGGTTGTCACCAAGCCGACCAATTCTCAAGACGATTTATCGCTGGCATATACACCAGGGGTTGCTGAACCTGTCTTGGCTATTGCTGAAAATCCAGAGAATGCTTTTCGTTACACGGCAAAGGGAAACTTGATTGCCGTAATGACCAATGGCACAGCCGTTTTAGGTTTAGGCAATGTCGGATCATTGGCCAGCAAGCCGGTGATGGAAGGTAAAGCCGTTTTGTTTAAACGTTTCGCGAACATCGATGTATTTGATATTGAAGTGAATGCGGATGATCCGCAAGACTTTATCATGACCGCTAAAAACATTTCCCCAACATTTGGGGGCATCAATTTAGAAGATATCAAAGCGCCAGAATGCTTTGAAATTGAACAGGCATTGATTGAGCAATTGGATATTCCCGTTTTTCATGATGATCAACATGGTACGTCCATTGTTGTAGCGGCTGGTTTGCTCAATGCGTTGGAGTTGCAACAAAAAAAATTATCAGAAGCTAAAATTGTTTGCATCGGTGCCGGCGCGGCAGGCATTGCCTCCATGCGATTGCTGGTTGCTCTAGGTGCTGATAAAGAGAAAATGCTGTTATTGGATACCAAAGGTGTTATCCATTCTGGGCGAGAAGATTTAACCCCTTATAAATTTGCATTTGCACGCACCACCGATAAACGCACTTTAGCCGATGCACTGGTGGGTGCTGACGTGTTCATTGGCGTTGCTAAACCAGATTTATTGGATGCCAATTTACTGAATTTAATGGCAGAAAAACCGGTTATTTTTGCTTTATCCAACCCCAATCCAGAAATTAGACCCGAATTTGCGTTGGAAGTGCGCAGTGATTTAATCATTGCTACAGGAAGAAGCGATTATCCAAATCAAGTGAACAATGTATTGTGTTTCCCTTACATTTTTCGAGGTGCTTTAGACGTCCGAGCAACGTGCATCAACCAAGCCATGCAAATAGCCGCGGTTGAAGCGATTCGGCAATTGGTTCACGAACCTGTTCCTCAAGAAGTAAAAGAAAACTATCCTGGTGTGACCAACTGGGAATTTGGTCCAGATTATATTATTCCTAAACCCATTGATCCTCGATTGCTGGATCGTGTGGCAGGGGCTGTTGCGCAAGCAGCAATTGCAAGTGGTGTCAGCCGCAAAGAGAAATAATTTTGCATAAAATCTAGGGTCTGTTGACAATCTTAATGAACAATCCTATTGCATAAAGTCAGATCAATCTGGATCCCGCGGACAAGCCACGGGACGTTGATATCTGAATTGTCAACAGACCCTAATGAAGAAGGACCTGTCGACATTTACCTTACGTTAAGGAGTTTGTTTTGCCTACAAAAAATAAAAAATACCAAATCATGGCATGGTTAGTGTGTGGTCTCGGTGCGATTTTTTATGCGTATGAGTATTTATTGCGTATATCACCCAGTGCGATGGAGTATTCATTGCGCAGCCATTTTAATTTGTCGGCCACGGGCTTTGGTATGATGTCCGTTGTTTATTATTATGCTTATGTGCCCATGCAAT
>CAZGKX010000097.1:0-3454 GCA_964525945.1 uncultured Legionellaceae bacterium
AGCATGGGGCTACGAACCAAAGGTTCGGAGGTTCGAATCCTTCCGGACGCACCATATAACAAATAAAATCAATGAGTTACGAATAATTGGTTTACTCTACAAAGCTGTTTGGCTCTTCCCCAAATCCAGGGGCACTCTCTGTTCCACAAAAAAGCACTCTAACACGCGTTCTATAATTTTCAAAGTTACGAAAACCATAAATCAATGTAAAGCCCAAAAATGGGTCGAAGATGCATGCCAAATAAGCCCTTCCATAAACTACTGACCACTGAAAATATATAGGTAAAAATAAGCGTCAACTGGCAAGCAGTGCCGTTTGCTGAAGATGAGATTCAACATCAAGCAAATGATTCATCGAGCGGGTATTGGTTTGGAAGAAAAAACGTTGTCCACCGGTTTGATAAAGTGTGGCGATACCCACGGCTAAATAACCAACGCCAACTGTTACCAAGAACAAACTGAGATGGGTACAAACTTTTTTTCTCCAATGACGATGATTGGCCAATTCTGATGTTTTTGCCTGATTTAGTGCCTCCTGCCATTCCTCGTATAATAGTGCTCTGTCATCGGATTGACTGCCTGCTTGACGATATTTATCAAAAGCTTCCTGCAACGACCCATGCAAAGTGGTGGCGGCGGCGATTGCTGGGGCATGATTTGGATTGCTTGCGTCAAATGAATGCACCAAATTTGCCACGTCCAGCAATAATAAAGCCATCACACCATCAACATGATCCTCATCGATTAATTGGGTAAAGATTGATTGTAGTTGCAAGGAACTGTGCTTCGTTATAAGCACTTCATCATCCTCAATGCCGATCGCATGCAACAGCAACATTTCCAGCACATCTTGATGGCCCTGCTTAAGAGCAATATCAAAAACGGTCTGGTCTTTGTTGTTCGCCAGAGTGATATCAGCGCCACTGTTTAATAACACCCTAACGACGTCTTTGTGATTGCAACGAACTGCATTCATCAGCGCTGTTTGCTGGTTTTTATCCGCTTGATCCACATTGCAACCCTCGCTTAAAAGCAAGTTGATGACAGCGACATCATTGTTGTTTGCTGCAAACACCAGCCATTTCTCTTGCTCAAAGCGTCGAATCAGAGGGGAGGCCGCCATCTTTTCCGTGTTACCTGCTGTGATAACGTCTTTAAAATCATTTAATAGTTGATTATTCGCTGTGACTAAATCACGCGGGGTTACCCCCATGTCTTCTTGTTGTTCTCTTAAGGAATAAACACGTAAACTCCTGTAAAAAGAACTGTAAATAAAAATAGGACAATCGATATTGAATTTGGTTTTTAATTCCTGTTGACGACGTATCGCTTCGGCCTTGGTCCAGGTTGAAGCCCCTGAAATGAATACACCTAAAATGGCTTCTCTGGATAATTTCGCTAACACTTCATTGTTGATCATATTAAACCAAGATTGCTCATCAACACTCCGCCTAAAGGAGTGGCGATCCGTCATTAAATTTTTGCTTTGATTCCATTTATAAAATTTAACTGACCACTCACTGCCAACCCACTCTCGACAAACAGTCACAGCATTTTGCCTAAACATGGCCCGTACATCGCATTTGCTTTCATCAAACATCAGCCCGACCCCATCTCTAAATAAAGAGGTGTGCAAGTGTTTTGATAAAGCAGTGGTCGATTGCTTTTTGGTATGGGTATAATTGGTTTTTTGACGCCTTTTAAGCTGGTAAGGGATGATTTGATTGGTTTTTAAGTCCAATTTATGGGTTGCATGCGTGTTTTTCCCCAACCTAAGCGCTGGACGAATATTATATTCAGAGGTTTGCTGCATATAACAATCCCACCAGTAGATTAATTTTACCAACGTTTGGTTATTTTGCACCAAGCTGTGGTAATCAATGGTTGCAGGGGTTAAATCCTGATTATAATTCTCGTAGGGCAAACTAAAACCGGTGTGCAGCAGTTTAGCTCGCTCTAAGTCTTGCACAATTTGATGCGCGATGTGGTGAAAAGGAGCTTGCTGCTTGAATTGATGATGATCATCCTTGGTGCGAAAGCCCTCCTCCCAGATTAAACGCGCGATGGTTTCTTCACCTTGAGTCCAATCAATTTTGGTATTGTTCGCAGTGTATATATCTTTGACCATGTGTGGACTCAGGAAAATAAATACAAACCATATTGTATTATTTATACACATATTTATCAACCCCCTGCTTGTGCTTTCCCCGAAGCGCGTCAAGACTTATACACAGCGACGCCGAGGCATAACCAGTCATCAAAGTCTTTAAGGTGCTTGAAGTGATTCAGAAGAAAGTTTCAAAGCAATTATGGAGCTTATAGCTCCATAATTTATAGGAATTTAAATTAGAAAGAAAACTCAATGTGCTTTCGCTCATCGGTAGAATTGCTGGCTAATTCCTGAAAGTATTCATTTAGGATTCCTGCAGAATATTGGCTCGCTACGTTACTAACAAATGATTGAAAATCAACTGCCGCCGAATGATCTGCTCTGTCCGAAATTGTTCGAATAACTGATGTGATCAAGCAAATTTGTACAACCCAGTTAAGCAACTTTTCTCATTAAATCACGATACCGATTTTCAAATTGATTCGGGCTCATATATCCCAAAGACGAATGCAATCTTTGGCTGTTATAAAACATCGTAATGTAATTCAGAATATCCTGTTTTGCCTCCTGTCTGGTTTGGTAATTGCGCCAATGAACCCGTTCCTCTTTCAGACGCGCGAAGAAACTTTCAGCAACACTGTTATCCCAACAATCGCCTTTTCTGCTCATGCTACCGACAAATGGAAAAACATCGGTTTTACGAAAAAACCGTGTCAATAGATATTTTGAATATTTTTAAAAAATTCCGCTTGCTTACGCGCGCGGCTCAGATTAGTTCGAGCTCAATAACAGGCACTTACCCGGCGATTGTGACAGGATACCAAATTTATATTATAAAATAGATGGATGGTGGGTATTATTATAATTTCAAAGCGATAAAGTTCTACTTTGGTGAAAGTCTACCGTCATTATCTCTGCCAACCTCATCTGATTCATCGTCTATTGCTTTTTTTATAAAATCATCATGCCGTGACTGTTCGTGTTTCATTATCTTATTCACAATCCGGTCAAGTTCTTCAGCTCCCTTAAAATTATGCGCGCCATATGTACCAACATAACCAGCTATATGATCCTGAACACCTTGTGGGACGCTCCTAAAAAAACAGGGTTTACTTTGACTAGCTGGCGTTCTTTCAGCTTGTTTAATTATTCTAGATTTTTCGATAATCTCGTTTTTACTCTCTTGATATCGACGACGCTGCTCAATAGCATTCCAGAAATCGTCAAAAAGTACTGGTTGTTCGACATTAAATCCTAGTTTTGCAGCCTGCTCAGGAAATAATTTGACTAACCTCTTTAACTCATAAATTACGCCCGAAGAGCCAGTTGTAGTTCGATGGAATT
>CAZGKX010000098.1:0-2894 GCA_964525945.1 uncultured Legionellaceae bacterium
AACGGGGGTAGGGGAGATGCCAAAGCTGCCTTTATTTAGACAAGAAGCGCTCGACCATACCACAGAAAAACATTGGGGCGATGCATTCATCAATACCCCGTTGCCTTTTAAAATGGTCACTCTGCTGTCTGGTGTCGTCATGTGTTGCATCGGTTTATTTTGTTATGTTGCTTCGTACTCTGAAAAATGCGTGGTGACGGGGTATTTGAATGCGTCCACGGGTGTGGTAGGTATCTATCCCAAAGCGCAAGGCGTGGTTGCCAAGCGCTTTGTCAAACAGGGCCAACAGGTCGAAAAAAATCAACCTTTGTTTTTAATCGATACATCGTATGAAGGGGTGAGTCGAACACGGCACGATGGGATGCTTGAGCAATTAGAGACGAAACGCCGCCAACTGCAAAAAGAACTCGACAACAAACGTCAACAACTGGCTCTTTTGCTGCCATTGTTACGAAAAAAATACATTTCGATCACCACTTACCAAACAAAATTGGATGAAATGAATCATTTGGTTCAAGAAAAAAATGAGTTGGCCATGCATCTAATAAAATACAAGCAATCGTGTTCATATGTGATTTATGCCCCTGTAAAAGGTATTGTATCCAGCCTGTTGATCAACCAAGGGCAAGTTGCCCGATTCTCCAAACCGTTGGCCAATATTTTGCCTGTTAACGCCAAATGGGTTGCGGAATTGTTTATACCCGTCAATAAATCAAATTTTTTAGAAAAACATGCCCAAGCTGTTATTCGTTACGATGCATTTCCTTATCAACGCTTTGGCGCGGTGAAAGCAGTTATCGAAGAGATTAGCCAAAATATTTTAACCGACAACGATGAAGAAAAACCTCTAAAAATTAACCAACCTTACTACAAAGCCCGGGCTCGTTTAACCCAACAACATATCATTCTTTATGGAAAACCACAGCAATTGCAGCAAGGCATGACTTTTTCAGCAGTGCTGGTGGGTAAGCGTAAAAAAATTTGGCAATGGCTGTTTGACCCTCTTTTGAGCTACTTTGGAGATGTACCGGCATGACGATTCATCAAGCGCAATTACGGTTTAGGCAGCGTGCAAAATTGCCCGTGGTTTTACAAAATGAAATGGCGGAATGCGGTCATGCTTGTGTGGTTATGATTGGTCATTTTTGGGGACATACCCTTGATTTGCAAGCGTTGCATCATTTAACAAAGCCGTCGATTCGCGGCATGACACTTAAACAACTTTGTTTATTGTTTGATCGATTAGATTTCAACACCAGGGCGTTAAAATTGCCTCTATCAGAGCTGCATTTGCTAAAAAAACCCGCTATTTTGCATTGGAATATGAATCATTTTGTTGTGTTAAAAAAAGTTAAGCGCAAAGGTATTGTGATCCACGATCCAGCCCTTGGCATGCGTTTTTGTCCAATGGAAGAAGTGTCTCAATCCTTTACGGGTATTGTTCTGGAAGTTACACCTGGGGAAAATTTTCAAACACGTTCATTGCAACAGCCGTTACGTCTTTATGATTTGGTGAAGCGTATCCGAGGGATGCACACTATCATTGGTTTGCTCTTTGTTCTGGCGGGGGTTATTGAATTTCTTAATTTATTGAACCCCTTGTTTATCCAGTATGTCACGGATGCGGTGATTGGCAGCAATAATCTTGATAATTTATCCACCCTTGCCCTAGGATGCGCTTTATTAATGATATTCTACGCATTGACCGATTATGCGCGTGGTTATCTAACCATTTACGTGAGCCAGCATGTCACGGAAATATGTTCATCAAACATTATCAAGCACTTATTAAAATTGCCGTTGGCATTTTTTGAAGCGCGTCACAAAGGGGACATCCAATCTAAATTTCAAGCGATAGATGCAATCCAAAAAAAAATAACCCATGATTTTATCACGGCTGTTTTGGATGGTTTTATGATGTGCATCACTTTGTTGGTGATGTTTATTTATAGCCAACGGTTAACAGGTGTCGTGTTGGTGGCATTGGGATTTTATATCACAGTTCGTTATTGCTCTTATCACGCCTTGAAGCGTTGCACGACCTCCTCCATTCACCACCATGCATTGGCTAACTCGATTTTTTTGGAAACGTTACAAGGAATAGCCACTATTAAATCTTTTCAAAAAGAATCGATGCGTATAAACCTTTGGCGAAATCGTTTTGTGAATGGACTCAACGAAGACATAAAGATTGCAAAGATGCAAAATCATTACCATGTGGCCAATCAATTGTTGCTCAATATGGAATACCTCGTTGTTGTGAGTGTTGGTGCAACAATGGTGGTGGCTCATCAATTGTCTGTTGGCATGTTGGTGGCCTTTCTTGGTTTTAGATTGATGTTGGTGAACAAAGCATCTTCTCTCATTCAGCATTTTTTTGATTACAAATTGATGTCAATCCAACTCCATCGGTTAAGTGATATTTTATACCAACCTCCAGAGCATATCGATGGCGATCAGCACATGACCAAGGCCATGCAAGGCCAGTTGACGGTCAATAACCTCTCGTTTCAGTACCATGAGCATGGACCTTTTATCATCAAGAACCTCAATTTAACCATTGCGGCAGGTGAAAAAGTGGTTCTCGTTGGCCCCTCAGGTTGCGGTAAATCAACTCTTCTTAAAATTATGATGGGGCTTTTAAAACCTACTGAGGGCGATGTGTTTTTGGATGGACAATCCATTTACAGACGAGGATTAAGAAGCCATCGAGAATTGACTGCTTCTGTGATGCAAGACGATGCGCTATTTTGTGGTTCCATTTTAGATAATATTGCGTTTTTTGATGAAACGATCGATATGGAGCACGTGCAACACGTCGCCCGTATAGCGTGTATTGATGGCATGATCGAACAGTTACCCATGAGGTATGAAACATTGATTGGGGATATGGG
>CAZGKX010000099.1:0-2225 GCA_964525945.1 uncultured Legionellaceae bacterium
TATACAAGCGCCCTTAAACCTCCAATCGTATACCATTCTGCGGTGGACTTTAAGGCCAAGGCAGGTTGAATGACCGTCTTCACACCATGAACCACATTGATCAATTGAGTGATATTACGCTCACATGCCAACGCATCGCCTTGACCTTTTGCACCATTGGACAACCGGTAGTCATTTGGAAAACAACGCTTATTGTCCAAAAATTGGTGTGCAACTTCCGTTGCTCCCAAACCTAGAAAACTATGCACGAATAAGGAAAGATGGCGTCCATATAAATCCAATTGCACCAGATCGTCCGCCGCAATGGGAGCATTTGCTTGCACGGGGATCGCCACTTGCACCGAGGCGCCCCCCATGTCCATTAGATTAACCAAAGGCTTGGTGGTGGACTCCAACCCCCCCATTTGATAGTTAACCGCTAACCAACCAAACACACCTTCTTCTGAACCCGTGATGGTTTTAGCATCCATCAAGGTTATATTTTGTGCAGAACACCAATCGCTTAACAGCTGATAATGCTTTTGTTGATTTGCAGACGAAAGCAAACGCATGCCCCCTGTGGCGTAAAAATAAACGGGTACATTTTGTTCGGGCACTTCAGAAAATAAACGGATGAGGTATGCATCCACTAAATTTTTATCAGGATCAAGCGTAGCAAAACCCGGTTTAATTTTTTTTGACCAAACCTCTTTGATTTTAACAGGGTTGTTGTTTTTTATATCATAGGAAAATAAGTGAATGCGTGAACCTGTGCTGCCAGCATCAACAACCAATTCGCAGTGATGTTGTTGGCACAATGGCTCTTGGGCATCCGCATTCACCACGATAGCACCAAACACACAAATCAATGCACCCAGAAAAAGATAACGCCGCATGTCTTGTCCTAACTACCGTTTTGTTTTTAATTGCTTAAATATATCATATTCACGGCGCATACATACAGATTTTGAAAAATGCCCACTGGCGATAAAAATATTTGTCCAATAAAAATACAGATTGAGGTTTTTGCAAAAAGCCAATATACTGTACACTTTAAAATTTGTTCAAAGAGGAAATAAAGATGATTAAAAAAGCAAGTTTTGCCCTTTTGTGCGCAGCAAGTTTATGCGCTACCAACGCATTCTCCACCACTGTTCATACGTTTCAACGTGGTATTTCTGCAAATTATGTTCTTCAGCCCAACGAACCACAAGAGTTTGTGAATGTGTTTATGTGGGCTGTTAAAGCAACCTGTAAAATGACCAGCAAAAGTGAAGACACTCTGATGAGTATCAAAGTGTTACGCAAATCAGGCAGTTACAACGGCATGCCATTATCAAATGGTGATGCGATTCAAGTCATGGTACACAACAACGAGAAAATTCACCTGACAGCCGCATCGGGTGGCAAAGTCGAGCTCATCAATTTAGGTGACGTTACCATGAACGCTGAATGTACAGCTGAATAAAATCTTTCACCTACATGCCGCGCGCTATAAATTGCAGGATATATTCAAGCTGATAACGCATTCCTAGCCCATAAAACTGATATAATTCAACACTCTGTATTGGTTTTTTGTTAATTGATCTTTAAAAACAACAAGCGTTCTGTGTGAACGCTTGTTCAACCGCAGTAACAGCCCTCTAAAAATTTGGTTTTTTGCTGAGGAGCTTGGGCTGTGTAAATCCGTGGCTACACGTTTTAATCGTAATAAAAAAAATAAGCCACCATCAAAATACACTTCTGCTTTTTCATAGAGGATTTCTGGGCCTTCTTTTAAATTTAACCGCCATAGTCGACCTTGTGCGCTGAGCTGCAGAACGTTCATGATTGGACTTTTATGGCGAATGATTTCAGGCAACGGTATGCACAATAAGCCATAGCTGCTCATCGTAACGATCCAGGGCAACCCTGAATGCATCAACACTATTAACGTAAAAGCATAGAGAAGAATTACCGTACGTAGATAGTCTTGGGACGGTTTAAATTTTATGGTGAAATCGGATAAAAGCAACAAAATCCGCACACTCCTTATGTTCAGGCTCTTCATACCCCATCAACCATGCGTACAAATCAGGATCAGGGTGACTAAGCAATAATTCAAACGATGCTATTTGCTCATCGCTTAACTCGTCTAGATGAGATTGTAAAAAATGCCCTAAAATTAAATCCAATTCCAACATACCTCTGCGGCATTGCCATGTTAATTTTGCTTTTTTTTCGGGCGATATCATGAAAGATCCTAC
>CAZGKX010000100.1:0-2155 GCA_964525945.1 uncultured Legionellaceae bacterium
CGGCTCCAATAATTTAATGATCACGGGCGCATTACCTCCCCCGCAACTGCCTCTAAAATTACCTGATTTAACGTCGCGATTAAGTTGGGGCTTGGTTATTCAGCTCCAAGAGCTGGCCGATGAAGAAAAAATCAATACATTAAGGTTGCATGCGCAAAAACGTGGGTTTGACTTACCGCATGGCGTCGGGCAATTTTTGCTAAAGCGATGCGCCCGCAACATGCACGAATTGCAGCAACTATTGGATCACCTCGACAAAGCCTCCTTGATCGCCCAGCGCAAAATCACCATTCCGTTTGTAAAAGAAATATTAGGCCTTTAATCCCCGTGTCCTAGCAAGACCCAACACCTTAAGATGACTGCTCAATTGTTTCGTCTTTTTCTTCACGTTGAGAAGAGAGACCGAGCTTTTGCTTCAAGCGTGCGACCGCATCGGGGTCATATTGCCGCGTTTGTTTGTGCTTTATTGTGACTTGGGTAGGGCGAGGTAAGGCCCTTTCGAAAACTTGGTTTTCCGAAAACAAAGGCTCGGAATAATGCAAAGAGTATTCTTTTTCTGGTGCTGTAGACGCTTTTGCTGCACGAGGTTTCACAACGGGAGCAAAGTTTTTACGTGCATTTTTTGCGCTTTTTTCAACCCGTTTTTTTATCTTTTCAGCGGCATGTTCAGCCTCGCTGTCCGTGACGGGGATCGTCAAATTACCTTGAAGATCAACACGCATTTCGCGCGCTTTTAAACAAGCGAGGTAATCAAGTCGTCGTGTAAAAATAACAACCGCTTCACGTAATTTACTCTTGGAAATCCCAGCCTCAGAAGCTTCGGCTGCATAAACTAAAATCTCATTCATGATCCCCAAATGCAAAGGACGAATACATGTTGTGTTATCAAACACCTGTGGAAATTTTCCAGCAAGCCAAGCCAAAGCATCAAGCCGTGCTTTTTTGGACTTATTTTTTTGCTTTTGATTGATTGCCGCGGTATGAGGATGCAGCACTTGATTTCTCATGCGAAACCCTTGTATAAATGATTAGAATAATCTTCCAAAATGAGCATGCAATGTACAGTAAAACAAGCGGATTTGCAAGTATGGATCGTAGGTATATACTGTAATATACAACATTTCTGGGGTATTTTTAAATGAAGCGTGTATTATTGTATATATTGGCTCTTTTTTTCCCGTGGTTGGTTTTGTTGATCAAAGATGATCCTGTCGGCGCATTGATCGCTTTGATTTTGCAAGCCACCCTCGTTGGTTGGATCCCAGCATCGATTTGGGCCATCAAAACGATTAAAAAATCGGCACACGCTCAACCTAAAAAAACAAAACAAGCGTAAACTCAGCCACGTCAAGTTCCGAGGAAATAAGAATGCAAACAAAGGTTATTGTGAATGGTGCTTATGGGAAAATGGGCGCATTGGCCTGTAAAACAATTGTTGATCATCCGCAATTTCAACTGGTGGCCAGTTTAGGCCGCAACGATAATTTACAGCAAGCAATTTTGGCCCATGCTGCACAAATAGTTATCGATTTAACCAGCGCTGATTGCGCGTATGAGAACAGTTTAATTATTATCAACAGTGGGGTTCATCCCATCATTGGCACCACCGGTTTAATGGGTGATGAAATAGCAACACTGCAAAAATTGAGTGCTGAAAAAAAACTGGGTGGCGTCATTGCTCCTAATTTTTCGCTAAGTGCCCTTTTAATGATGCGTTTTGCAGAACAAGCCGCCCGTTTACTGCCGGAAGTGGAAATCATCGAATCGCATCACCAACAAAAAGTGGATGCGCCATCAGGGACCGCCATAAAAACGGCAGAACTGATCGCTGGCGCCCGAGTGACCAAGAAAAATCAATTGGCACTCAAAGAATTAGTCGCAGGCGCACGCGGAGCGAACCATCATGACGTCCCCATTCATTCCGTTCGCCTTCCGGGTGTTTTAGCCCGTCAACAAGTTATTTTTGGCAACACCGGTGAAACCCTTTCAATAACCCACGATAGCATCGATAGAAGCTGCTTTATGCCAGGAATCATCTTAGCCTGCCAACGCGTGACAACCTGCCAACAACTGTTTTATGGGTTGGAAAAATTACTGGATTAAAGATTAGAAACCATTGATTGTTCGGTTTTCACAGGAGTTTAAACCATGTCTT
>CAZGKX010000101.1:0-2143 GCA_964525945.1 uncultured Legionellaceae bacterium
CGCCACGCGCGGCAATTGTTACGCGATCAAGGCTTGATTCCCACCCATGTTCAAACCATAAAAAAATCCCAAACCAAACCTCGCGATAAATTGTCAGCACCAGATTTAGCCTTGCTCACCCGCCAATTGGCCACCTTGCTTTCCGCCGGTATTCCTATTGAGGAATCCTTGCGTGGCGTCAGTGAACAATCGGAAAAAGACAAGGTTCGACAACTGATCATTGGTGTGCGTTCAAAAGTCATGGAAGGTTATGCGCTTGCACAAGCCATGGGAGAATACCCTCAAGCATTTCCCGAATTATACCGGGCCACAGTGGCCGCAGGGGAACAAACTGGACGGTTGGATGTCGTTTTAGAAAAACTGGCTGATTATACAGAAAATCAACAACAAACACGGCAAAAAATTCAACAAGCGTTGATTTACCCCACCATGATGATCCTCGTTTCCACCGCTATAATTGGTTTTTTATTGGCCTTTGTGGTTCCTAAAATCATTGAAGTGTTTACCAACAGTGGACAAACATTGCCAGCAATGACATTGGTGTTGATCGCATTAAGTGAATTTGTAAAATCTTACGGACTTTATGTGTTGATTTTTTTAGTGGTGGTGCTGATTGGCTTCAAACGAAGTTTAAAAAACCATGCCGTTAAAACAAAATGGCATCGATTTATTTTAAAAGTACCGATTGCCTCCTATCTGGTACGCTCGATTAACGTGGCGCGTTATATTCACACCTTTGGTATTTTATTTGCTGCTGGGGTCAGTGTCTTGGAAACCATGCAGGTTGCAGCGAGTCTGGTGAGCAATATCATCATGCGGGAGGCATTTGATGTTGCGACCCTTAAAGTCCGCGAAGGAGCATCGATTAGCCAATCGCTGAAAGACACTTCTTATTTAGGCCCAATGGCAACCCATTTAATTGGCAGTGGCGAAAAAAGTGGGCAATTGGCCACCATGATGGAGCGCGCCGCCAAACACCTTGATAATGAAGTACGCCGTTTGATTGATACAGCATTGACTTTACTAGAGCCCTTGGTCATCCTATTTATGGGAACCGTGGTTCTTTTTATTGTTTTAGCAACTCTATTACCTATATTCTCTATGGAACAATTGGTTTCATAAACACCTGGGAGCACTTGATGAAAAATACTCAACGCGGTTTTTCGCTGATTGAAATTATGGTGGTGGTGGTCATCCTTGGCATTCTTGCCGCATTGGTTGTTCCCAAAATCATCAGCAGGCCCGATGAAGCCCGTGTAGTGAAAGCAAAACAAGATGTGCTCGCGATTCAAAACGCACTGGACCTTTACAAACTCGACAACGGGATTTATCCCAGCACTGATCAAGGGCTCATGGCTTTGGTGGAAAAACCCACCACCAATCCAGAACCTCGGGATTGGAAAACGTACTTAAAAACGGTGCCCAAAGACCCTTGGGGCCGCGATTATTTGTATTTAAACCCAGGCCAACACGGTGAAGTTGACGTCTTTACTTATGGAGCCGATGGGCAACCCGGCGGCACAGGCATCAACGCAGAAATAGGCAATTGGAATGCTGGTTAAGCAATGAAAAAAACCGGTTTTACCTTAATTGAAATTCTAGTGGTCTTGTTGATTATTGGAATTTCATTGGGATTTGCCTTGTTATCGTTTGGAGATTTTGGAGAAAAACGGCGAGTGATTGCATTCGCCGAGCAGTTCACAAGCTATCTGAAATTGGCCCAACACCAAGCCATTGTAGAAGCAAATACATTGGGAATACGGTTCACCAACCCAGGTTACCAATTAATAAGGTTCACTGCTGCAAATGAATGGAAACCCATGGTGGGGTTAAAATTCTTTAACCAACAACAACCGCCTAGGTTTATCGTCATGCATTTAGATTTTCCCAATCCATTGCCCAATAACCCTGCCATCACGATCAACCCTACTGGCGAACTATCCTTGTTTCAAATCAGTTTTGGCACCTTACAACAACCTTCGATGGCGATTGTTACCAATAAGCCTGGCGGTATTCTTGCGGTAAAAACGGGTCCATCACCATGAAAAATCCACAAGGATTCACCTTGATTGAAGTGCTCGTCGCCTTGGTGACGATCGCCATTGCGTTAACCGCACTGTTAAAAGCAATTGGGCAAGACGTC
>CAZGKX010000102.1:0-1960 GCA_964525945.1 uncultured Legionellaceae bacterium
ATAAATCAACAATTTACGATGCATCAAATCATCGAATTACTGCCTAGAACTGCCACAAACACACTACAAACGGATACAGTTACGGCACGTTTTCGTCACTGTTGTGTCAGGCAGTAATTGGCATTCAATAATACCACTTCCTAAGTTTATAGAACGCGTCGCCTTCATTGATAGGAATCGATTTGATTAGCTAGCGCAATAACAGAGTTATTTGTTTCTGCCGAGTATTTCATATTGGCACATTCAAGCTCATGAAAATTTTGATTGTCATACCATTTGATGTAATAGAGAAAACCCGAGCTTTCGCTGCCTTCAACGGGCATCAAAATAGTTGCCTTGTTATTGATTGTGTAAGTTACATCTTCTTGCGCTAATAACGCCGCGGTATTCGCTGCCTTCACGTTCATAACACTATACGAACAAGTACCTATGCCTCTATAAGTAAAGAATTGAGAGGCACCAGACCATCCGCCTTTGTCTTCATGGAATCCGCCTTTTGGCGCTGCAGCTAACAGGTGAATATTTGAAGAGGAAGCTGCAAGCATTTTGTTTTTAGAAATGCTTGGAAATTTGAAGGCAAGCTTAATTTCATTTACATCGCTACTTAAATCGGTACTTGTATCATTCGTTTTACCGGCTGATTTCATCAACTCTTTTTTAACGAAAGCCTCATTCATTCTCAATAATTCACGAGGACGGTTGATGAATTTATTTACATATCCTTTTTCTCTAAATTCAACCATTTCTTTATCCCCTTGTTGAATTTCTTCAGGAGAAAGATTCAGCCGAGACCGCGGCACTAATTTAATACCAGATCCAGGAAGTGGTAATCCCATTTGAGACAAAATTTTCATATTTTCTATTTCTTGCGCCGCTTTTTCTTCGGGTGTTAGAGCAAAAATAGCTGCTGAACATACCATTAGTACGACGTATATTATTGTTTTTTTCATTGCCATCCCCACTTTAATCCCAACCGTCAATAATATTGCAACCTTCCGCATAAGTAGTGTCGAAAGGAGCTGAATCATGGTAGCCCTTTAAGTAATGATAGCCCCATACAACGAACCCCCCATGTACGCCTTCGCCCCAATGTATTGCAGCAACACGATCATTGAAGATAAATCCAGTATCGATAAGATGCATTCCTGCCTGATAGTGTTTATGAATACTAACCACTTTCCAGTTATAAGGATGACCGTTCCACCACGTAATGGACTCATTATTGAGACAATTTGCTCGGCTATGAACAGTTGTATTGTATAAGCCAGCATTAGCACTATTAATTTGTAGTCCTAATAATAATGATGCAATAATTATTTTTCTGATCATCTATCTGCCTTTTCCATTTTAAAGTACGAATAGGATAACTCCCATTCCGTTAATAATTTCCTTCACAAGAAAACATAACTACTTAATTGAGATGTTTAGATTGTCTCCTCGTAACTAAGTCAATAAGTATAAAAAATGGTGCGCTCGGAGGGACTCGAACCCCCGACACCTTGGTTCGAAGCCTGATACTCAATAATAGAAGACATTATAAATCAACATCTTACGATGCATCAAATCATCGAATTACTGCCTAGAACAGCCACAAACACACTACAAACGGCCACAGTTATGGCACGTTTTCGTCACTGTTGTATCAGGCAGTGCTAGGCGGTTTTTGTTTGATTGTAAAAACAAATAAAAAGATCAATGGGGTCAGATTGACCCCATTGATCCGTGTGATTTTAGCACAAAAATTTTCCAACAAAGGCTTTTGTTTCATCAAGAACTTGTTTGCATTCAGGAAGTCCTCGAACCAATGCTCCCAATGTAGTTTGCCAATGCTGATAAGCTTCCTTAATTAATTCAGGAGTAAAAAAATCATCTACTTTCTGATATGACACATCACGATGCAAACATTTTGGCTCTACCCCAAATCCGGGGGCACTTTAATCGGATAATAGTAATCTAACTC
>CAZGKX010000103.1:0-1359 GCA_964525945.1 uncultured Legionellaceae bacterium
ATTGATTTTAAATGTATTTACCCTTGTTCGATGACAAAAAGTGCGGAAGTCGGGACATTGAACAGATGGAAAGTTTTTTCCATGCATTAAAAACTAGGCGCCATGTTGTTTTACGTGGTATTCATATTTTTAATTCCTCACAAATATTGGCTTGGAAAAAAATTTTTTCCAATACCAAAAATGTTATTGCCACAGCAAAAACTCTTTGCAAAAAATATCGGCTTGATTTTTCCTATATTGATTTGGGAGGAGGGTTTGGTATACCTTATTCACAAAAAGAACATGAGCTTAATATACCAGCATTGGGATTAGCATTGAATCAGTTAATAAATCACAACGCCTATAAAGATTTTATAAAAAACACTAACCTAGTTCTTGAATTAGGGCGCTTTCTAACTGGATTTGCCGGCATATATTTAACCAAAGTTTTATATACCAAAATATCGCGAGAAACCAATATTGCTATAGTTGACGGTGGTTTAAATCACTTGGCGCGCCCAATATTAATTGGACAAAAACATCCAATCATAAATTTAACTGGATTATTAGCTAATAGATCCGGCATAGAAAAATATATGATCGCTGGTCCGCTTTGTACTGCGCTTGACTGTTTTGATCAGGCCGCGGAATTATGTATTACAAAACCAGGCGACATATTGGCAATATTAAATGTTGGTGCTTATGGTTTTACAGAAAGCATGCCATTATTTCTGAGTCATCCAGTAGCCAGAGAACTGGTTATTGACTAAAAACTTAGCAATAAAATTTATGGCTTTTTGCTCTGCATTGCTTGATAATGGCGCCAAATTTCTATAACAATACTATAATGGGAGATAATAATTATGGCAACAACAATATCCGATATTAAAGCTCGTGAAATTTTGGACTCACGGGGTAATCCTACCGTTGAAACTGATGTAATTCTTTCTTCAGGTGTGATCGGTCGTGCTTGTGTACCATCTGGTGCATCTACGGGCTCAAGAGAGGCACTAGAGTTGCGCGATGGCGATGCTAAGCGCTATTTGGGCAAGGGCGTTTTAAAAGCGGTCGGCTATGTTAATAATGAGCTTCGCGAGGCTTTGCTTGGCGCAGATCCAACGCAGCAAGCTGAACTTGATAATTTAATGATTAAACTCGATGGTACCGAAAACAAAAGTAAATTTGGCGCCAATGCAATTTTATCTATATCAATGGCGATTGCACGCGCAGCAGCTAATGAAGCTGGTTTACCACTCTACCGTTATTTAGGTGGCAATGATCCATTTTTAATGCCAGTACCAATGATGAATGTCTTAAATGGCGGCGCCCATGCTGATAACAACATGGATGTTCAAGAATTTATGATTCTTCCAGTTGGCG
>CAZGKX010000103.1:1369-1890 GCA_964525945.1 uncultured Legionellaceae bacterium
TCATAACTTAAGCAAAGTCTTGAAGAGCAAGGGTTTGAGCGTCTCTGTTGGTGATGAAGGCGGTTTTGCCCCAAACTTACGCTCAAATGAAGAGGCATTAGAAGTAATTTGTCTGGCAATCGAAAAAGCCGGACTGAAACTAGGCAACGATATCTGCTTGGGTTTGGATGTTGCCGCTTCTGAACTTTACGAAAATGGTGTTTACACTTTGGAATCTGAAAACAAAAAACTTTCTTCAGCGGAATTTGTTGATTACTTGTCAAACTGGGTGGACAAATATCCTGCCCTGATTACAATTGAAGATGGTTTGGCCGAAGGCGATTGGGCAGGCTGGAAATTGATGACAGACAAATTGGGCAAAAAAATCCAAATCGTTGGTGATGATCTATTTGTTACTAATACCAAAATTTTCAAAAGGGGAATTGAATCAGGTGTTTGCAATTCGATTTTGATTAAACTTAATCAGATCGGCACTATCACTGAGACTTTGGCAGCAATTAAAATGGCAAAAGATGCTGGTT